>JAZKDY010000171.1:0-18307 GCA_040387325.1 Pseudomonadota bacterium | reverse complement strand
CCACCCCGGCATTGCGCGCCTGCTGGACGCCGGCACCCACCAGGGCGAGCCCTACCTGGTGATGGAGTACATCGACGGTGTACCCATCACCGACTGGGCTGCCCGCCACGCACCGCTGCTGTTGCAACGCATTAGCCTGCTGCTCAAGGTGTGCCGTGCCACCGAATATGCACACGGTCAGTTGATCGTGCACCGCGACATCAAACCCTCCAATGTGGTGGTCGGAGCATCGGGTGAACCATCGCTGCTGGACTTCGGCATTGCCAAGCTGGTGGACGATGTGGACGCCGGCGGCGCCACTGCACTGACCCACCTCACCGGCCGTGGTTTTACGCTGGGCTACTGCGCACCGGAGCAGGTGACGGGTGAGGCCACCGGTGTGGCGGCCGATGTGTTTTCGCTGGGCGTTCTGGCCTTTGAACTGGTCACGGGTGCCATGCCCTTTGCCGGTGGCAACCGCGCGGCGCTGGAACATGCCATCGTGCATACCGAGGCCAGGTCCATCGCCAAGGCCTTGCAAGGCCCACCGTCTTCGACGGCTGGCAGGCCCACGGACGCAGACCGCGCCCAAGGCGATCTGGATGCTATCGTCGCAAGGACGCTGCGCAAAAATCCCGCTGACCGCTACCCCACGGTGGGCGCTTTTGCGGCCGACCTGGAGCGCTGGCTCAACAGCCTGCCGGTAGAGGCGCGGCGCGGCAACTGGCAATACAAGACGCGCCTGTGGCTGCGGCGCAACCGCCTGGTGGCGGCGCTGGCATCGGTGGCGTTTCTGGCGGTCAGCAGTGGCATGGTGGCCGCGTTATGGCAGGCCGATCGGGCCAGCGCAGAGGCCCGGCGCGCCACCAAGGTGGCCGACTATCTGGGTGAACTGATACAGAGCGCAAGCCCGGACAAACATGGCGGCAACTGGCCTTCGGTCCTGACGCTGCTGGAGCAGTCCGAAAAAGACCTGGGCAAGCAGTTTGCCGACGACCCCAAAACCCATGCGCTGCTGCTGGAGCGGCTGGCCGACACCAATGACGCACTGAACCGTGACCCCGTGGCGCTGGCACAGCTGCAGCAATTGCATGCGCTGCTGGTGCAAACCGGATCAGCGGACACTGACGCCGCACTGGATGCGCAAAAACATGCGGCCCAACTACTACGCCGCCTCAGGCGTTACCCGGAAGCCCTGGCCATCGACGAACAATTGTTGCCCGAGTTTGCCCGCCGCTACGGGAAACAAAGCGAGGCCTATGGCCGCCTGGTGCAAGGCCACGCCAGCAACCTCATCGGCGTGGGCCGCATGCAGGAGGCCAAGGAGCGGATGGTGGAAGGCGCGGCCATCATGACCCGCCTGTTCCCCGACAACCTGGCGATGCGTGCGGATGATGTCAACGATCTCGCCATCCTGCTGACCAAGCAGGGGCTGTGGAGAGAGGCGCTGAAAACGCTCAGCACCATCGAGGCGGACTTGCCGGCAATGGCCAAAATGGGTGGCCAACGTGTGCGCACGGCCCTCATCCTGCGGGCCAACCTGGAATCCATGCGGATCCGACTGGGCCACTACGAAGGCACACAGGCCCGCATGGAAAAGATCATTGCGGAGCTGGATACGCTGATGGGCAAAGACAACCCGCTGACGGTCAAATACATAGACCGCTTGCAGGGCATGGTCTGTGAGACCGGGCGCTTTGCCGAATGCCTGGCCATCAACGCCGCGTTGCTGGGCCGGCTTAAAACCAGCGCGGCGCCAACCGCCGCAGTACTGATCGCTGAACTCAACCTGCTGGGCACGGACATCCGCCAGGGCATCACTTCTGTCCCAACCGCCACAACACGACTGGAGCACCTGCTCGCCGCCGCCCCCCAGGCCATGCCCGGCGGTGCAGAGCGGGCCGACTTTTACCGCCGAGTGTCCGACGCTGCGGCGGGCGCGGCCTTGCTGGACCTGGCGGAATCGGCCCAGCGTCTGGCGCTTGCCGACCTGGCACAGATCAACAACGCCAGTCCGGAGCAGGCAGCCCAGGTCCAGCGCAGTGCAGCACTGACAGCCTCCCTGCGCGGCAACCCCCAGCAAGCGGTGCAACGGTTGCAAGACCGCTTCACGCAGTTCGAAAAATCACAAGAAGGAGATAGCCCCCGGCACGCCACGCTGTGGCTGCAGCGCGCGGTGTTCGAGGTGGCGTTTGATACCGCAGCGGCAACACAGTCGGTAGCGCAAAGCAAAGCCATGTTCGCCCGGCTGGGCGGTCCACAACCCCAGTGGAAGGCCGTGCTGGCCTACCTGGAAACCCGCCTGCGCCAGGGTGGCGCCAGTGCTGCAGAATTGCGTGCCGCAGAAGACGCGGTCGACCAGGTTTTCATGCGCCCGCGCCCCGCTGCCTGGCAGGTTCCGTATATGTCGAGTTTGTGAACGCTATAACATTTATAGCGTCATTGTTATATGCGACGGGGGCTACAGGCCAATTTTCCATATGGCACGGCGGTACCGGGCCGGCCGGGGCTTCAACGGCTATTGAGTATCTTCTGGAACTTGTCACGCCTGAAATCTTCAGGCGCATCGTCCAGTGTGTTCAGACGCAGGCGCAGCGTGTACTCGCCTTCAATGGGCTTGCCGTTGACCTGCTGGGGCTCGAACGTCCAGCCTTCCAGTGACGCCTTGGCGAACCGGCGCACGCTCTCGGGAATGCCCGGCAGTGCCTTGACCTCAATCGCAGTGCAGCGCCCTTCACTACCGACGGTGCAGAGCGCCTGCACCTCGCCCTCCCAACCACCTGCTTTTGCAACATCTTTGGGGTAACTGGCGTAATACCGCTGGGTGGGCAGGGGTCCCATGGACAGGCCAACGATCTTGACCGAGCCACCTTCTGCCGAGGGTGTCACCTGAAAATCCAGCCGCACACCGCTGCGCAGCGTGGCCGCTTCTCCTGCATCACGCGGTGGTTCAATCTTGGCGCGGGCCACGCGTTCTTTGACATTCGCTGCAAATTGCGCCGGGTACTGGGCCTCATCCACCAGCGCGTACTCGGTGGCCCGGCCCTGCGTGTCGAACAACACACGGGCCCATACTTCAACCGTGTAGGGCTGCGCAGGCGTCTGTGCGTGCGCCGCAACGGCTGTCACGGCGAGGAGCAATGTTGCGCATCGAAAAACCAGAGAGCCTGCAAAACAAGTAAGGGAATGCATAGATAGTTCAGAAGTTACAAGGGTGCAACGATTTTGCATGCTTGTTCGCACCAGCTCGCCGGTCGGCACGCTTTTTGTCAATAATCCAGCCCTTACAAACCTTCTTTCCCCATGACCAGCAATCCCCCCGCACCGCCCCCTGCCAGCACCAAGGCTGCCGCTACCCGCCTGCCCGCACTGGACGCCCTGCGCGGTTTTGACATGTTCTGGCTGATAGGGGGCGAGCTGCTGCCGGCCGCGCTGTTCACCTGGACCGGCTGGTCGGTGTGGAAGCTGGTGGCACAGCAGTTTGAACACAGCCCCTGGCATGGCTTCACGTTTTACGACCTGATCTTTCCGCTGTTTATCTTCATCTCCGGCGTCAGCCTGGGCCTGCAGGGCCATTCGTTGTCGGGGCTGCCGCTGGCCGCCCGCAGACCGCAGTACGCGCGGGCTCTGCGCAGGCTGTTTTTGTTGGTGCTGCTGGGTGTCGTCTACAACCACGGCTGGGGCACGGGCATGCCGGCCGACCCTGCCGCCGTGCGGTATGCCAGCGTGTTGGGGCGCATTGGCATCGCGTGGTTTGTGGCGGCCATGTTGCTCTGGCACCTGCGCACCTACACGGTGGTGGTGCTGACAGCCGTTGTGCTGGTGGTGTATTCCGCCGTGCAACTGCAATGGCCGCTGACCGAAGCGGGTTCGCTCAACGCGATGCTGGATCAGTCCTGGTTGCCGGGCATCACCTACCGCAATGCGCCTTTTGATCCCGAGGGGCTGTACTCGCAGGTGGGCGCCATCGGCAACTGCCTGATGGGCGCTTTTGTCGGTGTGATCTGGCGCACGGAAGCGGGGGCACCGCGGCGGCGACTGCTGAAGCTGCTGGGCATGGGCGGTGGGCTGGTGCTGGTGGCCTGTCTGCTGCACCCGTTCTACCCGCTGAACAAATCGCTGTGGACGGGTTCGTTCACACTGCTGACCAGCGGCATCAGTGTGCTGCTGTTGGTGGTGTGTGACCTGCTGCTGGGCCAGCGCCCTGCACGCCTGTCCCAGCCTCTGTACTGGATTGGCCAGAATGCGATCCTGGTCTACCTGGGCACCAGCCTGGTGATGTGGGACTACAGCGTGAAAAGCCTGTTCGGTGGCTGGATAACCGCCAGCCCGGCCAACCTGCAGCCCCTGCTGCTGGCCCTGGGTCTGCTGCTGCTGCAACTGCTGGCCCTGCGCTGGCTGTACCAGCGCAAACTCTTTCTGCGTCTGTAGGTTTACGCCCGGCTTCGCAGGCAATCCCGCTAATATCCAAGCATGCGAAACCTACAGCCTTACCTCACTGCCAGTGTTGCGCTGGCTTTGGTGGCCTGCGCAAACCTCGAACCCGGCGGCACGGCACAGGACAAGACGGTTGCGATCACCATCCTGCACACCAACGACCACCACGGCCGTTTCTGGCAGAACAACGATGGTGAATACGGCATGGCCGCCCGCAAAACCGTCATCGACGCCATACGCGCCGAGGTGGCCGCGGCCGGTGGGCACAGCCTGTTGCTGGACGGTGGCGATGTGAACACCGGTGTACCCGAGTCTGACCTGCAAGAGGCCGTGCCGGACTTCAAGGGCATGAACCTGCTGGGGTATGACGCCATGGCGGTGGGCAACCACGAGTTCGACAAGCCCCCGGCCGTGCTGGCCATGCAGCGCAAGCTGGCTGCGTTCCCCATGCTGTCGGCCAATATCTACCAGCGCGGCGAGCGCATGTTTGCGCCCTACCAGATGTTCACGCTGGGTGGCGTGCGGGTGGCCGTGATGGGGATGACCACGCAAGACACCTACAAGCTGGGCAATCCGGCCAACATGCCGGACGTGGAATTCCGCAGCCCCATACAGGAGGCCGCCAAGCTGGTGCCCACCCTGCGCGCCAAGGCCGATGTGGTGATAGCCGCCACCCATATGGGCCATTACGAGGACGGCCGCCACGGCATACAGGCCCCCGGTGATGTGGAGATGGCCCGGGCTGTGAAGGGCATTGACCTGGTGGTGGGCGGCCACACCCAAAACCCGGCCTGTATGCGCGCCGAAAACGTGCTCAACACCGACTACGTTCCGGGCACGCCCTGCCAGCCGGACCGGCAAAACGGCGCCTGGATCGTGCAGGCCCATGAGTGGGGCAAATACGTGGGCCGCGCCGATTTCCAGTACCGCAATGGCACATTCACGCTGGTCAAATATGCGCTGATTCCCATCAACCTGAAGAAACCGGTGACCGATGCCAGTGGCAACACCCGCCTGGTGCACTACACCGCGCCGATTGCTGAACACCCTGACATGCTGGCCCTGCTGCAGCCCTACCAGCAATTCGGGCAGGCCAAACTGCTGGTGCCGGTGGGCAGCATTGACGCCAAGCTGGACGGCGACCGCTCCGTGGTGCGCAAGGCCGCGACCAACCTTGGGGTGCTGATAGGCCATGCCAATATGGACAAGACCCGCTCCGACTTTGCCGTGGTCAATTCGGGCGGCCTGCGCGACTCCATCCCGGCAGGCACCGTCACCTACAAGGATCTGCTCAAGGCACAGCCCTTTGGCAACACGCTGACCACACTCACGCTGACCGGTGCCGAGGTGCTGGACTACCTGAATGCGGCGGCCCGCATGAACCCCGGCGCCGGAGGCTTCCCACACTTCTCGGGGGTGGATCTGGTCATCACCGGCGGGAAAGTGAGCCAGGCCCGCATCCAGGGTTCACCGGTAGACACCAACAAAACCTATCAGATGGTCATCAACAATTTCATGGCGGTGGGCGGTGACGGCTACCCCAACATGACAGGCCACACCAGTTACGTGGACACCGGTTTTGTGGACGCCGACGTGCTGCGCGCCTATATCGCCACACACAGCCCCCTGCAGACCTCCCGTTTTGCACCGGGCAACCGCGTCACTTACACCACAGCTCCACAGTGAACAACAACCCCCTGGATTCTGGGCGCATGACCACACCCTCCCGCCGTAAAAAATTCCGTGTCGTCAGCCGGTCGGCGCAACGCTCCGATGCCGCACTGCGGGCCGAACAAGGACTGATCGTGGATGGTTACGCACCGTCCCAGATGATCGAGGACCTGCGCAAGTACCAGGCCGAGCTGGAGGTGCAGAACAAGGCCTTGCGCTACAGCCAGCAGGAGGCCGAAGGCGCGTCAGAGCGTTTTGCCACACTGTTCTCCAACGTGCCACTGGCGCTGATGGTGGTGGACGAAGAAGGCCTGGTGATGGCCAGCAATGCGATGGCGCTACGCCTGTTCCAGCCGGTGGAGAGTGACCCGCCGCTGCACTTTTTGCTGCCCTTTGTGGGGCCCGAACATACCGATGCCGTGGCGGTTGCTTTTTTACATGCCAAGGCCAACAGCACCAGCGAAGTCAGCGAGGTCGTCTTTCTGGCCGGGTCGCAGGGCACCTTTACCGGTGACTTGCACATGGCGCGTATCGAGAACCCGCAGGGTGATCTGGCGCACTTTATCTGCGCCATCATCGACCAGGGACCGCTGCTGGCCCAGCGCCACGCGCTCCAAAAAAGCGCTGCAGTTTTGCAGCAGCGCAACGAGGATTTGCTGCTCAGCGAGAACCGCATGGCAGCCATCATCAACTCGTCACTCGATGCCATTTTGTGCATTGACGAAGAGCGGCGCATCACGGTGTTCAACCCGGCCGCCACGGCCCTGTTCCAGTGCCCGGCCGACCAGGCCCTGGGCAGCAAGCTGGGCCGGTTTTTGCCACAGGTAGAGGCCACACTGGCCAGCGGAGGGGTGTCCACACAAGCCACGTTGGGCGAGTTCGCGGCCACTACGCTGCTGGGGGGCGAAATCTTTGTGGAGATCAGTGTCTCGCTGGAGCGGCGCCTGATGCCCCGCAAACATTCGGACCGGCCGGTGTCGGAGATGATTGCACGCCGCGGCATGCAAGGCACCCATGGCGAAGTGACCACTATCTTTGCCCGCGACCTGACGGCCACCAAGCTGGCTGAAGCCCGCCGCGTGACGCTGGAAACCCAACTGCGCGAGTCGCAAAAAATGCAGGCCATGGGCACCATGGCTGGCGGCATTGCGCACGATTTCAACAACATCCTGAGTGCCATCCTGGGCAATGTGGACCTGGCCAAGCAGGACACCGCAACCAACTCTCCGGCCCTGACCAGTTTGCAAGAGATCGAAAAAGCCGGCCGGCGTGCACGCGACCTGGTGCGCCAAATTCTGACCTTCAGCCGCAACGAGGTGCCCAAGCGCCTGCCCATCGCCATGGACGATGTGGTGCGTGAGGCCGCCCGCCTGGTGCGTGTGGCCCTGCCGCCGCTAGTGAACCTGCAGGTGCTGATGGCACCGCAGACAGCGGCCGTCCTGGCGGACACCACACAGGTGGAGCAGGCGTTGCTCAACCTGTGCACCAACGCCCTGTTGGCCATTGGCAGCAAGAAGGGATCGCTGACCATAGAACTGGCGAGTGCCAGGCTCGCCCAGCCCTTGAGCGGACGTCTGGGGTTGGCGCCTGGCAACTACGTGACCGTGGCCGTGCGTGACACCGGCAACGGCATGACGCCCGCGACCCTGGCACGGATTTTTGAGCCCTTCTTCACCACACGCGAGGTGGGCCAGGGCACGGGCCTGGGCCTGTCGGTGGTGCACGGCATCATGCAGGCACACCAGGGCGCCATCGACGTGCAAAGCGTGCCGGGTGAAGGCAGCGTGTTCACACTGTACTTTCCACCCACGCAAGAGATCGCCGTGCCACCACCCGCCGAAGAGGTGGCAGCACCCGAGCCCATCGTCGGCAAGGGTCGCCACGTCATGTATGTGGACGACGACCAGGCCTTGGTATTCCTGATTGCCCGGGTGCTCAAACGCAAGGGTTTTACCGTTACCACCTTCACTGACCCGCAGGAAGCCCAGGTCGCCCTGCGCGCCGATGCACATGCCTACGACATTCTGGTGACCGACTACAACATGCCCGGATACAGCGGCATCGACCTGCTGCGCGACGCCAAACTGATTCGCCCCGATCTGCCGGTGGCACTGGCATCGGGTTATGTGACACCCGAACTGGAGCAGAGTGCCATCCGCGAGGGGGCCAGTGCACTCATTTACAAACCCAACGATGTCAGTGAGTTTTGCGAGACGGTGCAGCGCCTGATTGCCGGTGGTGATGCCAGCTGAGGCGCAGCAGCCCGCAGAACCGGCGATCTGCGTGGTCCATGCCGATGCGGCCGTCATCGTGCTGGACAAACCCTCGGGTCTGCTGTCAGTGCCCGGCCGCGGTGCCGATAAACAAGACTGTCTGAGCGCCCGGGTCCAGGCCCGGTTTTCCGATGCCTTGGTGGTGCACCGGCTGGACATGTCCACCTCGGGGCTGATTGTCATGGCCCGCGGCGTGGCGGTGCAGCGCGCGCTGAGTGAGGCCTTTGCCAATCGGACCGTAACCAAGCGCTACGAGGCCATCGTCCACGGCGCAGTCGACCCCACAGTAGACGGATGGCGTGTGATCGATCTGCCGATTGCCGTGGACTGGCCGAACCGGCCGCTGCGTGTCATCAACCACGAGACTGGCAAGGCCAGCACCACACGCCTGCAACGCCTGCATGTCGATGCAGGGCGCAACACCAGCCACGTGCTGCTGGAGCCGTTGACGGGCCGCACCCACCAGCTGCGGCTGCACCTGCAGGCCATCGGCCACCCGATCCTGGGTGACGCGCTGTACGCACCACCCGATGTCATCGCCATGGCGCCCCGGCTGCTACTGCATGCCTGTGTGTTGGGCTTTACCCACCCGATCAGCGGTATTGCTATGGAATTCCACAGGCCCATGCCGGTCAGCGCCTAAAATGTAACGGTGACTCCCATACAAAACGCCGACCTCCACTGCCATTCCACGGTTTCAGACGGCACACTCGCGCCCGAGGCCCTGGCCGAGCGCGCCAGCACCAACGGAGTAGAGTTGTGGGCGTTGACCGACCACGACGAGATCGGCGGCCAGACCCGGGCAGCCGCTGCGGCCAAGGCCTGCGGCATGCGTTACCTGACAGGCACCGAGATTTCCATCACCTTCATCGGCAAGACGGTCCATATCGTTGGGCTGGGTTTTGATGCCGCCAACACCGACCTGGTGGAGGGCCTGCGCCGCACCCGCGGTGGCCGCGACACACGGGCCATGGAAATGTCCGATGGTCTGGCCAAGGTCGGCATCAAGGGCGCTTACGAAGGTGCGTTGAAGTTTGTAGGCAACCCGGAATTGATTTCACGCACCCATTTCGCACGTTTTTTGATCGAGTCCGGCGTGTGCCGCGACACCAACGAGGTGTTCCGCAAATTTTTGATCGAAGGCAAACCCGGTTTTGTACCGCACCGCTGGGCATCCCTCAAGGATGCGGTAACCTGGATCACCGGCGCCGGCGGTATGGCCGTCATCGCCCACCCTGCGCGTTACAAGTTCACGCCCAATGAAGAGTTTGCGCTGTTTACCGAGTTCAAGAGCCTGGGTGGTCAGGGCGTGGAGGTCGTGACGGGCAGCCATTCCGTGCCCGAGTACAGCATCTATGCCGACACCGCCCGCGAATTCGGCCTGGCCGCATCGCGTGGAAGCGATTTCCACAGCCCCGACGAAAGCCATACCGAACTCGGCACCCTGCCCTTCTTGCCAGCCAACCTGACCCCGGTGTGGGACTTGTTGGCATCGCGCATCCAATAGGGCGGGTTTGGTATGGCGCAGTACTTTGAAGTCCACCCGGACAACCCGCAAGCGCGGCTTTTGAAACAGGCCGTGGCCCTGCTGGAAAAGGGCGGCATCCTGGCGGTGCCCACCGACTCCAGTTATGCGCTGGTCTGCCATCTGGACGACAAGGGCGCGGTGGACAACCTGCGCCGCATCCGAGGAGTGGACGACAAACACCACCTGACCCTGCTGTGCCGCGACCTGAGTGAACTCGCCAGTTATGCACGGGTAGACAACGCCCAGTACCGGCTTCTCAAATCCGCAACACCAGGGCCCTACACCTTCATCCTGGAAGCAAGCAAGGAAGTGCCGCGACGCGTCAGCCACCCGTCACGCAAGACCATAGGCTTGCGTGTGCCGGAACATACCGTGCTGCAGGAGCTGCTAGCCCTCTACGGTTCTGCCTTGTTAGCTACTACTTTGATAGCGCCCGGTGAGACCGAGCCCATGAACGACGCCAACGAAATACGCGAGCGTTTCGAGAAAGTGATTGCCGGGGTCATCGACGCCGGCGCATGCGCGCTGGAGCCGACCACCGTCATTGACCTGACCGACTCCGAACCCCAACTGATCCGCCAGGGCCGAGGCGATCTGGCCCGCTTGGGCCTTTGAGAACCAACTGGAAACATTAGCCCGTGGACATTGCAAACCTGATTCAAACCATCGCCCTGTATGCGTTGCCCGTGCTGTTTGCCATTACGCTGCACGAAGCCGCACACGGTTATGCGGCGCGGCATTTTGGTGACGACACGGCCTGGAAAATGGGCCGTATCTCTCTGAACCCCATGCGGCACATCGACCCCGTCGGTACGATCCTGATGCCGCTGATGTTGTACTTCGCCACGTCAGGGGCCTTTCTTTTCGGCTACGCCAAACCGGTGCCCGTGCGTTTTGGGAATTTGCGCAACCCCAAACGCAACATGATCTGGGTTGCACTGGCAGGGCCGGGCGCCAATCTGTTCATGGCACTGTTGTGGGGTATTGCCCTGTTTATGCTCCGCGGTGCAGAAGTGACGGAGCCGTTCTTCCTCAAGATGTGCCAGGGCGGCGTTTTGGTCAACGTGGTCATGTTTGCATTCAACCTCTTCCCTTTGCCGCCACTCGACGGAGGGCGCATTCTGGTGGGCCTGTTGCCCCATCGCCAGGCAGAGTTGGTTTCCCGTATTGAACCCTGGGGGTTTTTTGTCGTCATGGCATTGGTCGTCATGGGCGTGATCAGCACGCTGTGGATGCAGCCCGTTATGGCATTGACCTACGGTCTGTTGAACATTCTGCTGTACCCCTTTGCGGCCTTGGTGTCGTAAGACGTCCATTCCGCCCTCCCCATCCTTATTCCTGGATTTGTCATGGCCACCACCCGCTTCCTCACCGGCATCACCACCTCCGGCACACCCCATTTGGGCAACTACGTCGGCTCCATCCGTCCATCGGTGCGGGCTAGTCTGACGGCAGGAGTCGAGAGTTTCTACTTTCTGGCCGACTACCATGCACTCATCAAGATTGACGAGCCAGCCCGCATTCAACGCTCCACGCTGGAAATTGCAGCGAGCTGGTTGGCCGCGGGCCTGGACCCAGAACGCGTCACGTTCTACCGCCAGTCCGACATTCCCGAAATCCCTGAGCTGACCTGGTTTTTGACCTGTGTCACCGGCAAAGGCGTGCTCAACCGCGCCCATGCCTACAAAGCCTCGGTGGACAAGAATACTGCTGCCGGCCAGGACGCCGACATGGATGTGACCGCAGGGCTGTTCATGTACCCGGTGCTGATGGGTGCCGACATCCTGATGTTCAACGCGCATAAGGTGCCCGTGGGGCGTGACCAGATCCAGCACATCGAAATGGCGCGTGACATGGCCAACAGCTTCAACCACCGCTACGGCGAACACTTTGTGCCACCACAGGCCGAGATCGAAGAATCGGTTGCCACCTTGCCCGGCCTGGACGGCCGCAAGATGAGCAAGAGTTATGACAACACCATCCCGCTGTTTGCGACACGCGAGCAGTTGAAGAAGTTGATTGCTGGCATCGTTACCGATTCACGCGCGCCGGGTGAGGCCAAGGACACCGAGGGCTCGGCACTGTTCCAGATCTACCAGGCATTCGCCAGCGAAGAAGAGACCCAGACCCTGCGCAAGGCCTACGCCGATGGCATTGCCTGGGGCGATGCCAAACAGATCCTGCTGGAGCGTATCGACCGTGAGATCGCACCCATGCGCGAGACCTACCAGGACCTGATGAACAACCCGGCAAAGATCGAAGCGATTTTGCTGGCAGGTGCCGACAAGGCCCGCAAACATGCAACACCCCTCATGGCCAGCGTGCGCCAGGCAGTGGGGCTGCGCAAGCTGGTAGACCCGGCACAAGCGGCTACTGCAAAAGTTGCCAAGGCAGCGTTGCCCAGCTTCAAGCAATACCGTGAGGCCGATGGCCAGTTCCGATTCAAGTTTGTGGATGCCCAAGGGCGTGTATTGCTGCAAAGCCTGGGCTTTGCGTCACCCAAGGATGCGGGCCAGGCGATTGCACAGTTGCAACGCGATGGCGCTGCGGCCCTGACAACGCTGGCGGCCCAATTGGAACCCTTGGCGGTAGAAACTGCAACGGTGGGCGCTGCGCTGGAATTGCTGGCCGCAGGAACTTGAAGGAGCCTGCTGTGCTCACAAGCAAGCTGCGTCTGCATTGCAGGCGTAACGCAATGACAAGCCTTTAATTGATATCACCACCCACCATGACACCACGCTCACTGTTGCTTCCCGTCCTTCTCTCATTCGCCACCTATGGCACGCAGGCATCCGCTGCCGCTGAGAGCGAAACACTGGCCTCTGGGGTCATGATTGCGCATACCGTGCAGGGCACTGGCCCCATGCCCACAGCTGTGGATCGCGTGAAAGTGCATTACCGGGGGACCTTGCTGGATGGCACAGAATTTGACAGCTCGTACAAGCGCAACGAACCCGCCGTTTTTCCGCTGAGTATGGTGATCCGCTGCTGGACCCAAGGGCTGCAAAAAATCAAGGTCGGTGGCAAAGCCAAGCTGACCTGCCCCGCCGCTACAGCCTATGGCGAGCGGGGTGCCGGCGCGTTGGTGCCGCCAAATGCAACACTGAACTTCGATGTCGAGTTGCTCGCCATCGAAAGGTAGGCTAGCCCGGCTTACCGCTTCATGGATTGACCAGCGCCCACTGCCGCAGCCCAGGAAAAAACGCTGTTTGCGCAGACGCTGAAGGCCTGGCTCTGGCTTTGCGAGCGGCCACCTGCGCAGTCTTTGCCGTACTGGGTGATGACGTAGTGCGTGCAGGTCACCTGTTTGCCGGGACCCAGGTTGGCGGACGCACGCAGTGCGCGCACCGTACCCTGGGCTTCCAGCTTGGCCAGGCGGTTGCGGGTGGAAATTTCGGGTGCGCTGACGTAATGCGCAACATCCTTGATCGGGATGGGTTCGGACAGTGTTGCGAGGTGACGCAGAATATCCAACGACTCGGGCCACTGCTCGACAGGAATATTTCGGTTGGAGTGCTTGGTCATACAGCCGCCTTTAGTTTGAGTTAACAAATAAAGGGCGACGCAACATCGAAAATAGCCACTTTCGATGGCAACCCCGCTGGCATATGACCATAGTCATGTAGCCCGGAAGCTTTGCGTCCTTGACTTTCATCAAGTTTGCCCTTGCCAGATTCGCTCTTTCGAGCCGCCTCGCTGGCTGCGAGTGACAACGCATCATCTCTGAAAGCATTGCCGCTAACCTGAATATTACATGCACCTCTGCGTATTTGCAAGCAGATGTTACAAACTGGGCGTCAACTGGCATTTCACGCGGCTTGGAGGAACCTCGGCCAGTAAAATTTACCCATCAAACCAGCCTTGCGCTGGTATTTTTTTGCGGTGGGGAAAACACATGTTTGTACGAAAGCTGCGCCGCTGGGCAATTGGAGCTGCACTGGGTGTGGCACTCAGTCTGCCAATGGGGGTCTTGGCACAGGACTTGGTCGACGTGGTCAAGGCGGCAGCCGTTGCCAAAGAGCCATCCGAAAAGGCCTTCTACCAGGAGTTGGCCGATATGCATCGCAAACTCGCCGCTGCTAGCGGCTTGACACTGCGCCTCTTCGTTTCGGATGAGGAAGACGTCAACGCCTATGCTACCGAACACAAAGGTGAGCGCTGGGTGGTGCTGAATTGGGGTCTGCTGGAAGCCTTGCAGCACGACCGCGATGCCATTGCCGCGGTGCTGGCGCACGAGTACGCCCACCACGGCAAGGAACACATCAGCAAAACCAAGTCTACCGAAGGTGTACTCGGCATTCTGGGTGCCATCGCGGGTGCGGCCATCAACTACAAACTGGGCACATCACAACTGGGCCACAGCGTGGGACGCACCGGCGCCAAGGTCTTGTCCAGTTCATTTTCCCGCGACCAGGAGCGCGAGGCCGACACCCAAGGTCTGGAATGGACGATAGCCGCCGGCTACAACCCCATGGGGGCCGTGCGGCTGCAGAAGAAATTGTTGGAGCTTGCGGGCAGCGACGACAGCTTCTCACTCTTTCGCACCCACCCGCCATCCAGGGAGCGTGGTTCGGAGCTGGAAGCCCTGATCGCCAAAAACGACCTGGCCAAGCCGCTGCTGGGCCAGCCCTTGGTCGCGCTGAACCTGCCACAGGACAACGACGAGGACGAAGGAGAGCCCACCACAGCGCCCGTTACTACCGGCCGTATGGCGCTGGCCGCTCCCAGCGCCGCCTCGCTGGCGCCTATACAGGGCTTCAACCTGGAACGTTACGCCACGTATGTGAATGAGTTGGCCGCAGCATCCGAGAGCCAGCACACCAAGGTCTATGCCAGATACAAATTGACAGAAGCCAGCGCCGGCAAGTTGACCGAGGCCTGGGTGAAACGCATGCAAGAAGACAGCGCCCTGGCCGTGCAATACGGTATCGTGTACCTGGAAACGTCCATAGGTCCGTTTGCAAGCCACGCCAAGGCGGCAGCGGAAGCACAACGCACCGGCAAGGCCGTGGCGGGTGAGGCCCCCATTCCCCAGGCGGATTGGATTGAGTTGACCAAGAGCCAAAGCGCTGCGTATACCAACTACAAGGACTTCAAACTAGCGGCTGAGGAGTTTGGCAAGGCCACCCGCGCCAAAGGTTACAGCCCTTACGACTTTCACCTGGCTAGCAGTTGGTGGTTTACCGTGGCGCGCCAGAAGGCCAGCGCAGGAGATACCAGCTTGCTGCAGCAACTCGGCGGCAATGGTTAATACAGGCGTGGCTGACAATGGATGACCACTGACCAGCCCAGTTTTGTTTTGACAAAGAAAAAGGCCGCTAGGTGTATGTTCCTAGCGGCCTTTGTCGGTCGTAATGGTGGAGCTGGCGGGATTTGAACCCGCGTCCGCAAGCCTTCTTCGAACAGTTCTACATGTGTAGCCGTCTGGTTTAAGTCTCGCCTTTTACATCGCGCAGTGGCACGCTATGCAAAACGCCAGTAACCTATTTTCTCGACCCGCCCTAAGTCACCCAAGGCGGGCCCAGCCGAATGAAATTACCCCACAGCCTGGACAGCTTGCGCTACCCTTGCCCAGCCTATCGGCTTGCTGTTGTGAGGCTCACGTGCAATTAAGCAGCGAGTGCGAAACGTTCGTCGTTTGCAGTTAGTTTTTTTCTGCGGTTTTACGAGGTAACAGAACCTCGACATGCCCTGCTGCGCGTCCGAACCCACGTCGAAACCAGTGCAGCCCCAAGTCTTCTATTTTAGGCGCTTGCCAGCAATTGCAAGAGCTCCAAGGGTGAATTAATCTCGGCGTGTGCCCCCCAAGCCTGAATTTCGGTCTTTTTCCCCAAATATCCGTAACTCGCTGCAACGGTTTTCATGCCGGCTGCCAAGCCAGCCACAATGTCGCGCTCGTCATCGCCCACATACACGCACCGCTCTGCCGGCACGCCCAACTGTCTTGCGGCTTCCAACAATGGTGCCGGATGCGGTTTGGCGTGCGGAGTGGTGTCCCCACTCACTATCACACCTGCATTCACAAACAAGGGCATGGCACGGGTCAGTGGATCGGTAAAACGAGAGGACTTGTTGGTCACCACGCCCCAAGGCAACTGCCTCAACTCCAGATAGGCAATCAATTCCGGTACACCGTCGAAGGCATAGGTGCGCTCGGTCATGCAGGCTGCGTAGTTGGAGAAAAACTCTTCCCGCATTGCATCAAAACCGGTGTCGTTCGGGGTGATGCCAAAGGCAATGTCCAGCATGCCCCGGGCACCGGCGCCCGCCATGTGGCGGTAGGAAACCAGGGGCAAGGATGGCATGCCCCGCGCCACCCGCATCTGGTCTGCAGCTGCGCCCAAATCTGGTGCGCTATCAATCAATGTGCCATCCAGATCAAACAGGACGGCGGCAATATCCGGAAAAAGCACAGGAGTAGACAACACTAGAAAGGTTTTTGAGTGGCCAACAGGTAGTTGACACTGGTGTCGCGGCTTAGGGAGTAACGCGTTGTTATCGGGTTGTATTCCAGTCCACTGGTCTGGCGAACATCCAGATTGGATTGGCGGCAATAACCTGCCAGTTCACTGGGCCGTATCATTTTGGCGTACTCGTGGGTGCCGCGCGGCAGCATATTGAGTAGATATTCCGCCCCCACGATGGCAAACAGAAAAGACTTGGCATTGCGGTTGAGCGTGGAGAAAAATACCCAGCCACCTGGCTTGACCAGGTCGGCACAGGCCTGCACCACAGACGCAGGGTCGGGCACATGCTCCAGCATTTCCATACACGTCACGACATCAAAGCTTGCAGGCGCTTCCGCCGCCAACGCCTCGGCACTGACTTCACGGTAATTGATATTCGGTGTTTGTGCTTCCAACGCATGCAATTGGGCGATTTTGAGGGCTTTTGTCGACAAATCGATTCCAAGCACGTCCGCAGCGCCACGTCTGGCCATGGAATCGGCCAAAATACCGCCGCCGCAACCCACGTCGAGCGCGCGAAGGCCGGTCAGGGGGCAAATGGAGTGGATCCAATCCAGCCGCAGCGGATTGATCATGTGCAACGGGCGGAACTCGCTATCCATATCCCACCAGCGGTGGGCCAACTCGGAAAACTTGGCTAACTCAGCCGGATCTGCATTCACTGTGTCATTCATGCTGCAATTATGTCCAGATTGGGCGCGCCATATTTTGAACAGGCAACAAAAAACCCGCCGAGGCGGGTTTTTTGAGGATTAGCCGAGGCTAGTCGTATTACTTGTTAGTACGTGTACCAACAACTTCGATTTCCACGCGGCGGTTCTTGCTACGGCCTTCGGTGGTCTTGTTGTCAGCAACGGGTTGCTTCTCGCCCTTGCCTTCAGTGTACACACGGCTCTTTTCGATGCCTTGGGACACCAGGTAAGCCTTCACAGCTTCGGAACGTTGCACGGACAGCTTCTGGTTGTAAGCATCAGTACCGACAGAGTCAGTGTGACCCACAGCGATGATGACTTCCAGGTTGATGCCCTTGACCTTGCTGGCCAGGTCGTCCAACTTAGCTTTGCCTTCGGGCTTCAGCACGGCTTTGTCAAAGTCAAAGAATGCGTCAGCAGCGTAAGTCACCTTGCTGGCAACTGCGGGTGCTGGAGCGGGTGCTGGAGCAGGCGTGGCAACCGCTGGAGCTGGAGCTGGAGCTGGAGCTGGGGCAGGAGGAGGAGCAGGAGCAATGTAGCCATCGCAGCCAGGTGCTGCAGTAGCTGGGGTCCAGCTGCTATCACGCCAGCATTCACCAACAGAATTCTTCCAGACGTCGCCTGCGGAGCTTTTCCAGTTATGGATTTCCTGTGCACCAGCGGTAGTAGCGAGCACGGCAGCAGCGAGGGCGATTGCTACTCGATTCAATTGTTTCATGGCGTTCCTTTTGCGTAACAAACTGCAGCATCGCTGCGAATAATTTTAGGGACGCCCCAAATAGGGACGTTCAGGCCATTGTGCCATACCAGAACGGCAACTTTTGGCAGCTATTGCAATGTCATACACACAATTGGCCCGATTGTTGCCATCTAACGACATCCTGTGGGCCGTAGAATCATGGGTTGTCTCCGACATTGCCTGAAGCCATCCATGACCCAGTTCGCCAAAGAAACCCTGCCCATCAGCCTTGAAGAGGAAATGCGGCGCAGCTACCTCGATTACGCCATGAGCGTAATTGTGGGCCGCGCCCTGCCCGATGCGCGCGACGGACTCAAACCCGTGCACCGGCGTGTACTGTTTGCCATGCATGAACTGAACAACGACTGGAACCGGGCTTACAAGAAGTCCGCCCGTATCGTGGGCGATGTCATTGGTAAGTACCACCCGCACGGTGACCAGTCGGTCTACGACACCATTGTTCGTATGGCGCAGGACTTTTCCATGCGCCACATGCTGGTGGACGGCCAGGGCAACTTCGG
>JAZKDY010000170.1:0-31050 GCA_040387325.1 Pseudomonadota bacterium | reverse complement strand
CCTACTGCACCGACGACCTGGTCAGCTGCCAGCGCCTGCTGGACGTGGGCTGCAAGATTCTGATGCCCTGGGGCGCACCGATCGGCTCGGGCCAGGGCCTCGTCAACCCCGGTGCGCTGCGCACGCTGCGTGCCCGCCTGCCCGGTGTGCCGCTGATTGTGGATGCCGGCATCGGCTCACCCGCCGACGCGGTGCAGGCCATGGAGCTGGGGCTGGACGGCGTGTTGCTCAACACCGCCGTCGCCAAGGCGCTGAACCCGGTACGCATGGCGCGCGCCTTTGGCCTGGGCATCCAGGCTGGTCGGCTGGCGTATGTATCGGGTGTCATGGCCAAGCAGGACATGGCGGTGGCGTCTACGCCGGTGGCGGGTCATCCGATATTGCTATGACTTTTGTAGCGAATACTTCATATTCCACGGGGGCTACAGCTCAATTTGGCTTAAGTATTGCTGGGGAAGGCGGTATCCCAAGACCCATTGTCTGGAGCATCGCTGGATCCGACAGCGGTGGCGGGGCGGGCCTGCAGGCCGACCTCAAAGCCTTCGCCGCCTTCGGTGGTGTGCACGGCTGTACGGTGGTGGCTGCCATCACCGCGCAGAACTCGGTGGCGGTCAGGGGGGTGGAGCCGGTCAGTGCGGATCTGCTGGACGCCCAGTTGGCCACGCTGGCGCAGGACATGCCGCCGCAAGCCATCAAGACCGGGCTGCTGGGCAGTGTGGAGAACCTGCGTGTGGTCTGCCGCTGGGTGGATCGCCTGCGCGCCCAGGGCCTGGCCGTGCCGCTGGTCGTGGACCCCGTGCTCGGTGCGAGCACGGGCACGGGTTTCGCCGACGACGCCATGGTGCAGGTTTACGTGAACGAATTGCTGCCACGTGCCACGCTGGTTACGCCCAACCGGAGTGAGGCTGTGCGCTTGGGGCTGACGGTGGGGCAACGCCGGGACACGCTGTCCGTGGTCATCACCGGTGGTGACGCATCGCAGCAGGACGGCATGGCCAGCGACTGGCTCGGCAGCCCCCAGGCCAGCGGCTGGCTCAGCCTGCCGCGGGTGGACACCGCCCACCAGCACGGCACGGGTTGCACGTTTGCAGCCACCGCCGCCGCCGCGCTGGCCAGCGGCTACTGTGTGGCCGACGCCGTGGTCCTGGCCAAGATGGCAACGACCCACGCGCTGCGCCACGGTTATGCGGCGGGCGAGGGGGCGGGACCCGTGCATGCGCAGGCAGACTTTGCACAACACACCACCAACCTGCCCCCGCTGTCGCCGTTGGCGGGTACAAGCCGGGCTGCGGCCCCCGCTGCGTTTCGCCCGCTGCGAGACCCCGCCCTGGGTGTTTACGCGGTTGTCGACAGTGCAGACTGGGTGCGCCGCGTATTGGCCGCTGGCATACGCACCGTGCAATTGCGGATCAAGGACCCGCATGCGCCCACGCTGGAGGCGCAAGTCACAGAAGCCATTGCACTTGCCAATGCCACGCCCGGCGCCCAGCTCTTTGTCAACGACCACTGGGCCCTGGCCTTGCGCCTGGGCGCCTATGGGGTGCACCTGGGCCAGGAGGATCTGGACACGGTAGATCTGGATGCCTTGCGCCGTGCCGGCGTGCGCCTGGGCCTCAGTACCCACAGTTATTGGGAGGTTGCGCGCGCCTGGGCGCTGCGCCCGTCCTACATTGCCTGTGGGCCTGTCTTTGCCACACGGTCCAAAGACATGCCATGGATCCCGCAGGGGCTGGACAACCTGCGCTACTGGGCCGGCCTGTTGCCAGTCCCCGTGGTCGGCATTGCCGGTATCGATACCCGCAATATGGCCGATGTGGCTGCGCAGGGTGTGGCGGGGGCGGCGGTTATCACGGCCATTACCCAAGCGCCGGACCCGGCGGCGGCCTGCCGCCAACTGGTGGTTGCGTTCGCGCAGGGTCGGGAGCAACGGTCTGGTGCGATACCGGCCCGCGCCAGACCCACGCTGTAACACCGCCTACGCCGCCTGGACAAGGGTTTTGGATATGTGCTGACCTGCCAGAGGCGTGCCACACTTGCTCCAAGCTGCTAGATGTGGATGCATACCTTGAACAATACAGGTCGTGAGCGCTTGCTCCTGATTTTGCCGGTGCTGCTGGTGTCAGCACTGTTGTTTGCGTTCGATGCTCCGCTCGGAGTGGCTGTGCCGCTGACCGCGCTGAGCGTCCTGCTGCCCGCCTTGGTGTGCCTGCACGCCCTGCGGCAAGCGGTCCGCAGTGCAGCGGTGCCCGCGCACACCGAATCCTTCATCCAGCGGCTGATCGACGTCATTCCCGACCCGGTTTTCATCAAACGGGCGGGCGGGCAGTACGTGATGATCAACCAGGCCTTTGCGGACTACCGGGGGGTGGACAAGGCCACCTGGAAGGGGTTTGCCGCGTCGTCTGCCGCGCCGGACGATCTGCAACTGCGCGCCAACAGCATTGCAGAAGACGATGCAGTGCTGGCAGGCACCGATATCGAGAAGGAAGACCATACCCGGCGCCGTGCAACCGGTGAAGAGGTGTTTCGCATCATCAGCAAACGGCGTTCGATCTTTGTGGATGGTGAGCCGGTCGTGGTCGGGGTCGAGCAACACATCACCCGCTGGAAAATTGCCGAGCGGGAGTTGCAGGCCGTGCTGCAGCGGGAAACCGCCCAGCGCCACCGCGTGGAAGATTTTCTGCAGAACCTGATCGACGTGATCCCGCACCCGGTGTACGTGAAAACGGCTGACGGTGTGTATGCCATGGTGAACGAGGCCTTTGCCAAGTACTGGAGCCGCAGCCGCGAAAGTGTGGTGGGCCTGCGCTCACGCGACCTCTCGGCAGATGCCGCCCGGGCCGCTTTGTCTGAAGAAGAGGACCGCGAAGTCATCGCTGGCGCCATCGTCTCCAAGGAGCAGCAGAGCCGCAACCCCGTCACCGGCGACGAAGTTTTTCGTGTCGTCAACAAGCGGCGTTGTGTGGCGGTCGATGGCTCGGTGGTCGTGATCGGCATTGACCACTACATCACCGAGTGGCGGGTCGCCGAGCGGCAGTTGAAGCAACTGGCCGAAGTGGATGCGCTGACCGGGCTGGCCAACCGGCGGCACTTCAGTGTCGAATCGCGCCATGCGCTGGAGTATGAGCAGCGCTACGGCATGGGGCTGTCCCTGTTGTTGTTTGATCTGGACTACTTCAAACGCGTCAATGACCAGCATGGGCACAACATTGGTGATGACGTGTTGCGCGCGATGGCGCAGCGGATGCAGGAATGTTTCCGCAAGTCAGATATCCCCGGTCGTTGGGGGGGGGAGGAATTCATTGCGCTCCTGCCCCACACGACGATGGAGACTGCCATCCAGGTCGCCGAGCGGCTGAGGCTGCGTGTTGCAGACACGCACGTACCCACCCCGCAGGGCACCATTCAGGTCACGCTGAGTGGCGGCTGCGCCCAATGGCGTGCGGGCGATACGCTGGAGTCGCTGGTAGAGCGGGCGGATACAGCGCTTTACCGCGCCAAGAAGAATGGGCGCAACCGTATTGAAGTGAGCGAGGCGGACGATTTGCCCGCCGCCACGTACGCGACAGGCGGTGAGGTTTAGACGCGACCCTGCGGATGCGCCCCCGCATCCAGCGCCTCAATACACGCCACCATCTGCGCCCTGCATTGCTCCATTAGCACCGGCATGTCATCCAGTGTGAGCCCGGTGGTGGGGATGGGCGGCAGTGCCCGAATCCGCAGGCGCCCGCTGTGCCAGCGGTTCAGGCGCATCGTGCGTTTGTAGTTGCTGCAGCAGATCGGAACGATGGGCACCCCGGCCGCGATGGCCATCTGGAACGCGCCCTTTTTAAACGGCAGCAGACCCAGGCCCAGGTTGCGTGTGCCTTCGGGAAATACCCAGATGGAGGTGTCGTGGTGTTGCAGCGTGTCGGTGGTCTTGAGCATCGCTGCCTTGGCTTTGGCGGCGTTGCCCCGTTCTATCAGCACATTGCCGGCCAGCCAGTAGATTTGCCCGAAGATGGGAATCCAGCGCAGGCTGGTCTTGCCTATCGTCACCGTGCGGCGTGGCACCACGCTGCCCAGGATGAACAGATCGAAATTGGACTGGTGGTTGACGACGATGACGCAGGGCTTGGTCAGCTTCTTCAGTTCGTCCACGTGCAGCTCGCTCTGCAGGCCCAAAAAACGCAGCGCCGGCAGCGAGTACACACGCCCGCACAGGCGGCTGTTGTCGGGGTCAAAGGGGCGGCGCAGAACGATCAGGAGATTGACCGCACCGGCCACGAGAAAGTGCACGCCCAGCAGGGCGATACGCAAGAGATACAGCATGAGCAGGGAGCCAGGAGCCGGTCAGGCGCAGGTTAGGGACAATCGGCCAGGTTGACACTGCCCAGGGCTTGCACAACCTGCCCCAGTTTGCGTTCACCCTGCACGATTAGCGTGCTGGGGGCCAGTGGCTGTGCGGTGTCTGGCGTTTGCAGCAGTGCATCAAACGCGTTCAGGCTGGTACAGGCCAGCAACAAACGGTCGGTGTTGGTCATGTTGGGCGCCATGCTCTCAGCATTGCGCTGGCTACGGTCCAGGGCAGCCTGGTCCCGGGCCCCCTGTTGCGCCAGCAGAAAAGCACCGTAGGCCACGCGGGGGTTGGGCTGCACGCCTACGCCATCGCGCAGCAAGACGCCGAGCGCGTTCAGGCCATCCAGGTTGCCCATGCTCCAGGCGGCTGCAAACCAGCGGTAGGCCAGCACATAGTCCCTGGCGGTCGCGTCCACGGTCAAATACGACAGGCCCATGGCATGTGCGGAAGTGCTTTCACCGTGCTCGGCCATGCGGGTGTAGATGGTGCGCATCATCGCCAGGTCACCGCGTTCACGGGCTGCACTGGCGGCGTCCATGCTGGCAAAGGGTTGAAACACCAGGGTCTCCTGGTACTGCGTGTTGATGTGGGGCGGGACCTGGTAGTCGGCGGCCTCGCGCACAGCGCGCAGTGCTGGCGCGTATACGCCAAATGGCGCGTATCCCTTCTGGTTGCCGATGTTGCGTACATCCAGCTCGGGTGTGGCGTAGGCGCGCAGCGCATTGGCACAGCCTTCGGACGAAGGCGGCTGGCGGTGAAAGTGGGTCTTGGCGTTGCCCAAAATGCCGCTGGACAACGACGACAGCATGGCACTGGATTCACGCTGGTGTTGCTCCGCGCTGATCGACTTGGCGTGGGACAGGTATTGGTCCACCCAGACCCGCGCGCTGACAATGTCGTCCTTGTTGCGGTCAAACCAGGCCCTGGCTATGCCCTCTACGCGCGGCGCCTCGGCGGGCATCAGGGTGCCGCATTCCACGCGCAGCATCTGCAGGGTCAGCTCCTGGGTCCGGACGAAAGTTGCCGCCGCGTTTCTGCGTTCAATCTCGGCCGGAGCCAGGGTGCTGACGGGTTCCGCGCCCAATTGCAAGCCCGTGGTCAGCAGAACAAGACCGGCGACTATCTGGCGCATGCACAGGTGGGGGGTGGGTTTAGGCATGGACGCAGTTTATCGCGGCTATACCGTCTTTCTGTCACAATTGACGTTTACGTAAACGTCAACCATTTTGGAGAAACCAGCATGTCGGATTCCATCGTTATCGTCGGCGCAGCCCGCACCCCCATGGGCGCTTTCCAGGGCGACTTTTCCAGCCTCGCGGCGCATGACCTGGGTGGCGCGGCCATCAAGGCGGCGGTGGAGCGTGCCGGTATTTCGCCGGAGCTGGTGACCGAGGTTTTGTTTGGCAACTGCCTGATGGCGGGCCAGGGCCAGGCGCCGGCTCGCCAGGCCGGTTTCAAGGGCGGCCTGCCCAAGAGCGCGGGCGCCGTCACGCTGTCCAAGATGTGCGGCTCTGCCATGCGCGCGGCCATGTTTGCCAATGACATGCTCGTTGCAGGTAGCCACGAGGTGCTGGTGGCCGGTGGCATGGAGAGCATGACCAACGCCCCATACCTGCTGCTCAAGGGCCGCGGCGGCTACCGCATCGGCCACGACCGCATGTATGACCACATGATGCTGGACGGCCTGGAAGACGCCTACGAAGCTGGCCGCTCGATGGGCACCTTTGGAGAAGACTGCGCCGCCAAATACAGCTTCACCCGCGCCGAGCAGGACGCGTTCGCCACCGCCAGCGTGCAGCGCGCTAAGGCGGCCACCGAGTCCGGCGCGTTTGCGGCCGAGATCACCCCGGTCACCGTCAAGGGCCGTGGTGGTGATGTGGTCGTGTCCATCGACGAGGGCCCCGGCAAGGTCAAGCTGGACAAGATCCCTACGCTCAAACCCGCGTTCAAGAAAGACGGCACCATCACCGCCGCCAGCAGCTCTTCCATCAACGACGGCGCCGCGGCACTGGTGATGATGAAGGAGAGCACCGCCGCCAAGCTGGGCTGCAAACCGCTGGCCCGCATCGTGGCCCATGCCACCCACGCGCAAGAGCCCGAGTGGTTCGCCACAGCCCCGGTCGGCGCCACGCAAAAGGTGCTGGCCAAGGCCGGTTGGGAAGTGGGCGATGTGGATCTGTGGGAAGTGAACGAGGCCTTTGCCGTGGTGCCCATGGCGCTGATGAAAGAGCTGAACGTGCCGCACGACAAGGTGAATGTGAACGGCGGCGCCTGCGCGCTGGGCCACCCCATCGGCGCGTCTGGCGCGCGCATCATGGTCACGCTGATGTACGCTTTGCAGGCCCGCGGACTGAAGAAGGGCCTGGCCACGCTGTGTATTGGCGGTGGTGAGGCAACCGCTGTGGCGTTGGAAATGCTATAAAGTTAGTAGCGGATAGATCATATTCCACGGGGGCTACAGGCCAGTTTTCCATATGAACATTCTTGTGATTGGTGCGTCGCGCGGTATTGGCTTGGAGTTGGTTCGGCAGTACCGCGAAACGGGTGCCCGTGTGATGGCCACTGCCCGCGATGCCGCGGGGTTGCAGCGCATCGAGGATCTGGGGGCACGGCCCATGGCCCTGAATCTGGACGACGTTTCCAGCGTCAGCGGCCTGGGATGGCAGCTCGACGGCGAGGCCATCGACACCGTGTGGTACGTGGCAGGTGTGCTGGCCGGTGGCAATGCTGGCGACCCGCCGCCTGAATCCGTTTTCGACCATGTGATGCGCACCAATGTCCTGGCCCCCATGCGGGTGTTGCCCCAATTGGCCGAGGTGCTGGCTCCCGGGGGCCGGTTGGTGGTCTTGTCATCCCGGATGGGATCCATGGGCCTGCGTGCCAATGGCAGCAATTGGTTATACCGGGCGTCCAAAGCGGCGGTCAATTCCGTGGTCAAGGACATGTCGTTTGGATTGCCCGACAAGGCCATCTGTGTCGCCATGCACCCCGGCTGGGTCAAGACAGATATGGGCGGCGCCGGCGCCGACCTGGATGTTGTGCAAAGCGTCGCGGACATGCGCGCTACCGTGGCCGGCTTGGGCCAACAACACAATGGCACTTTTATCAACCATGACGGACAGGCCTTGGCCTGGTAGGACTTTTATGCTGCTGACCCAAGACCAAGAGATGGTGCGCGATGCCGTGCGCGACTTTGCCCAGGCCGAGCTGTGGCCCAACGCCGCAAAGTGGGACAAGGAGCACCACTTTCCCAAAGATGCGCACAAGGGCCTGGCTGCACTGGGCGCTTACGGTATCTGCGTGCCCGAGACCTATGGAGGCGCCAACCTGGACTATGTGACGCTGGCCCTGGTGCTGGAGGAAATTGCTGCCGGCGACGGTGGCACCAGCACCGTGATCTCGGTCACCAATTGTCCGGTCAACGCCATCCTGATGCGCTACGCCACCGAGGCGCAAAAGCAGCAGTGGCTGGTGCCCTTGGCCCACGGCCAGATGCTGGGCGCCTTCTGCCTGACCGAACCGCATGTGGGCAGCGATGCATCCAGCCTGCGCACGACGGCCGTCCGCGAAGGCGATGAATACGTCATCAACGGCGTCAAGCAGTTCATCACCAGTGGCAAAAATGGCGACGTGGCCATCGTTATCGCGGTCACCGACAAGGGTGCGGGCAAGAAGGGCATGAGTGCTTTCCTGGTGCCGACCAACGCGCCGGGTTATGTGGTGGCACGTATTGAAGACAAGCTGGGCCAGCACAGCAGCGACACGGCGCAGATCAATTTCGACAACTGCCGCATCCCCGCCGAGAACCTGATCGGCAAAGAGGGCGAAGGTTACGGCATCGCGCTGGGCGGGCTGGAGGGTGGGCGCATCGGCATCGCGGCCCAAAGCGTGGGCATGGCCCGCAGCGCGCTGGACGTGGCCGTGGCATACGCCAAGGACCGCCAGAGTTTTGGCACCGCCATCTTCAACCACCAGGCGGTGGGTTTCCGCCTGGCAGAGTGCGCAACGCAGATCGAAGCGGCGCGCCAGTTGATCTGGCACGCGGCCGCGTTACGCGATGCGGGCCGCCCGTGCCTGAAAGAGGCCGCCATGGCCAAGCTGTTTGCCAGCGAGATGGCCGAGAAGGTGTGCAGCGCCGCGATCCAGACGCTGGGTGGTTATGGCTACGTCAGCGACTTCCCGCTGGAGCGCATCTACCGCGATGTGCGGGTCTGCCAGATTTATGAAGGCACGAGTGACGTGCAGAAGATCATCATCCAGCGCGCCCTGGCCAACTGAAGCGCGGAGCGTGGGGGCAACTCCACTGCTACTGCAGATTAAATTCGATCTCGACCTGCGCAGCGCGTGCTGTTTTGATGGGGGCGAACCGCCACTGGGCTACGGCGTCGCGTGCCGGTTTGCTCAGGCGGCGATGGGTCGATGAAACGACCGAGGCCTCCGAGACGGTGCCATTGGGCTGTACGGTGAAGGCCACCGTGACCTTGCCGCTATCCACCGAGTCCGACATGCCACGCGGGAACTCGGGCTGCACCTGCTCGATGACTTTCAGGTCCTCTTCTTCGACCACAACTGCCTCTCGCGCGGCTACTGCGACGGGGGCTTCCGGCGCGGCACTGGCCGCCTGTGCCGGTGCTGCGGATTCGGTGTTGGCCGTGCTGGCCGCTGTAGCTGCAGGGGCTGTCTCGGGCGGAGGGGGCTGGGGGCTGGCCGGTGCTGCTATGGTTTGCGGGTCGGGCCTGCGGACCGGTGCGGGTGCTGGTGCCACGACTTCTGTTTTGGGCCGTACGGCGGCGGGATCCAGTTTGCGCGGGGTGTCGGCAAACTGTTTGATGAAACGGTACACGTTGTCCGACTGGCGCTGAGAGCGCTCCATCGCCGATGGTTCGGATGCGGCCTTGGCCGCAGGCAGGGGGGGTAACTGTGCGTGGGCAGTCAGGGGAACGGTTCCGCAGCCGAGGGCCGCACTGCAGGCCAGGTAAAAGCCCCTGGCAAATGGGGATGGATGGAACAACACGAATCCTGTTCTGGAAAAAAATAGCGGTCTGCGCGGGGTAGTATCCGGAGAACGCAGGGTTGTAACAATGGGATTTACCCCGAGCGCAGGAGTGCAATAAACATGCCTATCACCACATCTTCCCGTGCACTGGTTGACCAGGCCATGGCGCATATTCGCACGTACACGGTGGACCAGGTGCGTTCCAGGTTGGATGATGCCAAGACCCAGCTGGTCGACATCCGCGATGTGCGTGAGCTGGCGGATGGCACCGTGGTGGGTGCCTTCCACGCGCCGCGTGGCATGCTGGAGTTTTGGGTGGACCCTGCGTCGCCCTATTACAAGCCCATCTTTGGGGACGAAGGCAAGGAATACATCCTGTTTTGTGGTGCCGGCTGGCGCAGTGCGTTGACTGCCAAAACCTTGCAGGACATGGGCATGACCAATGTGGCGCATATCGCCGGGGGCTACACCGAGTGGGTCAGGCAGGGCGGACCGACCGAAACGCTGGAGGCCCAAAAGGCCCGCCGCACGGCTAAAAGCTGAGTTTGGGCGCCACCACGGCGCGCAGGCAAAACGCCTGGATCGCCGCAATCAGCGCTTCGGTCTCCAGCGGTGGCTGGTCTGCAGACTGCCAGGACAGTGGTCCCACCAGCGACTCGGCAATCACGCCCACCAGCGCCGCCGCACTGACACTGGGAAACTGCGGGGCAAATTCCCCGCTCTGTATGCCCTGGTCCACCAGTTGCTCAAACACATCGGCATAGGCCAGGCGGTAGCGCAGGCGCTGGGCGTCCACCAGCACATCGACCGGCTCGGCAATCAGCGCAAACGCCAGACGCGGGTTGCGCAGTGCGCGCAGGGCAAAGGCTTCTATGGCGCGCAACAGACGCTCGCTGGGCGAGCCCTCTCCCTGCAGCGCCATCTCGCGGACCCAGGCCACCTCTTTTTCGGTGGCGACACGAAACACCTCGGAGCACAGCTCGTCCTTGGATACAAAGTGTTTGTAGACCGCCCCCGTCGCAATACCCGCCTGGGCGGCCACGGCCACCATGGTGAGTGCGGCAAAGCCACCACTGCTGAGCAGGCCCAGAGAGGCGTCGAGCAAGCGTTGGCGGATTTCGGCCTTGCGTGCCAATGTTTTTTCGGTGGGCCGGTAAGCCATGGTGGAGTCTGCGCAGAGCCATTTTTTTGAACAGGCGCCACTGTAGCGCAAGCTGCTTCCCCGGATTCGGCGCAAGGACTGTCCGGCCTGTCATTTGGGGGTGGTGCGTGGGGCTGCCATGCATAATATGAATTTGAATTCATGGCTGTAATCAACCATAGTCCAACGCCGTAACACCCGTGTGCGGCACCCGGAGATCCAGATGTTGCAAACCACCACCGATACCACCGCAACGGCTACTGCTTACGGGCATTTGGCCGAAACCCATGTTGTAGAAAACCAGCCGCCGCCACTGCGCGACTACAACCTGTACCAGCAGGATGTGGCCCTCTGCGAAGCCGTGGCCCGTGAGGGCGCCGCCTGGGCCGAGCCCCAGCTGCAGGCATTCGGTGCATTGACCGGCAGCCGTGAGCTGATTGAGCTGGGCTTCCAGGCCAACGAAAACAAACCGGTGCTCTACACACACGACAACTACGGCCACCGGATTGACGAGGTGCGCTTCCACCCCGCCTACCACCGCCTGATGCAGATCTCGACCGAACACGGCCTGCACGCCGCCCACTGGCGCACGCCGCAGTCCGGAGCCCACGTGGCCCGCGCCGCCATGTCGTATCTGATGGGCCAGGTGGACGCGGCCCACGGTTGCCCCATCACAATGACCTCCGCCGTCGTGCCCGCCTTGCAGCAGCAACCCGAACTGGCCGCGCAATGGTTGCCCAGGATCACCGCGTTGCAGTACGACCACCGCAACATCCCCATGGAACAAAAGTCCGCCATCACGGTCGGCATGGCGATGACCGAAAAGCAGGGCGGCTCGGACGTGCGGGCCAATACGCTGCGTGCCCACGCACTGGGCGCCAGCGGCCCCGGCCAGGCCTACGAACTGGTGGGCCACAAATACTTTGTGTCGGCGCCTATGAGTGATGCCTTCCTGGTGCTGGCCCAGGCGCCCGACGGGCTGTCGTGCTTCTGGCTGCCACGCTGGCGCCCGGACGGCAGCAAGAATCCCCTGCAGATCCAGCGCCTGAAGAACAAGATGGGCAATGTGGCCAACGCATCGTGTGAGACCGAGCTGCGCGGTGCCTACGCGCAGATGGTGGGCGGTGAAGGCCGGGGTGTGCCGACCATTCTGAAGATGGTGACGATGACACGTTTCGACTGCATGATTGGGTCCAGCGGCGGCATGCGCCAGGCCGTGGCGCAGGCCCTGCACCACTGCGCGCACCGTTCGGCCTTTGGCAAGCTGCTTGCCGAACAACCGCTGATGCAAAACGTGCTGGCCGATCTGGTTATTGAGAGTGAGGCCGCGCTGGCCATGACCATGCGCATCGCCCGGGCGCTGGACATTGGCGAGGCCAGCGAGCACGAAAAAATGCTGGTGCGTGTGGGCACCGCAGTCGGCAAATACTGGATCTGCAAACGCACACCGGCCCACGCCTATGAGGCCATGGAATGTATTGGCGGCAGCGGCGTCATGGAAGACTGCATCATGCCCCGCCTGTTCCGCGAATCACCGGTCAACTCCATCTGGGAGGGCAGTGGCAACGTGCAGTGCCTGGACATGCTGCGCGCCATGGGGCGCAACGCGGGGTCTGTGGATGCGTATATGGATGAAGTGCAGGCCGCCGCTGGCACCGACCGCCGCCTGGACCAGTACGTGGCCCGCCTGGGCAGCGAGCTGCTGGACCCATCGGCCATCGAATACCGGGCGCGTGGCATCGTGGAAAAGATGGCGCTGGCGTTACAGGGCTCGCTGCTGGTGCGGTATGGCAACCATGCCGTGGCGGATGCGTTTTGTGCGTCGCGCCTGGGTGAGCACAGCAGTGGGTTGACCTTTGGTGCAATGCCACGGGGGCTGGATTGTGCGGCGATCATTGAGCGGGCAACGCCGCGGCTGTAGACCATGCCATTGCTATCACTTCAATAGCGGTACCATTATATTTCCCGGGGGCTGGGGGCCGATTTGGCTTAAGGATTTGCCGTCAGGGGCGTATATCCGGCGCGGGAGTTGTAGGTACGCCCTGGTCCATCGCCGCTTGGTGCTGCGCCGCCATCGCGCGTTGAAACGCCGGGCGGGCCTGCAGGCGTGCCCAGTAGGCAGCAACGGCCGGGGTGAACTGCGCATCCAGGCCCAGGTGGCTGGCCAGCATTAGCGCATAGGCGACCGCCACATCCGCGGCGGTGAAGCGCCCCGCGCAGACAAAGTCGTGTTGCTGCACAGCGGCGTCCACGGCCCGCAGCCGCGCGAGGAACCAGCGGCTGTAGTCCTCTGCCACCTGGGGTTGTTTGCGCTCTGCGGGCTCGAAGTGGGTGTAACGCAGCACCAGGGTTTGCGGGAAAGTCAGCGTGGCGTCGCTCATGTGCAACCAGTTCAGGTAGCTGCCATAGGCGGGCTCGTCGATTGCCACGTTCAAGTTGCCGGGGCTATGCCGCGCCGCCAGGTATTCGCAGATGCCTGCCGACTCGGTCATGCGGTTGTCGCCATCCACCAGCAGCGGCACGGTGCCCAGGGGGTTCTCTTGCAAATAAGGCCGCGCCAGCGCGCGGGGCGGGAAGGGCAGCATCTTCAGTTCGTAGGGCAGGCCCAGTTCTTCCAGCAGCCACAAAGGGCGGAAGGAGCGGGCGCTGACGCAGTGGTAGAGGGTGATGGCCATGGTTGCGATTTTCAGTTGCGTTTTTTGAGGGCGCGCAGGTCAAACATGCCGGGCAGGGTGCGTGGGTCCTGGCCTTCGGGGAAGATGCGGTGCTTCTGGATTTTTTGCGTGCCGGTGGTGGGTATCTCGGCGGCAAACCACAACCAGCCGGGGGCCTTGTAGTAGGCAAGATGGGTGTGGCAGAAGTCGAACAGGGCGCGCGCAGTTTCTGCAGTCTTTGCACCGGCACTTTCCTTCAGCACGATGCAGGCCAGGACCTCTTCCTCCCGCACGTCATCTGGCAAGGCCATGACCGCTACGTTCGCAACCAGCGGGTGCGTCAGCAGCAGTGCCTCCACCTCGGCCGCCGCAATGTTTTCGCCGGATCGGCGGATGATGTTCTTGCGCCGGTCCATGAAGTGCAGCATGCCGTCGGGTGAGCGGGTCACGATGTCGCCGGTGTGGAACCAGCCGCCGCGCCAGGCGTCTTCAGTGGCGCCAGGGTTGTCCAGGTAGCTGCTGAAGAAGTGGCGGCGGGGGGTGGCGTCGGAATGGCGCACCACCAGTTCGCCCGGCGTTCCATCGGGCACCACCTGGCCGCTCTCATCCATGACACAGGCGTCCAGCCCGGGGCGGGCACGGCCAAACGCACGGGTGCCGACCTGGCGTGGCGCATGGTTGTCGCACAGCGGGCGCACCATCTCGGTCATGCCCCACAACTCCACCAGCGGGAAGCCATACCGCTCTTCAAACACCGTATGTAATTGCGGCTCCACACCCGCGCCGTAACCAAAACGCACGCAGTGGGCGCGCTCCAGCGGGCTGGCGGGTTGGGACAGCAGCATGGGCACGACCACGCCCAGGTAGTGCACGATGGTGGCGCGGCTCTCCACCACCTCGGCCCACCAGCGGCTGGGCTGGAAGCGGTCGGTCTGCACCTGGCAGCCGCCGCTGAGCAGCATGCAGTAGAACGACAAAATGGACGCGTTGACGTGGAACAGCGGCAGCGGGTTGTAGAGCCGCTCCTGTCCTTCGCGCACGGTCCCCAGGCCGCCCTGGTGGGCATACCAGTGGCCGGCGGCCAGTTCGTAGGTGTGGGATAACACACAACCCTTGGGCTGGCCCGTGGTGCCGGAGGTATAGAGGATGCTGGCGGGGGTGTCGCCGGTGGGTTCGCCTGCCTGGGCGGGTGTGCTGGCGGCGGGCAGAGACTGGTTTGCCATGTCTTCCAACCATGCAACCGGGGGCTGGTGTTGCGTCAGTGCAAGTGCGGCCTGAACCGCCTCCCGGCGGCCGGTCAGTGCCACGACCAGATCGACCTTGGCATGGTCCACCACATAGGCCAGTTCACGCGGCCGGTAGTCCGGGTTGATGGGTACGCAGCATACGCCCAAGGCGTTGAGTGCCAGCTTGTGCAGCATGTGTTCGGGGCGGCTCTCCAGGAACAGGCCCACGCGGTGGCCCAGTCCGTATCCTGCGGCGCGGTACCGTTCCATCAGGCCGCGCACGGTGTTGGCCGCCTGGGCATACGTAATCTCGCGACCCGCCGGGTCGTAGCTGCGTGCGGGATTGGCGGGTACGGCCAACAGGCTGTTGGACGCATAGCGTTCCGTGGCGCGGAAAAACGCGTCGGCAATGGTGGTGGAGTCGTTTATGGCAATCATCGTCATGGGTCCAGTCTACGGACTGACGGGAGGCAGCGTGTGCCAGGAAGGGGATAAATCACGCCAATGGCGTGGACAAGCTGTTCAGGAGGCGAGAGGGTCAGTCAACCCAGTTTTCCAACTGCAGGGCAGGCACGCGTTCGAACTCGCGCAGATTGTTGGTCACCAGGGTCAGGCCTTCGCTGCGCGCATGGGCCGCAATGTGGATGTCATTAACACCGATAGGTTTGCCAATCTTCTCCAGACTAGCGCGGATGCTGCCGTAGTGCTGCGCCGCCTTGGGACCATAGGTCAGAACTTCCAAACGGCTGCAAAAGTCTTCCACCACGGCCAGCGTTTGCGCGGGGGCGGTGCTTTTTTCCGCACCATGTAACAACTCTGCGAGTGTGATGGACGAGATGGCCATGTGGCCAGCGTGTGTGTTGAAGCGTTGCAGCGCACTGAGCGGTTTGCGCTTGATGACGTAGATGACGATGTTGGTATCCAAAAGATACTTCAACATCACAAACTCTCGCGGTCCGGCTGCTCCTGGCTGGCGCGTGTGGGCAGAAAGTCTTCCGGCACGTCGGGTGAGTCCAGAAAGAAACTGTCCCACGTGTTTTCGATGGGCGTGATGATGCGTTCCATGCCCCGCGCCCGGACCGTGACGCGCTTTACAGACGCGGGCAGGCGCATGTCGGCCGGTAGGCGTATGGCCTGGCTTCGGTTGTTGGTGAAAACGGTGCTGTTGGACATAGTCAGCCTCCATCAAAGTGGGATATGGCGATTGTATATGGCGGTGTTGGTTTGCGTCTACCGTGCTAACGGCAAAGCCTGCTTACGAAACTCCGCCGGCGACAGCCCGGTCCAGCTTTTAAACGCACGGATAAAGCTTTTCTCATTCCGAAAGCCCGCCGCCTCGGCAACTTGTTTGATCGGCCGCTCGGTGCGGTGTAGCAGTTCAATTGCCCGGCCTTGGCGCACCTCGTCTTTCAGGCCCTGCAGGGTTGCGCCTTCTTCCTTCAAATGGCGGTGCAGTGTGCGGGGTGACACGTTGAGCAGCGTGGCCAATGCCTCGGCGCTGTGGGTTTGCTGTGCGTGGCTGGACAGGGTCTGGCGCACGCGTTGCACCAGCAGGCGGTCTCGGCGGTACTGCAGCACGGTCAGGGGTAGAGCGTGTTGCAGCATTTGTTGTAGCGCCTTTTCATCGCGGCGCAGCGGCAGCTTCAGGTATTGGGCGTCAAAAGAGATGCTGACCGGGCCGCTGTCGAAGCTTGTGGGGCCCGAGAACAGGACTGCGTAGGCGCTCGCATGTGCAGGTGCTGCAAACGGAAACTGCGCTCCCAGCAAAGCAATTCGCGAATCGACCAGCCAGCAGGCCAGGCCGTGGATGTTGCGCAGCACGGAGACGAGGCAGAATTCGCGCATGTGGGGTGGGAGGCTGCTTGCTCGCGCCGGGTAGTGCGGTGGCGGGGGATTTTGCTCCGTGTCCCCCGCCCGCTTTGCGGGCTCCTCCTTGACCTGCGCAAAATCCCCCACCATCGCACTACCCTCGGGTGTTTGCTCGGAATGTTCCGTGATGCGGATGGTCGCCACGTCGCCCGCCACGTTTAGCTCGAGCGCGATATCTGGCGCAATCAGGCCGTGGTGGCGACACCAGCGGGTCAGCGCCAGGTGCAGTGTGGGCGCGCTGATGGAGGCGCGGGCCAGCATGCCGTAGCTGCCCCAGGGCAGGCGCCGGCTGAACCAGCCAAGCGCTTCGTCGTCCAGCTCCTGCATGGCTGCGCCGGATAATGTTTCCATTTGCCAGGCGGTGATGCGGGCATCCGGCTTGGTCACCTGCTCTGGCGCAATCTGTGCCTGGCGCAGGGCTTGGCTCGGGTTCTTGCCATAGCGCTGGTAGGCGGCCACAATGGCACGTACAAAGGCCATCGGCGTAGCGGCAATGGAGGAAGGTGCGACCATGGCGCTAGTGTGCCGCAGTTTTTTCACCGCCGGGCCGCCCCAAGGTGAAATGCACCCCTCGGGGGCAGCGCAGTACGCGTAGCGACAAGCGTGGGGCTCTATAACATGTGGCGCAATTTGCAACCTTTATGACCTGCGCGACCCAGCCGACCCGGCTGAAAATGCAATCTGAATTCTGAAACCTTCTACTGGAACTCCCATGCCCATTCTGGAGACCCAACTCAACGCCCGCTCGGCGGATTTTGTTGCCAACGCCAACGCCATGCGTGCGCTGGTGGCCGACCTGAATGCCCAGACCGACAAGGCTGCCATGGGTGGTGGTGACGCCGCCCGTGCCAAACATACGGCCCGTGGCAAGCTGCTGCCGCGTGACCGCGTGCACAACCTGCTGGACCCGGGCACGCCGTTTCTGGAGCTGTCGCCATTGGCCGCCATGGGCATGTACCCGGACCGCGATGGCACCGACAGCGCGCCGTGTGCGGGCGTCATCGCCGGCATTGGCCGCGTGTCAGGAGTGGACTGCATGATTGTGTGCAACGACGCCACGGTGAAAGGCGGTACCTATTACCCCGTCACCGTCAAAAAGCATCTGCGCGCGCAGGAGATTGCCCAGCAAAACCGCCTGCCCTGCATCTATCTGGTGGACTCCGGCGGCGCCAACCTGCCGAACCAGGACGAGGTCTTCCCCGACCGCGACCACTTTGGCCGCATCTTCTTCAACCAGGCGAACATGAGCGCTGAGGGCATTGCCCAGATCGCGGTCGTCATGGGCTCTTGCACGGCCGGCGGCGCATACGTGCCGGCCATGAGTGACGAGACCATCATCGTCAAGAACCAGGGCACCATCTTTTTGGGCGGCCCGCCGTTGGTGAAGGCGGCCACCGGTGAGGTGGTGACGGCTGAAGACTTGGGTGGTGGTGACGTGCATACGCGGCTTAGTGGCGTGGCGGACCATCTGGCACAGAACGACCTGCATGCGCTGTCTATTGCCCGCACCGCGGTGGCCAACCTTAACCAAAAGAAGGCGCTGGCCCCCGCGCTGAAGGCACCTGTTGCTCCTAAATTTGCAGCAGAAGAGCTGTACGGCGTCATCCCCACCGATACGCGCAAGCCCTTTGATGTGCGCGAGATCATCGCCCGCATCGTCGATGGCTCCGAGTTCCACGAGTTCAAACCCCGTTTCGGCACCACGCTGGTGACCGGCTTTGCGCATATTGAAGGCATGCCGGTCGGCATCATCGCCAACAACGGCATTCTGTTCAGCGAGTCCGCTCTCAAGGGCGCGCACTTCATCGAACTGTGCTGCCAGCGCAAGATCCCGCTGATCTTCTTGCAGAACATCACCGGCTTCATGGTGGGCCGCAAATACGAAAACGAAGGCATCGCCCGCAATGGCGCCAAGATGGTCACCGCCGTGGCCACGGCCAATGTGCCCAAGTTCACCATCATCATCGGCGGCAGCTTTGGCGCTGGCAACTACGGCATGTGTGGCCGCGCCTACAGCCCGCGCTTCTTGTGGATGTGGCCGAATGCGCGCATCAGCGTCATGGGCGGCGAGCAGGCGGCCAGCGTGCTGGCGACTGTGAAGCGCGACGGTATCGAAGGCAAGGGCGGCGCGTGGTCCAAGGACGAGGAAGAAGCCTTCAAGTCGCCAATCCGCCAGCAGTATGAGGTGCAGGGCCACCCTTACTACGCCACGGCCCGCTTGTGGGACGACGGCATCATCGACCCGGCCGACACGCGCCGGGTGTTGGCGTTAGGGCTGTCGGCCACGCTGAATGCGCCGATCCCGGATGTGAAGTTTGGCGTGTTCCGCATGTAATGGCGGGGCCAAGGCGCAGACCATGAAACCGAATCTTTTGAACGCGCTGTGGGCTGGCCTGGCATGGGCCTGCGCCGCTGCGCTGTGCGGGGGCGTGGCCCACGCCCAAACTGCGCCGGAGCCGGGGTTGACTGTGGAGGCTGTCGCCAAGGACATGCGCGAGGAGACGGTCCGCATACCAGTCACCGTCAAGGACATGTACAACCGCCAGGAGACGCGGACCATTCCCATCATCATCTTCCGGCCGCAGGGCGATGGGCCGTTTCCGCTGGTGGTGTTCAACCATGGCCGTGCGGTGACGGCCAAGCGGGCCACCCAGGGGCGCAACCGTCCGGAGGCGCTTGCGCGTTATCTGGTTGGTAAAGGTTTTGTGGTGATGGCACCCACGCGGGTAGGGTATGCCGAGACCTATGGTGACTTCGATCCGGAGGACAGCGGTAGCTGTAGCCAGCCGCGCATCGAGCCCAAGGCCATCGCCGCATCGGATCAGGTGCTGGCTACGGTAGAACTGGCCAGGACCCTGCCGTACGTGGATGCCACGCGCTGGATCGTCGCCGGCCAGTCAGTCGGTGGGTTGACGGCAGTGACGACCGTTGGCCGCAATCCACCGGGCTTGTTGGCCGGCATCAATTTTGCCGGCGGATCGGGTGGCAACCCAGATGAACGGCCGGGCCGGCCCTGCAGCCCCAACACCATCAGCAACTACTGGAGTGGCTTGGCCAAAAATGCCAAGGTGCCCATGCTGTGGTTGTACTGGCAGAACGACAAGTACTGGGGCGAAGAAGTTCCCAAACAGTGGCATAAATCCTGGGTGAACGGCGGGGGACACGCCAGCTTCAAAAGCTTGGCGCCAGCGGGTGATGATGGCCACAGCGGCAGCAACATCGACATGGACCACTGGCTGCCCGTTGTGGACGCATTTTTGGGCCAACTGGGCTTCAACAAGCCGGCCATCGTGGCCAAGCCTGCGGCGACCGATTTCGCCGATATTGTTGACGCAGGCAAAGTGCCCATCAGCGCCAAGAACCAGGCCACGGCCTACGCCAAGTTTCTGGACGCCAAGCCACCCCGCGCGTTTGCCGTGGGCAATAAGGGCGGCTGGGGCCACGCCTATGGCGACTATGCCGTTGGCAGGGCGTTGGGCTTCTGCCAGCGCAGTGGCCAGACCTGCCAACTCTATGCGGTGGACGACAAGGTCGTCTGGACCGGCAAGCAATAAAACGAGAGAACCACAACCATGTTCACCAAAATCCTCATAGCCAACCGTGGCGAGATCGCCTGCCGCGTAGCCGCCACCGCCCGCCGCCTGGCCATCCAGACGGTCGCCGTCTATTCCGACGCCGATGCCGGTGCCAAACACGTCGCCGCGTGTGACGAGGCCATCCACATCGGTGGCTGCGCACCCAAGGACAGCTACTTGCGTTGGGAAAAAATCATTGCCGCGGCCCAGGCTACTGGCGCACAGGCCATCCACCCGGGTTATGGCTTCCTGAGCGAGAACGAAGAATTTGCGCAGGCCTGTGCCAAGGCCGGGCTGGTCTTTATCGGCCCGCCTGCGTCTGCCATCCAGGCCATGGGTCTGAAGGCCGAATCCAAACAATTGATGGAAAAGGCGGGTGTGCCCCTGGTGCCCGGCTACCACGGTGCCGACCAGGACCCAGCCCTGCTGCAGCGTGAGGCAGACCGCATCGGTTACCCCGTGCTGATCAAGGCCAGCGCTGGTGGCGGTGGCAAGGGCATGCGTGCGGTGGACAAGGCCGAAGACTTTGCCGCGGCGCTTGCCAGTTGCAAGCGAGAAGCCATCAACAGCTTTGGTGACGACGCGGTGCTGGTCGAAAAATATGTGCTGCGCCCGCGCCATATCGAGATCCAGGTGTTCGGCGACACCCATGGCAACTACGTCTACCTGTTCGAGCGCGATTGCTCGGTACAGCGCCGCCACCAGAAGGTGCTGGAAGAGGCCCCCGCGCCCGGCATGACACCCGAGTTGCGCGAACGCATGGGCCAGGCTGCGGTCGAGGCCGCGCGGGCCGTGAACTACGTAGGCGCCGGCACGGTGGAGTTCATCGTCGAGCAGCCCGGTGGTTATGCCCACCCCGAGCAGATGAAGTTCTACTTCATGGAAATGAACACGCGGCTGCAGGTGGAACACCCGGTGACGGAAGCCATCACCGGGCAGGATCTGGTGGAGTGGCAATTGCGCGTGGCATCGGGCGAACCCCTGCCTTTGCAACAAGACCAATTGCGTATCCATGGCCATGCCATCGAAGCGCGTATCTGCGCCGAAAACCCCGACAACAATTTCCTGCCCGCCACCGGCACCTTGCACGTGTACGGCTTGCCCGCCTGCACCACCTTTGAACGCGCCGACAACGCCGTGCGCGTGGACTCGGGCGTGCGCCAGGGTGACAGCATCAGCCCCTTCTACGACTCCATGGTCGCCAAACTCATCGTGCACGGTGCCACCCGTGAGCAGGCGCTGGCCCGCATGGACACCGCGCTGGCACAGACCCACATCGTCGGCTTGACCACCAATGTGCAGTTCTTGCGCCATGTCACGACCAGCGCTTCATTTGCACAGGCGCAACTGGATACCGCCTTGATCCCGCGCGAGTCCGCCGTGTTGTTCAAGCAGGAGAAGGTCGGTCTGCAGATGGCCACCGCCGCCATGGTGGCGCAGACTTTGGTCAGCGAGCTGGGGTTGGCGACGAAGGCGGATGCCAGTGGCTGGATAGACCCCTGGGCGCAGCGCGATGGCTGGCGCTCACACGGCGCGTCGCACCGCGAGTTCATGCTGGAGTTCCATGGCGAGCCCCACACCGCCCTGTTCACCCGCCTGCACGGTGGTGGCCTGCAACTGGCGGTGGACGGCAACACCGCGGCCCTGCACTACACACCGCTGGCTGGTGGTGCGCTGGATGTGCGGTATGGCGACCTGCGTTCCACCGTGCACTTGTACAAGAATGGCGAGGTAGCCCACGTATTCACTGCACAAGGCGCTACACAAATCGTAGCAATTGACGCGCTGGCCCATGCCGGTGAAACCCATGCCGAGGTCGGACGCCTGACCGCGCCCATGCCGGGCAAGGTGGTGTCGTTCGCGGTCAAGGCCGGTGATGCGGTCAAGAAGGGCCAGGCCCTGGCCGTCATGGAAGCGATGAAGATGGAGCACACGATTGCCGCCCCGGCCGATGGCACGGTGGCCGAGCTGCTGTTCGCGCCGGGCGACCAGGTGACCGAAGGTGCCGAGTTGCTGAAGCTGACGACTACGTCTGCCTGATATGCGCATTACTTTTTGTTGCACCGATACCGCGTCCGAACCCTGGCTGCAGGGCCTGCGCGCGGCACTGCCCGATGCTGAGGTCACCTTGTGGTCCGCGGGCGCACCGTTGGCAGATTACGCTGTGGTGTGGGCGCCGCCGCAGCAGTTTTTTGACGAACAGTCGCAGCTCAAGGCGGTGTTCAATATCGGCGCAGGGGTGGATGCGCTCCTCAAACTGCAGCTACCACCGCAAGCGCAGATCGTGCGGCTGGACGATGCCGGCATGTCGGTGCAGATGGCCGAGTATGTGTGCCACGCCGTCATCCGCCATTTCCGCGAATTCGATGCCTACGAAGCGGATACCCGCCAGGGCAAATGGTCGTTTCGCAAACCACGTGCCCGTGCCGACTTTCCCGTTGGCATCATGGGCCTGGGTGTGTTGGGTGAACGTGTGGCCCACGCACTCGCAAACTTTGAATTCCCGGTCAATGGCTGGAGCCGCTCACCCAAGGTGGTGAGGGGTGTGCAGTGTTTTTCGGGGGGGCAAGGCTTCAAGGACTTTCTGGCCGCCAGCCGGGTGCTGGTCTGCCTGCTGCCGCTCACCGCCGATACGCGCGACGTGATGAACCGCGACACCTTGTCGCAACTGCAGTCCGGGGGCTATGTCATCAATGTGGCACGTGGCGCCCATCTGGTGGACGACGACCTGCTGGCGCTGCTGGACAGCGGCCACCTGGCAGGCGCCACGCTGGATGTGTTCCGCACCGAGCCCCTGCCATCCGAGCACCCGTTCTGGAAACACCCCAAGGTCACGGTCACGCCGCACACGTCGGCGCGCACGCTGCGCAGCGAAAGCATCGCGCAGATTGCGGGCAAACTGGTGGCACTGCAAAGCGGCGAAGCTGTGGCCGGTGTTGTGGATCCGGGGCGTGGGTACTGAGACCCCGAAGCCGGGTTGGCGCATTCGTTGAAAATGGCGGGCATGTCTGATTCCTCTTACCGCAGTTTCCTGGGTCCGCTGGGCTGGATCTTCCTGGTGCCCAGTGTGTTCACCGCGCTGGGCGCTGTCTGGCTGATACTCACCGGCGCCAATGTCGTGGGTGATACACGAAGCGCCGAGGGCCGTGTCGTGGCCCACCAGGCCTCGCAACTCAACCAGAGCCGGGGCATGGGCAAACTCAGCGTGGTGGAGTTTGCCGCCCACGATGGGCGCACCTTGCGGGTTGTTGATTCGCTGGTGCGACAAGGCATGGCGGTGCACAAGATCGGCGAAACCGTCACCGTGCGTTATCCGGCCAGCGACCCTATGCAGGCTCAGATCAGCAGCTCCGCCTGGATCAAGACCTTTATGGGCATTGGCCTGCTCTTTTTCAGTACCATCGGCATGTTGGTGGGCTGGCTGATGTTGCGTCTACGCCCAAAGAAGGCACCCTCTGCCGCTGCGAGTTAGCCGCTCCTCCCCCAGACATTCCAGAATCGGAGAACCCCATGGGCATCCCTGCCACAGTCAAACTGGTCGACGTAGGCCCGCGTGACGGCCTGCAAAACGAAAAACAACCGGTGCCCGCCGCTGTCAAGATCGAGCTTGTGCACCGGCTGCAAGAGGCTGGACTGACCGAGATCGAAGTCACCAGTTTTGTCAGCCCCAAATGGGTGCCGCAAATGGCGGACAACGCCGAGGTGATGGCGGGCGTGCAGCGTAAAGCCGGTGTGCGGTATTCGGTGCTGACGCCCAATCTGCAGGGCTTTGAAGCCGCGCTGAAGTCCAGCCCCGACGAGATTGTGGTGTTTGGCGCCGCCAGCGAAGCCTTCAGCCAGAAGAACATCAACTGTTCGATTGCCGAGAGCATCGAGCGTTTCCGCCCCGTGGTGCAGGCCGCTCTGGAGAAAGGCCTGACCGTGCGCGGCGCCATCTCCTGCGCCGTGGGATGCCCTTACGAGGGCGAGATTGCGCCCGAGCGTGTGGAGATGGTGGCGCGGCTGATGCACGGTATCGGTGTGCAGCACGTGGGTGTGGCCGACACCATTGGTGTGGGCACACCGCTGAAGGTGCAAAAGGCGCTGGAGGCAACGCTGAAGGTCTACGGGCTAGACCACATATCCGGCCACTTCCACGACACCTATGGCATGGCGCTGGCCAATACGCTGGCCAGTCTGCAAATGGGCATCTGGAACTTTGACACCTCGGTCGCAGGCCTGGGTGGCTGCCCCTATGCCAAGGGTGCTACGGGGAATGTGGCGTCGGAAGACGTGGTCTACCTGCTGCACGGCATGGGTATTGAGACGGGCATCGATCTGGACAAGTTGGTCGATGCCGGCCAATTCATCAGCGACTTTTTGCAGCGCAAGCCCAATTCACGGGCCGCCACTGCATTACTGAACAAGCGATTGGGTTAAGAACGGTATGGATAGTCTGGAACTACAAAATCTGCCTGAAGGTGTGCAGCGTGTGGCCGCCGCATTGAAAGCCAAGAACCACCCCCACACACCGGTCATGCTGGACGATGCCGCCCGCACTGCCCAGCAGGCGGCCGATGCGTTGGGCATTGCCGTAGGGCAAATCGCCAAGAGCATCATCTTCCGCCGCAAGGAAGACGGTGTAGCCGTGCTGGTCATCACCTCGGGTGACCGCCGCGTGGATGAGAAAAAGGTGGAGGCCCTGGTGGGCCGTATCGGCCGGGCCGACGCTGATTTCGTCAAGGCCAAGACCGGTTTCAGCATTGGCGGTGTGTCGCCGCTGGCGCATGCACAAACCCCGGTGACACTGGTGGACCAGGAGCTGTTCCGCTTCGAGGAAATCTGGGCTGCGGCCGGCCATCCGCATGGTGTGTTCAAGCTGCACCCGCGCGACCTGGCCCTGCTGGCCGGCGCTCCCACGGCCGATGTGACGCAGGCGGTGGTGGTATGACAGTTGAATTGAATGCTACACAATCAATAGCGGAACGCGCAGTGTTGGCGGTGGCTGTGGCCGAGAACGTCCCATCACCTTGTGTGTCGGTGTGCCGTATGGACCCGCAGCGCACCTATTGCGAGGGCTGCCTGCGCAGCATCGACGAGATCAGGGTCTGGCGTGCCAGCAGTGATCTGGAGAAAAAAGCCATTTGGGCACGTATTGCCGAACGGGCCGCGGCCCTCAGCCCCACCGCACCGTAACGCCCCACGCGCCATGAAACACATCCGCTTTTACCTGGACTTCATTTCACCCTACGCTTACCTGGCGTTTGAGGAACTGCCCCAGGCACTGATGGGCCTGAGTTATACGGTGACCTACAAGCCGCTGTTGTTTGCAGCCCTGCTCAAGCACCACGGCCAGTTGGGGCCGGCCGAGGTCCCGGCCAAGCGTGACTGGACCTACCGCCAGGTGCAGTGGCTGGCCCACAGCAAAGGCCGTGTTCTGGACATGCCGGCGGCCCACCCGTTTAACCCGCTGGGCCTGCTGCGCCTGGCCCTGGCAACCGATACCCAGGGCCAGCCCAACCGCTTTGTGTGTGAAACCCTGTTCAAACACGTGTGGGTCGGTGGTGCGGACGCCGCAGACATGGCGCGCCTGACCGCCATCACCCAACAGCTGGCGCCCGGGCGTGATCCTTCAGACAGCGCGGTCAAGGGGCAACTGCGCGCGCATGCCGACGAGGCGATTGCGCTGGGCGTGTTCGGTGTGCCCGCCTTTGAGGTGGATGGCAAGGTCTTTTGGGGGCTGGATGCCTTGCCCATGCTGCGCGCCTATTTGCAGGGCGATACGTGGTTTGACGGTCCGCAGTGGGCGTCGTCGCAGGCGGTTGCCACGGGCGCAGCGCGCGGCCACGCCTAAATGGCTGACAAACAGGCCTGAATGCCCCTGTAATTCCATAGGGAATACGGGGACTTTCCCTAGGTCTGGCGGGCCTGTCTCTTGCACTTTTGGGCCCATATCGCAGGCAAATCCCACATCAAGAAAAGCCATGCGCGGGTAAGTGCCTAGTCTGTAAGTTCGTGTTCAGTTTCCTGTAAGTTGTTGTTGGAAAGGTGTCAGAACTGGGTCAGAACCCCACCGCATAGTGCAGGCACCCAACTAAGTCCGTTGGACGCATTTACCTTAAATTGGAGACACACACTATGGCAACACCAGCAGTAGCTGCACGGCCGATGACGCCGGAAGAGAAGAAAGTCATCTTCGCTTCGTCGCTCGGTACCGTTTTTGAGTGGTACGACTTCTACCTCTACGGTTCGTTGGCAGCCATTATTGCCAAGCAGTTCTTCAGCGGACTGGATGAAGGTTCTGCCTTCATTTTCGCGTTGTTGGCATTTGCAGCCGGTTTCATCGTGCGCCCCTTCGGCGCGCTGGTGTTCGGCCGTTTGGGCGACATGATTGGTCGTAAATACACCTTCCTGGTGACCATCCTGATCATGGGTTTGGCCACTTTCATCGTGGGTATTCTCCCCAACTACGCCACCATCGGCGTCGCCGCTCCCGTGATCCTGATCGCACTGCGCATGCTGCAAGGCCTGGCGCTCGGCGGTGAGTACGGTGGTGCTGCAACCTATGTAGCCGAGCACTCGCCCCAGGGCAAGCGCGGTGCCTACACCTCGTGGATTCAGACAACAGCCACTTTGGGCCTGTTCCTGTCCCTGATGGTGATTCTGGGAACCCGTACGCTGATCGGTGAAGCCGCTTTTGCCGATTGGGGCTGGCGCGTACCGTTCCTGGTGTCCATCCTGCTGTTGGCCATTTCGGTCTACATCCGTTTGAGCATGAACGAGTCTCCCGCTTTCACCAAGATGAAGGCTGAAGGCAAGACCTCCAAGGCGCCTTTGTCCGAATCCTTCGGCCAGTGGAAAAACCTGAAGATCGTGATCCTGGCCCTGATCGGTTTGACCGCTGGTCAGGCCGTGGTCTGGTACTCCGGCCAGTTCTATGCCTTGTTCTTCCTGACCCAGGCCCTGAAGGTGGACGGCGCTACCGCCAACATCATGGTTGCGATCTCGCTGATCATCGGTACGCCGTTCTTCATCGTGTTTGGTGCCTGGTCTGACAAGATTGGCCGCAAGCCCATCATCATGGCCGGTTGCCTGTTGGCCGTGGTGACCTACTTCCCGGTGTTCGGCGCGCTGACCAAGGCTGCCAATCCTGACCTGGCCGCTGCACAGGCTGCCAACAAGGTGGTTGTGACGGCCAATCCTGCTGAATGCTCGTTCCAGTTCAACCCCACCGGTACCGTCAAGTTCACCAGCTCGTGCGATATCGCCAAGCAGGCACTGGCAGGCCGTTCGGTCAGTTATGACAATGCCGTAGCACCCGCTGGTGCCACAGCATCCATCTCGGTGGGCGCAACCGTCATTCCTGGCTACACCGTCAAGGGACTGTCCAAGGAAGACGCCAAGACCCAGGCTGATGCGTTCAACAAGTCTTTGAACGATGCGCTGAAGACCGCTGGTTACCCTGCCAAGGCTGACATGGCCAAGTTCGACAAGGTGACTGTTATTGCCATCCTGACCTACCTGGTGATTCTGGTGACCATGGTCTACGGCCCGATTGCCGCCATGCTGGTGGAAATGTTCCCCACCCGTATCCGTTACACATCCATGAGCCTGCCGTACCACATTGGTAATGGCTGGTTCGGCGGCTTGTTGCCGACGACGGCTTTCGCCATCGTGGCCCAAACCGGCAACATGTACAACGGCCTGTGGTACCCCATCATCGTGGCGGGTATGACCTTTGTCATTGGTATGCTGTTTGTCAAGGAAACCAAAGACGTTGACATCTACGCCAACGACTAAACTCTGGTAACGCTAACGACCCCGGGCCGCTATGGCCCGGGGTCTTTTTTTTAGGACAAAGATATGTGGAAAATTGCTGTTGGTTTTGCGGTATTCGCCGGATTGGCCCTGTTCATTCTGAGCAAGGGTGGCGACATTGATATGGGTGGCGAAAAGCATGGAGCCGACGCCCTGCACGTGCCTGAAACGGCGGCATCCGCAGCCGTCGTGCCGCCAGTGGTCGCCGCACCAGCGTCCGCCGCGTCGGCTCCTGCATCGGCGGCATCCGCGGGCAAACCCTGAGAAATTTCCCTGGCGCGGTCGGCGTTTATGATCCAGTGGGTCGCTTGGTCTTGCCAAGCGGGTATCCCATGCTAGGATAAATGGATGAAACTCATAAAAACGGAGACCGGCCAGCAAGCTTTTAAAGCACGTTCACCGCTGTTTTCAGCGCGGCAGCGCACGGCCTTCATCATGTTTGATGGCCAGAAGTCGGTCGATCAGGTGTTGGCCGCCGCATCCAGTCTGGGTTTGACGGCAGAAGATGTGGAGCACATGGTGGCGCACGAATTCCTGGCGCCTGCTCCCGGTGAGGCCGTACTGGCACAAGCCCAGGCGGCTCAGGATCTTGCCGTGCACACTGCGGCCGAAGCCTTCAAGGCCCGTACACCACAAGAGCGTTACACCGAAGCCAAGCCACTGGCCACCAAACTCACCGCCGCCCTGGGCCTGCGGGGTTTCCGATTGAACTTGGCCGTCGAGTCGGCCGGTGGTTATGACGAGCTGCTGACCCTGCTGCCCAAGATACGCGACGCGGCCGGTGCCAAAGCCTGTGAAGAGCTGGAGCGCGTGCTGACGCAGTAAGGGGCAGCGACCCGCGCAGCGGTGGAGCGTGGGGGCCACATAATCAGCGCATGAACTTGCCATCCGACCCAATGATGGACAGATCTGCAAAGTCAAGACCGCTGTGGTCGTTGGCGGTGTAGCTCACCTCCAGGCCACCCAGGTCAAATTTCTGCAGGCTTTCCAGCGCATCGCGCAAGCCACTGGGTGTTGGTTTGGGGCCTGCACGGCGCAAGCCCTCCACCAGCACTTTGGCTGCCGCAAACCCTTCAATCATGGCAGGTGAAACACCGCTGAGCCCTTTGGCCTTGGCCAGCTCCTGGGCTTCCTTGATCAGACGGAAATTCATGGCGCGTTCGTTGGGGAACACCTGGGTCACGATCACGCCGCGAGCATGTTCGCCCAGCAGTTTGATAAACCCTCCCGATGCATTGTTGGACAACGTCACCACCTGCAAGGTCAAGGCCGCGGCACGCAGTGCTTTTACGCCGCTGGCAACGCTGCCAGACGAGCCAAGGTAGAGCACCGCCTGTGCGTCGCTGGTTTTGACCTTGTTTGCAAGTTCGGCGAAGTCCGGGTTCTCGCGGGGAAATTTCTGCAACAGCACCGGTTTGAGCCCGGCTGCAGTAAAGCCCTTTTCCGCCCCGGCAGCAGCGTCCGCACCGAAGGAATCGTCGGTCTGCAGCACGGCAATACGGCTCATGCCCAGGCTCGCCAGGTGTTTGACGGCCTTGATGGCCTCGCGCTGGTAGGCAGCACGCACATTAAAAACCCAGGGGTGAACCGGCTCATGCAGTGCCATGGCACCCGTGCTGGGGCCGACCAGTGGCACACGCAATTCGGTCAACACTGGCAACAGCGCCTGGGTGTGGGGGGTGCCGCGGTTCAGGAAGAGGGCCAGCACCTGCTGTTCGGTGATCAAGGCCCGGCCTGCTGCAGCGGTGGTGGCGGGGTCGAACTTGTCGTCCACGGTGATGAGTTCAATTTGCTTGCCATGCACGCCACCGTTCTGGTTGACTGCGTCGAAGTAGAGCTTGGCGCCCTCCGTGTTTTCCTTGACACCCGCGGCGGCAGACCCGGTGAAGCCCGACGGCATGCCAATGCGTAACTGGGCGTAGCTGCTGGTTGCGAGCGCGGTCAACAGCGCTGCACTCCACAGTGTGTGGGCAAACTTCATGGCATGTCTCTCCTGGCTTTGTGAAGCACGGATTGTCGGAAGCGGCAGGCTTGCACGCCAGTTGTGGACTTCCACATTCGGGTTAGTCCCTGATTCTAGGAGTGGCCCGACGATTCAGACGCTATGCGACCGCTAAAACGTGTAAGACCTTGTGACAAGGATGCGGGGCGTAAGTCCCTAGAATGATTGGCCTCATTCCGAAAGACACTGCCACATGACCCAGGGAACCATCCGCATCCGCGGCGCACGCCAGCACAATCTGAAGAACCTGGATCTGGACATCCGCACCGGCGAACTGACCGTGGTGACGGGCCCCAGCGGCTCGGGCAAATCCAGCCTGGTGTTCGACACGCTGTATGCCGAAGGCCAGCGCCGGTATGTGGAAACCTTCTCGGCCTATGCCCGCCAGTTTCTGGACCGTATGGACAAGCCGGCGGTGGACAAGGTGGAAGGTGTACCCCCGGCGATAGCGATTGACCAGACCAATCCCGTGCGCTCCAGCCGTTCTACCGTGGGCACGATGACGGAGCTGAATGACCACATCAAGCTGCTCTATTCCCGGGCCGCGCAGTTGTTCGACAAGCAAACGGCGCAGCCGGTGCAGCACGACACGCCTGAGACCATTTATGCGGAGCTGGTGCGGCGCGCGGCTGTCCATGCGCCGACGGCCGACCCCCGTTTGGTACTGACCTTCCCGGTGGAGTTGCCCGCCAGCACCACAGCAGAAGAGTTGACGCAGTGGCTGTCGGCCAGCGGCTTTACCCGCATCCATGCCGAGCGCGAGGTCGTGGTCCCACTGGCGGCGGAGGCCCCCGACGCGAAGAAAAAAACCAAGGCCAAGGCGGATGCTGCAGCCCTGCCGTCCACCCGCAAGGTGCTGGACGTTGTTGCTGATCGCTTCCGTATCAGCAGTGTGGACAAAGTCCGCGTGCTGGAAGCCATCGAAGTGGCCCTCAAGCGTGGCACTGGCCGGCTGAATGTCTATGTGGTCAATGAGGCTGTAGCCCCCGCGGAATCTGGTAATTCCACTACTGATTTCATAGCAAACCCGGAGCCCACAGTGTGGCGATTCTCCACCGGCCTGCACTGCCCGCAGAGTGATATTCGGTACACGGACCCGATTGCGTCCATGTTCTCATTCAACTCCGCTGTGGGTGCCTGCGAGGCCTGCCGCGGCTTTGGCCGTGTGGTGGGGGTGGACCTGGGGCTAGTGATTCCCAACGACAAGCTCACGCTGCGCGCCGGTGCCGTCAAGCCCATGCAGACCCCCGCCTGGCAGGAGTGCCAGGACGACCTGATGCGACACGCCGAGGTGGCTGGCATCCCGCGTGACACGCCCTGGTACAAGCTGACGCCCGAGCAGCAGGGCTGGGTCATCAACGGCTCGCCCAACTGGAACGGCAAGTGGAACCAGCATTGGTTTGGCATCAACCGTTTCTTTGCCTACCTGGAGACCAAGGCCTACAAGATGC
>JAZKDY010000169.1:0-4376 GCA_040387325.1 Pseudomonadota bacterium | reverse complement strand
GAGGTAAAGAGGAAATCGTTCGCCATGGTTGCTTGCTCCAAAAAAACATCAAGTCGCGTTGCTTGGGCTTTGGGGCTTCGGCGAACGCTTTAGCAGAATTGTCGATATTGACAAGGCACAATGGCAACCCAATCAAGAATCACCACCGTGTGTGTCGCCCTGCAAGTAGTTCCGTAACTCAGCGACACCTGCGATTTTAGCGCAGTCAGGAACCCAGCTTTGGATGAAATGACATCCCTTTTGCCGTCAGGGATATGGATCGCCGTGGCGGGTGTTGGCCGATGCTGACCCGGGCCTTGTTGTGGCTGGTCCGCGGTATCGCCCTGTTGCCGCTGCCAGTGGTGCGAGGCCTGGGTGCCGGATTGGGCTGGCTTTTGCACGGGCTGGTCGCGTCCCGCAGGCGGGTCGTTTTAACCAACCTTGCGCTGTGTTTTCCACAGTGGTCGGAGGACGAGCTCCGTGCCACCACCCGCCGCGTATTCATCCGTTTTGCACAGAGCTGGCTGGATCGGGGCTGGTTGTGGCACGCACCGGAAGCGGTGTTGCGCCGCCGCCTGGTGATGGACGGTGATGTACAGGTGCTGCAGGGTGATACACCCACGGTGCTGTTTGCGCCGCACTTTATGGGGCTGGACGCTGCCTGGACCGCATTGACGCTCAACATCCCGCGGCGCTTTGCCACGATCTATTCTCCCCAGGTCAATGGTGATGCCGATGCCTGGATCTACGCGGGGCGCCAGCGCTTCGGTGCGCCCGAAATGGTGGCGCGGCTGGATGGGGTCAAACCCATCGTGGCAGCCTTGCGCGCGAGTGAGCCGCTATATCTGTTGCCGGATATGAACTTCGACCCGTCGGAGTCTCTGTTCGTGCCGTTTTTTGGTGTGAGTGCCTGCACCATTCCGTCGCTGTCGCGGTTTGCCAAGCTGGGGCGGGCCCAGGTGGTGCCCATCGTGACCCGCATGACCCCTGGCGGTTATGTGGTGCAGGTGTTGGCACCCTGGGCTGACTTTCCCAGTACCGACCTGGTGGCCGACACCACACGCATGAACCGCGAATTGGAGACCTACATCACGCCGGATCCGTCGCAGTATTACTGGGTGCACAAACGTTTCAAGGACAGGCCCGATGGAGAAGCACCGCCTTATTAGCGCCGCTTGATAACATGTGAAAAATAGGCTGATTAGGGAGCGAACAGGTATGCGGATCCAAGCTTATGTGCTGCGATGTGGGTTGGCCATGTTGTTGGGTGGTGCCGTGGTGCTGCCGGCCCATGCAATCTGGGGCTTGTTGGGCAAAGTGGGCTCCGGGGCCAGCAAAGCTGCGGGAGTAGCCGGTAAGGGCGCAGCCGGTGCAGCGGGCAAGGGCGCCGCCACGGGCGGTGCTGCGGTGGCAGGAGCCGAGCTGGCCACGGAAGGTGCCCTTGTTGCCAAGACAGGCGCTGCGACCAGTACGGTGGCCGACGACCTGGCCCGCGCCTCCGGACTGGGAAAAGCCGTTCCTGATGACATTGCCGCCATGGCGCTCGGCTCTGGCAAAACGCTGGCCGAAGTGCCGGACCTGGGTGCGCGCGCCTGGCTGGCCACACCCACCAAACAGCTGGGTCGCGCCGATGCGGACCTGATGGTGCATGACTATGTGCGACTCCTGGAGGGCAAGGCGGCCAAGGGGCGTCCTGTGCAGCCTGCCGTTACACCCGCGCCTGTAGCCAAGCTACCCAGTACCAAGCCCAGCGCCGAGGTGCCATGGTATGCGGTGGAATTGCTGGTCCGCGCCGTCCATTTGGGTCACAAGGGCGCGCAGGCAGAGCTGGATCGCCTGTGTGCGGGTGCCGTGTCTCCCACGACGATCAGCGCGCAATGTAAATCGCAGGGGTCCAGGACACCAGCGCCGCGCCCAAACCGACAGCCCTAGGCTGACACGGCAGCCTGCTCCTTGCTGGATAACAGGCTAGGGCGTGGAATCCGCTGGGACGGCGGGTGCTGTCTTGGCCGCAGGATGGGCCCACTTCCACAGCAACTGGGCCACTTCGTCTATGCCCTTGCGTTTGGTGGCTGAGAACAGCATGACGTCGCCACCGCCTGCTTGCAGCTTGGTGATGGACAAAATTTTGGTGGCTTCGCTGCGGGTGAGCTTGTCGGATTTGGTCAGGATGATCAAAAACTTCAGGCCTTCCTGCACGCGGGGGCGGATCACGTCGAGCAGGATTTCGTCCAGCTCGGTCAGGCCATGGCGTGGGTCACACATCAGCACGATGCCGGTCAGGTTCTCGCGTGTAACCAGGTAATTGGCCATGACCTGCTGCCAGCGAATCTTGTCCGCCTTGGGCACGGCCGCATAACCGTAACCCGGCAAGTCGGTCAATATGGCGTCGGTGACGCCCTGTTTGCCCAGCGCAAACAGGTTGATGTGCTGGGTGCGGCCCGGCTTTTTGGATGCATAGGCCAGCTGCTTTTGCTGCGTCAGCGTATTGATGCAGGTGGACTTGCCGGCGTTGGAGCGCCCGACGAATGCAATTTCGGGCAGGTCCAACGGCGGCAGAAATCGCAATTCCGGTGCAGTGGTCAAGAATTTGGCGGTGTGCAGCCAGCCCAGGGCAATGGCTGCAGGGGTCTTTTCACCATCCGCTACCTTGGGTGCAGGGGGGGTAAAGCTGTTGGAGTTTGTATTGGTAGTCATTGAATAAGGCGAGAGACCCGAGCCGCATTGTAGAATGCCCCCTGTTTTGCCCACTAGACATACAGCAGCACCATGAAGTTGATCGCCCAATTGCTCATCGCCGCCACTGCGGCTGCCTCGCCCATTTTTGCCTTCGCTTCGACAGCCGCCGCGCCCGCGTCGGCGCCTGCACAGGCCGCTGCACCCGTGGTAAAGCCTGACCTGGCCAAGGGCGAAGCGAGTTTTGGCGCAGTCTGCGCATCCTGCCACGGTGCCGATGGAAACTCGGGCACGCCCGCCAATCCCAAGCTGGCGCAGCAACATCCCGAATATCTGGTCAAGCAGTTGCAAGAATTCAAATCGGACAAGCGCAACAACCCCATCATGAAGGGTTTTGCCGCGACCTTGTCGGACCAGGACATGAAAAATATCTCGTACTGGTTGGCCAGCAAGAAAGCCAAACCCGGCGCGGCCACCGACAAGACCCTGGTGCAACTTGGTGAGCGTATCTACCGTGGCGGCATCGCTGATCGCCAGGTGCCCGCCTGTGCTGGCTGCCACAGCCCCAACGGCGCTGGTATTCCATCCCAGTTTCCCCGTGTGAGCGGCCAGCATGCCGACTACGCAGCGGCGCAATTGACAGCCTTCCGTGACGGTGGTCGCAAGAACAGCCTGCAAATGAGCCAGATTGCAGCCAAGATGAATGACCGCGAAATCAAGGCAGTCTCAGACTACATTGCTGGTCTGCGTTAAGGTTATCGCTTGTTAACGGCTGCGTGGGGTTCTTTGCGGAACCAAACGGCAGCAACAGTCCCTAAAGGGGCAGATGCATCGCAGGATGGGTCTGCCCCTTTTGCTTTTGTGTGTAAGAAAAGGGGCCTTTAACCGACCAAGTTTTAGCCGACCAAGTTCTAAACGAGGAAATACCCCATCATGCTGATCAAAACCCAAGGCAACGGCTTCAACCACCCGCTCTCCAGCGAAATCACCGCGCAATCCCACTACGAGAAACGGCGCGACATTCTCAAAATGATGGCTACAGGTGTGGCCGGCGGCGCCATGGCCACTTGGGCATCCCGCCAGGCATTGGCGCAGGCGGTATCGCCGATACCGCGCCCCGGCAAACACGCCGTTTTGAGCGCACGGCCTTCCACCGTAGCGGGGGCCGCGACCATGGAGAAGCCGACGCCCTACAAAGACGCCAGCACCTACAACAATTTTTATGAGTTCGGCACCGACAAGTCTGACCCTGCGGCCAATGCCCACACGCTGAAGACCAGTCCCTGGTCGGTGGAGATTGAAGGTCTGGTGAAAAAGCCCGGCAAGCTGGCCCTCGAAGATCTGCTCAAACTCAGCCCCATGGAAGACCGCTTGTACCGCCTGCGCTGTGTAGAGGGCTGGTCCATGGTCATTCCCTGGGTGGGTTACTCGATGGGCGATCTGATCAAGCATGTGGAGCCCCTAGGCAGTGCCAAATATGTGGAGTTTGTGACCCTGGCCGACCCCAAGACCATGCCTTTTGTCGGCTCACGTGTGCTGGACTGGCCTTATGTGGAAGCTTTGCGCCTGGATGAGGCCATGCACCCCCTGACCCTGCTGGCGTTTGGCATGTATGGCGAGGTGCTGCCCAACCAGAGCGGTGCGCCGGTGCGCCTGGTTGTGCCATGGAAATACGGTTTCAAGAGCGGCAAGAGCATCGTCAAGATCCGCTTCACCGACAA
>JAZKDY010000168.1:0-5296 GCA_040387325.1 Pseudomonadota bacterium | reverse complement strand
GCATCCCACACCCACCAGGTGCCCCACATGGGTTTGCCCCAGAAGGCACCGGTCCACAGCGACAAAAATGCCATCAAGGCCCCAGTGGGCGCCAGGGCCTGGGCCATCATGCTGGACAGTCGCGCATTGAGGGACAGCCCCATCGCGGCCCAGCCGGCCATAACCATATAGATGAACATCGACATCCACGAGGTCGGCACGTGGACAAAGATGATGCGGTAACCCTCACCCTGGGTGGCATCGGTGGGGGCAACAAAAAAACCAAGCCACAGGCCGGCAATACCAAACAGGGCTGTCAGTACCCAGAACACAGGAATCATCTTGCCCGCCAACGGGTAGAAAGTCTGGGGGCTGGCGAATCTGAACCAGTTAGTCGCTTGTTTGCTCATTCCAATGTGATCCTCAAGGCAGCCGTGGTGGCCCACGGTGCAAAAAATACGGACAGTGCCAACAGGGCCGCCAGCAGGGACAAATGCCCGTCCGCGCCCAGGCCTGCAATATGGGACTCCACGGCGCCCGCGCCAAAAATCAAAACCGGCACATACAACGGCAACACCAGCAGGCTCAGCAACACGCCGCCGCCGCGTACACCCAGCGTCAGTGCCGCGCCAATGGCACCGATCAAGGACAGCACCGGCGTTCCCAGCAGCAGGGCGAGCATCAGCACGCCCAGCGCCCCGGCGTCCAGGTCAAACTGCAGGCCCAGTATCGGCGCCATCAAAACCAGCGGCAAGCCACTGACCAGCCAATGGGCCGCAATTTTGCCAACAACCAACCCCACCAGAGGTGTTGGGGAGATTGCCATCTGCTCCAGGGTGCCGTCGGCATGGTCTGCGGCGAACATGCGCTGCAGGCCCAGCATGGTCGCCAGCAACGCGCCGACCCACAACACGCCTGGCGCAATCTTGCGCAGCAGTGCGGGTTCGGGCCCTATGCCCAAAGGGAACAGGCTGCTGACGATGACAAAGAAAAACAGCGCCGTCAGCACCTCGCTCTTGCGCCGCATCACGACCAGCAGGTCGCGCTGCAGGATGGCCAGCATGGCGTTCACAGTTGCACCACCTGTCCGCCCGGCAGGGGCATGGTCTGGTGGCTGGTCAACACCGCCATGCCGCCCTGGGCAAGATGTTCCGTGATCAGTGTCGCCAGCAAGTCCACAGCTTTGGTGTCCAGCGCGGTAAAGGGTTCATCCAATACCCATAAACTGGCGTTGCGGGTTGCCAGGCGTGCCAGCATCACGCGGCGTTTTTGTCCGGCGGACAACACGCGTATGGGCAAATCCTCCCGGCCTCTGAGCCCCACGCGGTGCAGGGCGGCTAGCGCTTGCGCCTGCGGCAGTGCTGCGCCATCCATGGCTGCGGCAAACGACAGGTTCTCGCGTGCGCTCAGGTCTTCCTTCAAGGCACCGTGGTGGCCGAAAAACAGCAGCTTGCTCCGATAGATGGAATCCGCTGCGTGAATGGATTGGCCGCACCAGCGGACCTCGCCCTCGGCGGGATGCGCCAACCCCGCCAACAGCCGCAGCAGGCTTGTTTTGCCGGCGCCGTTTTCGCCCCGCACGTGCAGCCACTGGCCCGCTTCAACGGCGAGGTCCAGTTTGGCAAACAGTCGGCGTTCGCCGCGCACGCAGCTCAGACCGTGTGCACTCAGCATGAAACGAATATGGAAATCAATTTGGAAGAGGCCTTGCCCGGGCTTTTTGGCGCGCCCTTCAGGGCGGGAGAGCATCGTCTGCCATTGTAATCACCCGGTTCTGTGGTGGCGGCCCGTTATAATCGCCCGTTCTTTCCGCGCGCGCATCCGACCATTTGAGGACCCCATGAGCAACCACAGCAACGCACCTGGCCACGACGACGAGGCCCACACCGGCCCAATCAAAAATCCCAAGCAACTGTTGTTGGCAGTGTTCTATTCCTTCATCATTCCCATTTTCCTGATCATCGGCCTGGTGTACTACGTGACATCGACCAACAAGCCGCAAGCCGGTTCGGTCAATATGGAACAGTCCGTGGTGGCGCGTATCCAGAAGGTGGGCTCCGTAGAAATCCGTGATGCCAACCGCCCCATGAAGTCTGGCGAAGCCGTATTCATGGCCCAGTGCACCGCCTGCCATACCAGCGGTGCCGCTGGCGCCCCCAAGCTGGGTGACAAGGCCGCTTGGGCTGCCCGTATCAAAACAGGTTACGAAACCCTGCTGCAGTCAGCGCTCAAGGGCAAGGGCGCCATGGGCGCACAAGCTGGCGGTGATTTTGACGATTTCGAGATTGCACGCGCCGTGGTCCATATGGCCAACGCCAGCGGTGCCAAGTTTGCCGAGCCGGTAAAGGCCGCCGCGCCCGCCGCCAAGCCCTGATTTTTTTGGCCAAGCCTTATCAGCCGGCCTTAGCGCCGGCTTTTTTGTTTGCAGCCAGATCCTTAAGCGATATTGGGTTGCAGCCCCCGTCGTTGCTTAGGGTGCCGCTATTATTTGTGTAGCGCTTTTGAATCCGCTGCAGGGCTGGTGGTATAGCCATAACGGACGGCCAAGTCGCTGCGCTGAGCCATCTGCACGGTCCACTGGCCTGCATCCACCGCTTGGGCGGCCAGCTCCACATCCTGGGTGTGCACCAAGCCAAAACCCAGTGGCGTTTCGAGGTACAACCAGCCCTGTTCGTCCGTCAGGCAGGCCGTTTGGGTCGTGGGCAAGCCGGTATGGGTTTGCAGTGTGTAGTCGGCCTGCACGCGCCAGATCCACGGCGTGGCGGCCAACTCCACATAGACCCGTTGCGGGCCATTCTGGAAAAACCAGCGGCCCTGGTCGTCGGCCATGTAGTTGCGGTTGATGAACGCAATCAGTTTGTCGTGCAGCAGCAACGAGCCTTTTGCAGCCTGTGGCCCGCCTGCAAAAGGGCCGAGCGACTGCACACGGTCGTCGCGCATGTACCAATTGCCGCGGGTGTCCAGACCAAGCCAGCCATAACAGTCCGGCACGTTGGGCCATTTGGCCATGGCCTGGCGGACGATGTCATCCATGGTTAGTACCCACTTTCACGTTGTTGCCCAAATGCTGTACAAGCCAGCCACCAACAGCGGCCGGCATGGCGCGTACATGGGCCGGCGGTCGCCCCTGCGGGAAGCCCACATGGCCACCGTGGTGCGGTTGCCATAACGTGACATGTGAGCCCACTTCTTGTTGTGACGGCAGGCTGGACGCCGGCACAAAGGGGTCATTGCGGGCATTGACGACCAGGGCCGGTATCTTGATGGCCCGCAGATGCGGTTTGGCCGAGGCCCGGTTCCAGTAATCGTCGGTGTTCTTGAAGCCGTGCACCGGTGCGGTGAACACGTTGTCAAATTCGTAAAGGTCTTTGGCCTGCAGCATGGCGTCGCGGTCAAACAGACCAGGGTGCTGGGCCAGCTTGCGCAGGGCCTTGGGCTTCATGGTGTTCAGGAACATGCGGGTGTAGACCAGTCGGTTGAAGCCCTTGCCGATGGCGTGGCCACCGGCCGCCAGGTCGATGGGCGAGCTGACTGCCGCGACCGCCGACACCACCGCGGCTGCCGACGCACCCATTTCTTGCGCCCAACGCAACAGCGCATTACCACCCAACGAAACCCCCACCGCCAGGATAGGGCCGCTGTGCTGGTCGCGAAAGCGCTGCAAGACCCAGCTGATCTCGGCATGGTCACCCGAGTGGTAGGCGCGCGGACCCAGGTTCAGCTCTCCGCTGCAGCCTCGGAAATGTGGCACGGCGTAGGCCATGCCGTGTTCGCGGGCAAAGTCGGCAAAGGCCTGTGCGTAGTGGCTGGCAGATGAGCCTTCAAGACCGTGGAAGAGTACGAGCAGGGTTTGCTGTGGTTGGGCCGCCGACTGCAAGACCAGATGGTCTACATCGATAAAGTCTGCATCAGGGGTCGTCCAGCGCTCGCGCCGGTACTCGGGCAGCGCACCTTCCACGCGACGCGCGTACAAGGCGGGCCAGATGGTTTGCAGGTTGCCGCCGGGCAACCAGGATGGCGCTACGTAATTCATAGCAAACTAGTTAATCTATTCGGGGGCTAGAGGCCTATTTTACTCAATGCAGTACCTGGGACGCCAGGCTGACCTCCTGCGCCTCATCCTGTGTGCCAGGGCTGGCATGGTGCACCACCAGCCGCCAGCCCTGGGGCGTTTGGTGGTAAACATTGGTGGCCAGCACAAAGGCGTGGACCGGGCCTTCGCTGGTCATGACCTCAATGCGTTCCAGCACATTGTGCACCGCACTGGCCATGGACGTGATGCGGCGAATGGACTCCGCCTGCACCTGGATGGAGCCTTCATGGCCAAAGATGGCGTCAAATGCCGCACGGATCGCCAGCGCACCCACCACACGGGGGCCGCCGGGGTGTATACACACGATGTCGTCTTCGTCTGACCAGCAGGCCATCAACTTCTCAATGTCCGCCGACTGCAGCGCTTCGTAAAAGGCGGCTTCCACTTCGTCGGGTGTCACGCCTAGGGTGGCGGCTTGCTGGCGTGCTTTGGGCATGGGGACGGCTTGGGGAAGGAGGCAGATCATTCCATTGTGACGCGTTTATCCACCCGCAAAAAACAAAACCACCCGAAGGTGGTTTTGTGCGCTAGTGCAAAGCGTTTACTTTTTGAGACGGTACTTGCGCAGTGCGGCAATTTCGGCCGCAATGGCGTACATCTCCGATTGGGCCTTGGCCACATCGAATTCTGTTTTGGCGTTTTTCAGTGCTTCTTCAGCAGCTGCCTTGGCCGCATTGGCCTTTTCTTCGTCCAGGTCCTTGCCACGGATAGCCGTGTCAGACAGAACCGTGATGCGGTTGGGTTGCACTTCCAAAATACCACCAGCAACGAAGACGAATTCTTCGGTGCCGTCAGCCTTTTCGATGCGCACCGAACCAGCCTTGATACGGGTGATCAGGGGTGTGTGGCGGGGATAGATGCCGAGTTCACCCGCTTCACCGGGCAAGGCCACAAACTTGGCTTCACCGGAGTAGATGGATTCTTCAGCACTGACCACGTCAACATGGATGGTGTTCATAGTGTTCCTAATCAGTTGGAGACAGAACGTGCCGCTGCGCGGCTACGGTCTGTCACACACTATTTCTTAGACCTTCTTGGCCTTTTCAATGGCTTCGTCGATGGTACCGACCATGTAGAACGCCTGTTCTGGCATGTGGTCACATTCACCGTTCACGATCATCTTGAAACCACGGATGGTTTCGGACAGGGGAACGTACTTGCCGGGGGAACCGGTAAACACTTCAGCCACGTGGAAAGGCTGGCTCAGGAAACGCTGGATCTTGC
>JAZKDY010000167.1:0-10464 GCA_040387325.1 Pseudomonadota bacterium | reverse complement strand
TTTTGTGTGCTTGCGAACAAATTCAAACATGCGCTATCTCTCCATCAAAAAAACAAAAAGGCGAACATCGTGTTCGCCTTTGCTGTGGGGGTGGTGAGTGATGACGGGCTCGAACCGCCGACCTACGCCGTGTAAAGGCGCCGCTCTACCAACTGAGCTAATCACCCCACATAAACAACTACAAAATCAATTCAGGGCATCTTTCAATGCTTTACCTGGACGGAACTTGGGAACCTTGGCAGCCTTGATTTTAATCGCAGCGCCGGTACGTGGATTACGACCAGTGCGTGCAGCACGTTTGCCGACCGCAAATGTACCAAAACCTACCAATGACACCGTGCCGCCTTTTTTCAAGGTGGTTTTGACCGCTCCAATAGTCGACTCCAGGGCGCGCGTAGCAGCCGCCTTGGAAATATCAGCATGTTTTGCAATGTGCTCAATCAGTTCGGTTTTATTCACAAAGACCCCTTGTAGGAAGCAGAGTTAATCGAATTGTCTCTTCAAATATTGTTTTCACCGGACTCAGTTCATTGGTTCTCTGCACATTGCGCAAACGGGCCTGAAGCTGGTCTGGATCACATTTGTAGCAACCGTGGTTGCTGCATCCCATTAAAGCCACGGGCCATTTCCATGTCAATACGCCATGCAGCTTTACAACGGTGCGGAGGCAGATTCTAGTCGCATTTGTTCCAAAAATTTGACCCAAAAATCAAGAATAAATGTGGTATTCACAATCGGCAATCATCCGCATTTTCCGGGCCGCCGACCGGGATTGAACGAGCGCTTACTTGGCCCGCGCACGGATTTCAGGCAAGGCTTTTTGCAGGTAATAGACCATGGACCAGATGGTCAGCACAGCCGCTGCCCAGATCAGCCATACGCCCCATACATGGGTGTTGATCACACCAAACAACATGCCGTCAAACAGCAAAAACGGAATTGCAACCATTTGTGCCACGGTTTTGAGTTTGCCAATCATGTGCACAGCCACACTCTTGGATGCACCAATCTGGGCCATCCATTCGCGCAGCGCCGAGATCGCAATTTCGCGTCCGATGATGATGAGTGCCACAAACACATCGGCACGCTGCAAATGCACCAGCACCAGCACGCAGGCACAGACCAGAAACTTGTCAGCCACCGGGTCGAGGAAGGCCCCGAAAGATGAGGTCTGGTTGAGCTTGCGCGCCAGGTAACCGTCGAGCCAGTCGGTGGCGGCAAACACCACAAACATGACCGTGGCAATCAGATTCTTCTCCGCCACGGACCCCATGGAGTCGGGCAAATAAAAGACGCCCACAATCAGCGGAATCGCGAAGATCCGCGTCCACGTCATGATGGTTGGTATGGTCATAAACATGATTTGATTGTGGCACGCCTAATGCAAGGCCCGGTAGATTTCTTCCGCCAATTCCCTGGAGATGCCGTCGACTGTTGCGATGTCGTCAACACTGGCCAGTGCCACACCCCGCACGCCCCCAAAACGCTGCAACAGCTTGGCCCTTCGCTTGGGGCCAACACCGGGAATTTCTTCCAGCTTGCCGCCACCCACCCGCACTTTGGCGCGCTGGGCGCGCATGCCGGTGATGGCGAAGCGGTGCGCCTCGTCGCGGATCTGCGCCACCAGCATCAGGGCTGCCGAGTCCGCGCCCAGGTAAACCTTGTCACGCCCATCGGCAAATACAAGCTCTTCGAGCCCGACCTTGCGACCCTCACCTTTTTCCACACCGACGATCAACGACAAGTCCAGCCCCAATTGCTCGAACACTTCACGTGCCATGGACACCTGGCCCTTGCCACCGTCCACCAAAACCAGGTCCGGCAGGCGCCCAGTACCGGCCGGCGTCTGGCCCGCGTGTTTGGCTTCTTTCAGAGCTTCCGCCAACTTGCTGTAACGGCGGGTCAGCACCTGGCGCATCGCGGCGTAATCATCGCCCGGTGTGATGCCTTCGATATTGAAGCGCCGGTACTCGGCGTTCTGCATCTTGTGGTGCTGGAACACCACACACGAGGCCTGCGTCGCTTCACCCGCCGTATGGGAGATGTCAAAACACTCCACGCGCAGCGTATCCAGGTTATCCAGCGTCAGATCCAGCGCCTCCGCCAGGGCGCGGGTGCGGGCTTGTTGCGAACCCTCTTCGGCCAACAGGCGCGCCAACTGCAGGCCCGCATTGGTCTGTGCCATGTCCAGCCAGGCGCGGCGCTGCTCGCGCGGCTGGTGGATTGCGTTGACCTTGAATCCGACCTGCTGCGACAGTGCCTTGAGCAGGCTTTTGCTCACCGCGTCGCTGACGATCAGCGTGGGCGGCATGGGGACACCGATGTAATGCTGCGCCAAAAACGCCTCAAGCACCTGCACCTCCACCGAGTCGCGTTCAACACGGCCTGGTGCATTGGCTAGCGTGCCCTCCTCTGCGGCTGCTGCGGTTTCGGACTCCATGGCGGCCTCATCCGACAGGCCCACGGCATCCTCCACGTGGACAGGAAAGTAGGGCCGGTCTCCCAGATGGCGCCCACCACGCACCATGGCCAGGTTGACACAGGCTTTGCCCCCCTGAACCTTCACCGCCAGGATGTCCACATCCCGGTCTTCCACGTTGTCCATGGCCTGCTGGTGCAGCACATTGGACAGGGCGGCCACCTGGTTGCGCAGTTCGGCGGCCTGTTCAAATTCCAGCTTGTCGGAGTGCGCCATCATGCGGGACTCCAGGTGGCGCATGACCTCTTTGGCGTCACCGCGCAGAAATTTCTCGGCGTTGGCGACATCCTCCGCATAGTCCTGGGCTGAAATGTGGCCTACACAGGGCGCCGAACAGCGTTTGATCTGGTACAGCAAACAGGGCCGGCTGCGGTTGCTGAAGACCGGGTCTTCACAGGTGCGCAGGCGGAACACTTTCTGCATCAGAAGGATCGCTTCCTTGACGGCCCAGGCACTGGGATACGGGCCAAAGTAGCGGTGCTTTTTTTCCACGCCGCCGCGGTAATAGGACACACGGGCAAAGTTGGCGGCCAACGGTGACGTGCTGGCTTGCGGGGCCGCGGGCACACCGGTCATTTTCAAATACGGATAACTCTTGTCGTCTCTGAACAGGATGTTGTACTTGGGATTCTGCGTCTTGATGAGGTTGTTTTCCAGCAGCAGCGCTTCGGCTTCAGAGCGCACCACCGTGGTCTCCATGCGCACAATTTTGCTGACCATGTGGCCGGTGCGCGTGCCGCCATGGTTCTTTTGAAAATAACTCGCCACCCGCTTCTTCAGGCTGATGGCCTTGCCCACATACAACAACTGGTCCTGTGCATCAAAGTAGCGGTACACGCCGGGCAAGGATGGCAGCGAGGCCACATCGCGCAGCAACTCGTCGGAATGCACAGAAGGTGTGGGCGTAACAGGATTGGCAGGGGGTTCGGCTGTCATTGGCCGCTATTGTCATTCTTTTCATGGGCTGCCTTGGCCGGCGTGGACAATCGGTGCATGCCCTCTTCCGCAAGCCTGCAACAGACCCCGCACGCCGCCGCAGAACCCCCGTTGCTGTGGGACGTGTTTTGCCGCGTCATCGACAACTTTGGCGACCTGGGCGTGTGCTGGCGTCTGTGCGCGGACCTGGCCACGCGCGGGCACCGTGTGCGCCTGTGGGTGGACGATGCGTCGGCGCTGCAGTGGATGGCCCCCGCCGCACGGGAAGGAGGCTGGCCCGGTGTGCAGGTGCTGCCCTGGAACCTGTCGTATGACACTGCCTATCTGGCCAGCCTGCCCGCAGCTGATGTATGGATTGAGGGGTTCGGCTGCGAAATAGCTCCTGAATTCATAGCGCACCATGTATATCCGACGGGGGCTACAGGCCAGTTTCTTGTAAGCCACCCGGTCTGGATCAATCTGGAGTACCTGTCCGCGGAATCGTTTGTGGAGCGCTCGCATGGCCTGCCCTCGCCAGTCATGAGCGGCCCCGCCAAGGGTTGGACCAAACACTTCTTCTACCCCGGCTTCACTGGGCACACCGGTGGCCTGCTGCGCGAACCGGGCTTGTTGCAACGCCAGCAGGCATTCATGCACGATGCCCCCAACAGCGGGCAGCGCACGGCCTGGCTGGCGCAATGGGGCATCGACGCAACGGCGGGTGAAACACTGGTCTCGCTGTTTTGTTATGAGCCTGCGGCCTTGCCCGTACTGCTGGCCCAGCTTGACGCCCTGCCCACCCCCACCCGCCTGCTGGTCGCCGCCGGGCGGGGCCGTGCGGCCGTGCAGGGGGCCATAGCAAACGGACCGGTTTTGGACCGGCTGCGCATCACCTACCTGCCCACCCTGACGCAGCAGGATTTCGACCACCTGCTGTGGGCCTGTGATCTGAACTGTGTGCGTGGCGAAGATTCGGTCGTGCGCGCCCTGTGGGCCGGCAAACCGCTGGTCTGGCAGATTTACCCGCAGGATGACGCCGCCCACGTCCACAAACTGGACGCCTTTCTCGACATGCTGGACGCCGGCCCCCGCCTGCGGGCCTTTCACCACGCCTGGAATGCGCAGCACGCGCCCACAGACACAGCGCCATTGCCCACCATCGACCTGCCATCCTGGTCGCAAACCGTGCAACAGACCCGCCAACGCCTGCTGCAAATGGACGACCTGGCCGCCCAATTGCTGAGCTTCACGCTGAAAAAACGGTAAAATTCGAGGCTTTGCTGAATTTGCCTCGAAGAATCGGAAGGCAAACCATGCTCCGCCGCCAGTTATTAAACGGCGTCTTCGCCGCCTTGTGCGGCATATCACGCTGACAGCACAGGCTGACAGTGACAACCGCGTAAAGCACATGAAAATCGCACAAGAAATCCGCGCCGGCAACGTCATCATGCACGGCAAAGACCCAATGGTCGTTCTGAAAACCGAATACAGCCGCGGCGGCCGCAATGCAGCCACCGTGCGCATGAAGCTCAAGAGCCTGATCGCCAACTTCGGTACCGAAGTTGTGTTCAAGGCCGACGACAAGATGGACCAGGTCATCCTGGACAAGAAGGATTGCACCTACTCCTACTTCGCCGATCCCATGTATGTGTGCATGGACGCCGAGTTCAACCAGTACGAAGTCGAAGCCGAAAACATGGGCGACGCACTGAACTACCTGGAAGACGGCATGGAACTCGAAGTGGTGTTCTATGACGGCAAGGCCATCTCCGTCGAACTGCCCACGGGCGTCGTGCGTGAAATCACCTGGACCGAACCCGCCGTCAAGGGCGACACATCGGGCAAGGTTCTGAAGCCTGCCAAGATCGCCACCGGTTTCGAAATCGGCGTGCCAATTTTTGTGGCCCAGGGCGACAAGGTTGAAATCGACACCCGTACGGGTGAATACCGCAAACGCGTCTAAGAGCTTTTCGGTTCTCAAAAAAGGCTTCTTCGGAAGCCTTTTTCATTTGTCACTGCGCAAACAGCCGCTCTTGTAGAAACGCCACAAAAGTGGCCGTCTTCAAAGCTAGCCATGGCCGCGCCGGGTACACCACATACACAGGCAGCCCGGGCCGCAAGCTGTAATCGGTCAACAACTCGACCAACTCTCCACGCGCCAACTCCGGCGCAACGATCAACCGGTCCATCAGCGAGAGACCGCCACCCGCACAGGCCGCTGCGGCCAGCGACATGCCGTCGTTGATCTGGACCTTGCCCTGCACCTTGACCACCGTAGTCTGGCCGTCCTGAATGAAGCCCCATTCGTCATACGTGCGCGCGCCACTGGTATAGACCAGGCAATCGTGCTGGGCCAGATCTGCGGGCGTGGCAGGTGTACCGCGGCGCGCCAGGTAGCTGGGTGCAGCCACCAGCACGCGTGAGCTGTCAGTCAGCTTGCGGGCCACCAGTGTGGAATCCTCCAAGTGCGCCACGCGTATCGCCACATCGATGTGTTCGGCAATCAGGTCCACCATGCGGTCTTCTACCGACAGCACGATATCCACCTGCGGGTAGCGCTGTGTGAACTCCACCAGCAGCGGCACCAGGTGGCGCTGGCCCAGCGGCATGGGGCAACTGACGCGCAGCCGGCCCTTGACCTCGCTTTGGTACTGACCCGTTAACTGCTCGATATTGGACAGCGCCCGGTCAATCTGCTGGGCCTGGGCATAAACCTGCTCACCAATCTCGGTCAGCGTCAGGCGCCGGGTGGATCGCTGGATCAGGCGTGCGCCAAGCTCGTCCTCCAGCTTGGCCAATTGGCGTGACAACACTGATTTGCCGCAGCCCAGCCCCAAGGCCGCCTTGCTGATGCTGCCGGCTTGCACGATGGCCGAAAAGTTGGCCAAGCGTTGTGGGTTCATCGTATTTTTTGCCATATTGTTGCCCTATAGACAACAATATTATGCAATTCAATAGTCTATTCAGCCAACTTATTGCTTTCTACACTCCAGTCCATGGTTTCGGCAATCCCGTTGGAAACCAAAGAAACCCCAGTTTTCACACCCCGGAGATCACCATGAGCACTGCAGTCAACCACCAGTTCAAACTCGCCGCCCGCCCCGTCGGCACCGTCAAGGCCAGCGACTGGAACCAGACCCAGGAGCCGCTGCGCGACCCAGCCGATGGCGAAGTGGTCATCCAGGTGCTGTACATCTCGCTGGACCCCGCCATGCGCGGCTGGATGAACGAGAGCAAGGCCTCTTACATCCCGCCCGTGGGCTTGGGTGAAGTCATGCGTGCGCTCGCCGTGGGCCGAGTCACCGCCTCCAAGAACCCCAAGTTCGCCGTTGGCGACCATGTGAGCGGTTTGCTGGGCGTGCAGGACTATGCCTATTCCAACGGCCAGGGCCTGACCAAGGTCGATCCCAAGCTGGCACCCCTGCCCGTTTACCTGAGCACCTTGGGCATGCCTGGCATGACCGGCTACTTTGGCCTGCTGGAAGTGGGCCAGCCCAAGGCTGGCGACACGGTGGTGGTCTCCGGAGCCGCCGGTGCTGTCGGCATGGTTGTGGGCCAGATCGCCAAGATCAAGGGCGCACGCGTCATCGGCATCGCCGGTGGCGCCGACAAGTGCCGCTACCTGGTCGAAGAGCTGGGCTTTGACGCCGCCATCGACTACAAATCGGAAGACGTGGCCGCAGCATTGGCCAAGCATGCACCCCAGGGCGTGAATGTGTACTTCGACAATGTGGGCGGCGACATTCTGGACGCCGTGCTGACCCGCCTGGCACGTGGTGCCCGCATCGTCATCTGCGGCGCTATCTCGCAGTACAACAACACGACCCCGGTCAAAGGCCCGGCCAACTACCTGTCGCTGCTGGTAACGCGCTCCACGATGACTGGCATCGTTGTCTCCGACTATTACGACCGCGCTATGGAAGCCGCCATGGTGATGGCAGGCTGGATCGCATCGGGCAAGCTCAAGACGCGTGAAGACGTGGTCGAAGGCCTGGACAACTTCCCCAAGGCTTTTGACATGTTGTTTACTGGTGCGAACAACGGCAAGCTGGTGCTCAAGTTGGCGGCTGACTGATCCCCACTGCAGGGTGGATTCAGGTGTAACCTCGGGCCTGTGACGTTTCGCAAAATGAACTTAGGACACAGCCACTTGGATACCCTGAACCCACCCTCCCCGCGCAGTCTGGCCGATGCCTGGAGCGACCTCAAAGCCCACGCCGACACAGGCACACCACTGGAAGCCGACGCCTACCGCCTGGCCTTTGCCGACCCCGAATTCCTGCTGCGCCGCGAAACCCGCGGCATCCGCATGCAACTCGAAATGCTCAAGCCCGATCTGGCGCAACTCGAGCAAGGGATTGAAAACACCATCGTCGTTTTTGGCAGCGCACGCTTCAGCTCCATGGACGATGCCCAGCGCATCATGGAGCAGGCGCTCCAGGACAACGATGCACCCGCCATCGCACTGGCCAAGCGCCATCTGCGCAACGCCCACTACTACGAGCAGGCCCGTGCGTTTGGCCGCATCGTTGCCAGCCACGGCGCGACCATGCCCAAACGCGAACGCCTGTATGTCTGCACCGGTGGCGGCCCCGGCATCATGGAAGCCGCCAATCGCGGTGCCTTTGAGGTAGGGGCACCCACGGTCGGGCTGAACATTGCGCTGCCACACGAGCAGTCCGGCAACCCCTACCTGACCCCGTCACTGAGCTTCAAGTTCCACTACTTTGCACTGCGCAAAATGCACTTCATGATGCGCGCCAAGGCCATGGTGGCCTTCCCTGGCGGTTTTGGCACGCTGGACGAATTGTTTGAAGTCATCACGCTGGTGCAGACCAAAAAGTCCAAGCCCATCCCCATCATCCTGTTTGGCTCCGAATACTGGAAACGGCTGCTGAATCTGGACGTGCTGGTGGAAGAAGGCGCAATCTCGCCGGAAGACCTGAACCTGTTCCAGTACACCGACGACCCGCAGGAAACCTGGGACGCGATCGAGGCGTTTTACAAGACCTAGGGGCCGTCGTCGCCTGGGGCCACGGGCCTCAGGCGCCAGGCCATGGGGGCGCCCGCGCCCACCATGCAACCCACGGTCCAGAAGACCACCGACACGCCGACCACCAGGCCCGCCGTGCCAAACAGCATGGGCATCAGCACGCTGGACAGGTTCAGCGTCATCAGCCGCAGCCCAATCGCCTGGCCATGCAATGCGTGGGGTGTGATCTGGTGCAAGGTGCTCAAAATCATGGGCTGCACCGAACCCAGCGACAGACCCAGCAGCACCGAGCACAGTCCCATGGTCCAGGGGGACACCATCAGCGGGTAAATGGCAAACAGCAGCGCCGTGGCAACCATGGCGCCCGTAACCACCACCCACTCACGCAGGTGCGCGGCCATCAGGGGCATGACCACCCGCACGACAGCACCCGACACCGCCATCGAACCCAGGATGGTGCCGATGACCGATGCACTGAAGCCCCGCTCGTGGCCCAGCATGGGCACAACAAAGGTGTGTACATCCCAGCAGGACGACAACAACCAGTTGACCATCAACAGGCGCCGCATCTGCGGGTCGCGCAGCAAGCCCCAGACCTTGCCCTGCGTGGAACCAGTGGACTGCTCCACCGGCGGCAATTCCTGCGTATGGCGCACCCAAAACCAGGTCAGCAGCGGCATCAGCGCCATCAGTAAAAACGCAGCCCTGAAACCATTGGTATCACCGACCGTGCCGCCCACCCACACGCCTGCATGGTCGATCAGCAAACCAGCGGCCACCGGGCCCAGAAAATTCGAAATGGCGGGACCAATGGCCAGCCAGCTGAACACCTGCTTGAGTTCGGTCGTGTCCTGCGCGGCCCGCCCCACATGCCGCTGCAGGGCCACAATGGCCACGCCGGTGGCGCCGCCCATCAGCAGCGCACTGGCGCACAACATGGGAAAGCGTGGAACCACCACAGCCAGCCCTGCCCCCAGCATGGCGGCCATTACCCCCATGCGCATCGGTTTGAGCAGGCCGTGCCGGTCCGCATACCGGCCGGCCGGGATTGCCAGAAACACCTGGCTCAGTGAAAACAGCGCCAGCAGCACACCCACGGCCAACGCGCTATACCCTTCGCGCAGTGCCAGCAGCGGTGCGGCCATACGCATGCCGGCCATGCTGCCGTGCAGGAAGATCTGGCCGAGTATCAGCCGGGCCAAAGCCCAGGCGCGGGAGGGTGAAGCGTGGCTGGCACTACTCATGCGCTGGTGTCGGCGTCCACGTCCGCATCACCATTGGCGCCGTCAAAGTCTTTGTCGAACGGAATCAGCGCCTGCGTCTGCGTGTCGGGCAGGGCATCCACCTTTTTCAGCACACGGCTCATGGCGCGGCTGCGGGTCTCTGCACTGTCCAGGGTTTTGAGCACGGTTTCGGTTTGCGACTTGACCTTGGCCAGCACATCACCAAACTTGCCAAACTCCGTCTTCACGGCACCCAACACCTGCCAGACTTCACTGGAGCGTTTCTCCAGTGCCAGCGTTCGGAAGCCCATCTGCAGCGAGCTGAGCATCGCCAGCAAGGTGGTCGGCCCGGCCAGCGTGACACGGTGGTCGCGCTGCAGGCTTTCCATCAGGCCGGGGCGGCGCAGCACCTCGGCGTACAGGCCTTCGGTCGGCAAAAACAGAATCGCAAAGTCGGTGGTGTATGGCGGCTCCACGTATTTTTCGACCATGGACTTGGCCTCCAGCCGTATGCGCAGCTCCAGTGCCTTGCCCGCGGCCTCGGCACCCAGTACGTCCGCCCTGCCCTGCGCATCGAGCAAACGTTCGTAATCCTCGTTGGGGAACTTGGCGTCTATCGGCAGCCACAGCGGTGCGCCGGAATCAGACTTGCCGGGCAGCTTGATGGCAAAGTCGACCACGTTCTTGCTGCCGGGGCGCGTCGCAATCTGCATGGCGTACTGGTCGGGCACGAACACCTGTTCCAGCAGGCTGGCCAATTGGGCCTCGCCAAAAATCCCGCGGGTTTTGACATTGGTCAGCAGGTGCTTGAGGTCGCCCACGCCCTGCGCCAGCGTCTGCATTTCGCCCAGGCC
>JAZKDY010000166.1:0-26240 GCA_040387325.1 Pseudomonadota bacterium | reverse complement strand
TCATCGGCCTGTCCGGCCTGATCACGCCCAGCCTGGAAGAGATGCAGTACGTGGCGGGCGAGATGCAGAAGGACGACTACTTCCGCATCAAGAAGATTCCGCTCTTGATCGGCGGCGCCACCACCAGCCGCGTGCATACCGCCGTGCGCATTGCGCCGCATTACGACGGCCCTGTGGTCTACGTGCCCGATGCCTCGCGCAGCGTGGGCGTGGCCCAAAGCCTGCTCAGCGACCAGTCCGGCCAATTCCTGGAGGAGCTGAGCGCCGATTACGAACGGGTCCGCACCCAGCACGCCAACAAAAAGCAGACGCCGATGTGGACGCTGGACAAGGCGCGGGCCAACAAAACGCCTGTCGACTGGAGCAGCTACACCGCCACCAAGCCGAAGTTCTTTGGCCGGCGCGTATTCAAGAATTTCGATTTGGGCGAGCTGGCCAAGTACATCGACTGGGGCCCGTTCTTCCAGACCTGGGATCTGGCAGGCCCCTTTCCCGCCATCCTGGATGACGCCGTGGTCGGCACCGAGGCGCGCCGCGTCTATGCCGACGCCCAGGCCATGCTGAAGAAGATTGTGGACGGCCGCTGGTTGACCGCCAATGGCGTGGTCGCGCTCTACCCGGCCAACAGCGTGGACGAGGATGACATCGCCTTTTATGCGGACGAGACCCGCACCGAGCGGGTGCTGACCTGGTACGGCCTGCGCCAGCAGACCGAGAAGCCGGTGGTGGATGGCGTGACCATGCCCAGCCGTTGTCTGGCGGATTTTGTTGCACCGCGCAGCGCTACTAATTCAGGAGCGTATCAATCAACATCCACGGGGGCTGGAGGGCGAAAAGACCAAGTGCTTCCCGACTACGCCGGCCTGTTTGCCGTCACCGCGGGCATTGGCGCCGATAAACGCGCCCAGGCGTTTGAGGCCGCGCACGACGACTACTCGTCCATCCTGCTCAAGTCGCTGGCCGACCGGTTGGCCGAGGCGTTTGCCGAAGCCCTGCACGAACGCGTGCGCACCGATTTGTGGGGTTATGCGGCCCAGGAGGCGCTGGGTGCAAGCGACCTGATTGCCGAAAAATACAAGGGCATTCGCCCCGCCCCCGGCTACCCGGCCTGCCCGGACCACAGCGTCAAGCAGAACATGTTTGCGCTGCTGCAGTGTGAGGAAATCGGCATGGGCGTGACGGAAAGCCTGGCCATGACACCGGCCGCCAGTGTCAGCGGCTTTTATATTGGCCACCCGGACAGCGGTTATTTCAATGTGGGCAAAATTAGCGATGACCAGTTGCAGGACCTGGCGCAGCGCCGCCAGATGAAGGCGACGGACTTGCAGCGCCTGCTGGCCCCCAATTTGTAGGCATTAACCTGAACACAACCGAGGTAACGGGATGTTGAAGATGACGAAGACACACGCAGTTTTGGCCGCCACACTGGCCGGTGCCTTGCTGTTCGCAGGGGCACCCGCTGCGCACGCGCAAGGGGTCTACAAATGGGTCGATGCCAATGGCAAGGTCCATTACGGCTCACAACCGCCCGCCGCGGAAAAGGGGCCTGAGCCGGTCAAGATGCACAGCAGCAGCGGTTTTGGCGGCAACAACAACAGCGGCAGCGGCGCCGCTGCCAAGCCGCAGTACAACGCTGACGGCACCAAAAAAATCCCCAAGGGGGTTGAAGACATGCGTGATGGTTTGGTCAAAGGCCTGCAGCAGGTGGACCCCAAGACCGAGGCACTGTCTTGCGTGAAAGCCGTCGAGAACGTGCGGTACCAGCTGGACCTGATGATCGAAGTGGGCCAGCGCAACACCAAGGACGGCTACATCACCCAGGCCGAATACGACACCACGGCCGCCAAACTGCGCCAGGCCAAGTCCGAAATTTCACTGACCGACTGTGACGGAGCCACCGGCACCAAACGGGCGTTTTACCAGTGTATGTCGAGCAGCCGCAACCATGTCAGCGGGTGTGGAGCCAAGCACAAGTTTTAGCGCCACTGCGGGATTGACACGCGTGTTTCCTGCGCCGCGTGCTATTATTTTTGCCTACACGCACAAGGAACCAGCGCATGAACATGGCAGCAAGCGCACCCCCCGCGCCGGACGCACCCCGCCCGGCACCGGGCCGTCCTGAAAAACTGCGTCTGGGTGACGTGCTGGTCCAGCAACGCCTGATCTCACAAGAGCAGTTGCAACAAACCCTGGATCTGCAGCGCACCACTGGCAAGAAGATGGGCCGCCTGCTGATAGAGACCGGCATCATCACCGAAGAGTTATTGGCCAACGGCCTGGCGCGCCAGCTGCGCATTCCCTTTGTCAACCTCAAGACCTTCCCGTTCCGGGCCGATGTGGTCAAGCTGCTGCCCGAATCAGCTGCGCGTCGATTCAAGGCCCTGGTGCTGGAGGACAAGGGTGACACGCTGCTGGTGGCGCTGGGCGACCCACTGGACCTGTTCGCCTTTGACGAACTCAGCCGCATCCTCAAGCGCAACATCAGCATTGCCGCGGTGCCAGAGAGCGGGCTGGTGCCCGCGTTTGATCGCCTGTACCGGCGCACCGAAGAAATCAGCGGCCTGGCCCGTGCGCTGGAAAAGGACCTGGGCGATGCGGTGGACTTCGGCGAACTCACCGCCACCGTCGGCCTGGAAGGCGCGCCCGTGGTGCGCCTGCTGCAATCGCTGTTTGAAGATGCCACCCAGGTGGGCGCGTCCGATGTGCACATCGAGCCACAAGAAGACGGTCTGCAGGTGCGGGTGCGGGTGGACGGCGTCTTGCAAGTGCAAACCCAGGCCGACAAACGGATTGGTGCAGCTCTGGCCCAGCGTCTCAAACTGATGGCGGGGCTGGACATTTCCGAAAAACGTCTGCCGCAAGACGGCCGCTTCAGCGTGCGCATCAAGGAAAACACGATCGACGTGCGTCTGTCCACGCTGCCCACCGCCTACGGCGAATCGGCCGTGATGCGTTTGCTCAACCAGGGCGCCGGCATGCGCCGGCTGGACACCATTGGCATGCCCGACGCCATGCTGAAACGCTTTCGTGAAGTGCTGGGCCGTAGCGCCGGCATGGTGCTGGTCACAGGCCCTACCGGCTCCGGCAAGACCACCACGCTGTATGCGGCGCTGGCCGAGATCAACGCCGCCGAGCTCAAGGTCATCACTGTCGAAGACCCCATCGAATACCGACTGCCCGGCCTGACCCAGGTGCAGGTCAACGAAAAAATCGAGCTGACTTTTGCCCGCGTGCTGCGCTCCGTGCTGCGCCAGGATCCGGACGTGGTGCTGGTGGGCGAAATGCGCGATGCCGAGACCGCCGAGATCGGCATGCGCGCGGCCATCACCGGTCACCTGGTGTTGTCCACCCTGCACACCCGCGACGCCATGAGCACGCCGTTTCGCCTGCTGGACATGGGCATTCCGGCATTTATGGTGTCCACATCGCTGCAGGCCGTTATTGCCCAGCGCCTGTTGCGCACCAATTGCCGGGAGTGTGCGGCCCCGCAAACGCCAACCCCGCAAGAAAATGCCTGGCTTGAAGCCATGCTGCCGCCCGGCACCAGCCTGTCGCCCAAACGTGGCCTTGGCTGCTCCGCCTGTAATGGCACGGGTTATTCCGGGCGCCAGGGCGTCTACGAATTGCTGGAAATGGACACCGAGCTGACACACGCGGCCTCCACGTCGGACCCCGCCAGCTTCATGCGCCTGGCGCGCGAGCGCATGAAGGGCCACACCATGGCCTTCCACGCGCTGGAGTTGGTGCGCCAGGGACGCACCTCGTTGGCCGAGGCGCTGCGCGTAGGTTTTGACGTGGGCGACTCGGACGAGTCCATGGGCTAACCCAGCATGGCTATTTTTGAATGGCGGGGGCGTAACAACCGGGGCGAAGCGGTCGACGGCAAGCTCGACGCCATGACCGAAAACGGTGTGGCCGACCAGTTGCGGTCGATCGGTGTCACACCGGTCTACATTGCGCTGGCCAAGGCAGAAGCCGAAGAAAAAACCGATGGCTGGTGGGAAAAACTCAACCGCAAACCCATTGTGGATGAAGACCTGATGGTCTTCTCGCGCCAGATGTACACGCTGAACAAGGCTGGGGTGCCGATTCTGCGGGCCTTCTCGGGACTGCAGGCATCGTCCACCAAACCGGCAATGGTGGACCTGCTCAAAGACATACGCTCCAGCCTGGACCAGGGGCGTGAACTGTCCGCAGCCATGGCCCGCCACCAGGACCTGTTTGGTGGTTTCTATATTTCCATGATCCGCGTAGGCGAGATGACCGGGCGCCTGACCGAAGTCTTTTTGCGCTTGAACGAACACATGGAGTTCGAGCGCGACGTGCGCGAGCGCATCAAACAGGCCACGCGTTACCCCATCTTTGTTGTGGTTGCGATGGTCATTGCCATTGTGATTTTGAATGTATTTGTCATACCGGTCTTTGCCAAGGTGTTTGCGGGATTCAATGCCGAATTGCCGCTGATCACCCGCGGACTGTTGGGCTTCTCTGCCTGGATGATCAAGTGGTGGCCGCTGCTGATTGCCGGAAGCATTGGCGCCGCTGTTGCCATTCGCAGCTATGTGCGTACCACCAATGGACGCTACCGCTGGGACTCCCGCAAGCTCAAACTGCCCATCATTGGCGAGATCATCCTCAAGGCCACGCTGGCACGGTTTGCCCGCAGCTTTGCGCTGTCCAGCCAAAGCGGTGTGCCGCTGGTGCAGGCCTTGACCGTTGTGGCCCAGACGGTGGACAACGCCTACATCGGTGCCCGCATCGAGCAGATGCGCGATGGCATCGAGCGCGGCGAGAGCATTTCGCGTTGCGCGGCAGCCACCGGGGTTTTCACGCCGGTCGTGCTGCAGATGATCAACGTGGGTGAAGAGACGGGCGAGCTCGACAACCTTTTGTTCGAGATTGCCAGCATGTACGAGCGCGAGACCGACTACAACATCAAGGGCTTGTCCGCCGCCATCGAACCCATCTTGCTGGCCATCATCGGCATCCTGGTCTTGCTGCTGGCGCTGGGTGTGTTCCTGCCGCTGTGGAACCTGGGCCAGGCGGCCATGGGCAAGGGCGGCGGCTAGGGCGACACGGTGGCCGATTCACCCACGGATTCCCCGAATGGCCGTTTCTGGACCCGACGCATGGGGGAGTGGGGTATTTTGTCCCTGGTGGTGATGGCCTTGCTGTGGGTCTTTGGCAACCAGTTGCGGGAAGTGCAGGGCCAGAGTGAGAAGGTGGCAGTCTGGTCCACATTGGAGCAGTTGCGTGCGGCGCTGATGATCGAACAATTGGCCCACCACATCCGGGCCACCGGTGCTTCAGCCCCCGTTGAGAAAAATCCGTTTCGCCTGTTGCAGACCCCACCACCCAACTTCGCCGGTGAGATGGCGATGCAGGACGCCGACAAGGTCCCGCCCGGCAGCTGGGTGTATGACCCGGTATGCGGCTGTGTGGGTTACCGCCTGCTGTTCCCACAGTGGCTAGAGCCAGTCCAGGCGGCTGACGCCGTCTGGTTTCGGGTCGCCATGACCACTGCCGAAGTCCGTTTGGTGCCTTACACCCAGTACCTGTGGTTTGGTCAAACCCTGCCTTGACATACGCCGTTTGATCGCTGGACAAGCCATGATAAATGGCAATTTCGTGAACTAATTCATACGTTTGCCGCTCAAACTTCGCGCACAACACGATATGTTAGGCATACAATTTGGGCGTAACCGTCGATCCGAGCGGTCGTTGGCCTCGCTCCCTGTAGCGAGAAACTGTTCCTCTATTAAAAGGTGACAACTATGAAACAAAACCAAGGCGGTTTTACCCTGATTGAGTTGGTGATGGTGATTGTGATTTTGGGCGTGCTGGCTGCAGTCGCCCTGCCCAAGTTTGTTGATTTGAAGTCCGATGCAGTGTCGGCTGCAACCCAAGGTGTTGCGGGCGCCCTGTCTGCTGCGTCCAGCATCAACTACGCGGCACGAAGCATCAGCACCACCAAGCCCGGTACGGCAGCTGTGGCCAATTGCTCGGATGTTGCCAATCTTGTACAGGGTGGGATGCCAGCGGGCTACACCATTACTCCTTCAGCCGCCAACTCAACTGGGACGACTTGCGTCGTGGTCAACTCCAACGTAACTCCATCGGTGACTGCCAACTTTACCGCTATTGCCATCTAGCAAGTTGGCTCGACTCTAGGAGTCGATCCTTGCGGTCAGGTGATCTGGGTTGCTGAGTTTTCAGCAACCCAATTTTTTTGGGGAAACCACATTGAGCCGATATTCCGACGCCACGCAAACTCTTGAATCTGCGTTCCTGGCCGTAGTACCCAAGCCCAAAAAGAACAAGCCCCCCAGCAAGGCTGAGTGGGCGCAGGCTCTGGAACAGTTCAACACACAGGCTCGCGCAGTGCGTACCCAGTACCGCCTGGGGCTGTTGGGACGTGCAATTGTGGCCTACCGCCTGCAGCCCCGTCTGATCGCCGCAGGCTATTCGCCGGATGTGGTGCGCCAGATCCTTTTCTCCATGGTGCTCCATGCATTCGTGGGTTGAGCACTGCCGTTATGTTCAGCTTCATCAGTCGCTGGTGCATCGCTTGGCTAGATAGACAAGGCTTGCAATCCATTGCCGCTGTGCTGGAGGCGCGCGTGGCCCAGGGGGGAAATGTGGAGGCCATGCACGCAGCAGCCAAGCGTGCCCTGCTCCTGGGAAAACATGCGGCCGCACTGAACGCTATCGCGCCCGCACTGGAAAAACAGCCCAAGAATGCGGCGCTGTGGTGCACGCGGGGTATTGCCCACCGGCTGGCCATGTCCTATGACCTGGCGTTGGCCGATTACCAACATGCACACCAGTTGGACGCCAAAGATGTGCGCACGCTGGGCAATCTGGGTGAGTGGCACCTGGCGCGCAATGACTTTGCAGAAGCCTTGACCTGGCTGGACCAGGCAGTGGCGCTGGACCCAGACTACTACGAAGTACGGGTGAACCGTGTGGCGGCACTGACTGAACTGCGCCAACTGGACGAGGCGCATGCCGAGGCCGAACGTCTGGTGCAAGACTACCCCACACGGCCCGAGCCCTATGGCAATCTGGGCAATGCACTGTTTGCCAAAGGCAAGCTCAAGGAATCTATTGTCCAGTACCAAAAGGCCGTGGATATTCGCCCGGATTATGCCGAGGCGCATTTCAGCCTGGTGGCCTTGCAGGGGTTTTCGGGGCAGCAGGAATTGGTCGTTGACTACCTGGAGCGCTGCATAGAAGAAAAAGGGGCGACCAACCAGCGCCTGATTTTGCTGGCCGTTGCGCACAAGGAGTGCGGTAACCTGGAAAAAGCCATCGCCTTGTGTCGCAAGGCCATCGAGGCCTATCCGGAAGACTTGCGCGCCAAAGTGACCCTGGCGGGGTGCCTGAGTGAAACCGGCAACCCGAGTATGGCGCTGGAGATTTACGCGGATGTGTCTGAAAAAGACGTAAAGCAGATGCCCATGGCGTCCAACGTGTTGTTTGAAATGAACTACCTGCCTGAGCATTCTCGGGAAGCGGTTTTTCAGCGCCATTTGGCATGGGCCGCCCAGTACGAGGCACCGATGGCCGTAACTGCGCAATTTGATGGCCGCAACCGCGACCCGCACCGCAAGCTGAAGGTGGGCTACGTTTCTGCCGATTTCGCTGCCCACCCGGTGGGGTTTCTGCTGCGTGACGTTTTGCGCATGCACAACAAGGAAAACTTTACGTTTCACTGCTTCTCCGCAGGGCTGAAAAAAGACGCCACCACCACCGATATAACCAACGCCGTGGATGCCTGGACCGATGTGGTGTTTGAGACACCACAAGAACTGGCCGATCGCATTCGGGAAGCAGAGGTGGATGTGCTGGTGGATTTGTCAGGGCACACGGGTAACCACCGCTTGCCGGCCTTTGCACTGCGCCCGGCACCGGTGCAGGCCACCTGGATTGGTTACTTCAACACGACCGGCATGTCCAGCATGGACTACTTCATCAGTGACCCGCACACCAGCCCCGAAGGCGGCGGGCAGCTGTTTGCCGAACGGGTGCTGCATTTACCCCATACACGCTTTTGCTTCAGCATCCCCAGCTACGCGGGCGACGTGGCACCACCGCCAATGCAAAAAAGTGGCTATGTGACATTTGGCTCTTTCAACCGGCTGCCCAAGTCATCGCCCCAGGTGCTGGACGCCTGGGCGAAAATCCTTCACGCAGTGCCGGAGAGCCGTCTGCTGTTGAAAGCCGCCGCATTGGCCGACGACAGCGTTTGCCAGCAGTTCACTGAACGCTTTGCCCAGCGCGGCATCGATGCGGCACGGCTGGAATTTCGCGGAACGTCTTCACACCATGAAATGTTCGCGGAATACGGGCATATGGACATCGCCTTGGACCCATTCCCCTTCAACGGCGGCATGACCACGCTGGAGGCCTTGTGGATGGGTGTGCCCGTGGTCACGCTGGAGGGCAACACCGTGGTGTCGCGCCAGTCGTATTCGGCTTTGGCCAATATTGGCTTGGCGGACGAACTGGCTTTCCCCAACGTTGACGCCTATGTGGCGGGTGCCGTGGCCCTGGCTACCGATCCAACTCGGCTGGCAGCGTTGCGCAGCCAGATACGCCCGCGCATGCAGGCCAGCCCACTGTGCCAGCCCGAACAATTCACCCGCGATCTGGAGGCCCTGTACCGCCGCATGTGGCAGGCCTGGTGCAAGGGTGAACACTTAGCTGCAAACGCATAGTTACAAGATAATGGGAAATCCATCCAGCGCCCAACGCTCCAAACCTTGCGGAGTGAACACGATGCAAACCAAACGCCCAGCCCGCCAAGCGCCCGGTGCGTACGCTGTACGCGGCTTCACGCTGATCGAGTTGATCATGGTCATCGTCATGCTGGGAATCCTGGCCGTCTACGCAGCACCCCGTATGTTCAGCAGCAACGATGTGTATGAACGGGGGTTCCATGACCAGACAATGGCCTACCTGCGCTACGCACAAAAGACAGCCATAGCCCAGCGGCGCACGGTGTGTGTGAATTTTGCCAGCAGCAGTTCGCTTTCCCTCAGCATTGCGCTGAACCCGGCTACATCTGATTGCACAACGGCGGGCGCACTGACCGGGCCTGAAGGCACTGCGACCCTGTCGGCCAAACCCGGCTCTCCGGTGGCCTACAGCACCACGCCCGCGCTGGTGAATTTCAATTTCAATGGCCTGGGCCAGCCCATCACCAGCACAGGTACACCCCAGGCAACACAAACGATACGGGTGGTGGGGGTAAACCGCACCATCACTATCGAATCCGCAACCGGTTATGTCCATGAATAGACACACCCAACGCGGCTTCACGCTGATCGAAGTCATCATCTTCATCGTGGTGGTGGGCGCCGGGCTGGCCGGTATTCTGGCAGTGTCCAACAACACGGTGAAGGACAGCGCTGAGCCCATGGTGCGCAAACAGGCCATGGCGCTGGCCGACTCGATTTTGGAAGAGATCCTGCAAAAGGACTACAACGACCCGGATGGACTGCCCAACGTAGTGGAGCCTGGTGGGCGTGCCGAATATGACGCTGTGGACGACTACAACGGCAAAACAAAGGCAGATTTCGCCGATTGGCCAACCTCGCTGGGGAGCTATACGGTCAGCATTGTGGTGGCAGCGCCGGCAGCGCTGGGTAGCGCAACTGCCAAACAAGTCACAGTGACCGTCACTGGCAGCAACAACGCCATTGTCATGACCGGCTTCCGCACCCAGTATTAACACCATGGCCGCTGCACGACAACCCAAACCCCGCCGCCAATCCGGCTTCACCCTGGTCGAATTGATCATGGTGATTGTGATCATGGGTGTTATTGGCGGCACGGTGGCCGTGTTCATGAAAAGTCCTATCGACGCCTACTTCGACACGGCGCGCCGGGCGGGTATTGCCGATGTGGCCGACACCACGGTGCGCCGCATGGCACGCGACATCCGCAAGGCCTTGCCCAACAGCATCCGCCTGGGGGGCACGGGCGGCAACCAGTGCATCGAGTTCATTCCGACCCGTATGGGTGGGCGCTACCGTGCCGAGGACATCGTCCCATCACCAAGCGACAACACGGGCCTGCGTTTCGATGTGGCCGACACCGCCTTCAATATGCTGGGTCTGAATGCCGCACTGCCCCCCGACCAGCGCATCCAGAACCGCGATGTGGTTGCGGTGTACAACCTGGGTGTGGGCACGGGTTCCGACGCCTATGCAGCGCAGAACACATCGGCGGTGACCAATGTGGCCGACGGTGCATCGGAAGCCGTTGTGACCATCAGCAGCAAATTGTTCCCGCTGGAGTCTGGCAGCAAACGTTTTCATGTGATTCCGGGCAACGAAAAGATAGTGTCATATATGTGTAGCGGGGGGCGTTTGTACCGCAATGCGGACTATGCCTATACGCCGTCGTGCCCCGCACCGGTAGCCGGTACCACGCCGGTCATCGCCACCCAGGCCACTTGCAATTTTGCATACGACGCATCCGACATGCGCAATGGTCTGGTCAAGCTGTCACTGACCTTTAGCGCGGCGGGTGAGGCGGTCAGCATCTACCACGAAGTGCATGTGAACAATACGCCATGACACATCTGCGCCCTGCACCCCAGGATGGCTTTGCCGCCGTTGCCGCCGTATTTCTGGTGCTGATTCTGGCTGCGTTTGGCGCCTTCATGCTGAGCTTCTCCAACACCCAGCAGCTCAACTCCGCGCAAGATCTGCAGGGCTCACGCGCCTACTGGGCGGCGCGCACCGGGCTGGAGTGGGCCATTCCAACCGCACAGGCTGCACCGGTCGCCGCGTGTATCACACCCATGGCTTCGACGCCCCAGCCCATTCCCGGCTTTACGATTGTGGTCGGGTGCACCCGGCAAACCTATACCGAGGGCATTGCCACGGTCACCATTTTGCGGCTGACGTCCACGGCCAGCACCGCAGGGTCCGCAGGCAATGTGGGATTTGTGGAGCGCAGCGTATCGGCGTCCCTGGAGCTCTGAGCGCCCGATGTACTTCATGAAATATGCCTCAAGCCCCCGTCCAATATAGTCAATACGCTATTATATTTATAGCATTCTGCATTGCCGTCAACAGATAACTGGAATACGCCATGGCTACATTGATCAGACAAGCCCTCATGCTCGTATTCGCGGGCCTGCTGTTCACCAGCCAGGCGGCCCAGGCCCAGACCTATGCCTACCGCAACGATGTGTTTGCTTACGACACCCCCACGGCAGGCGCCACCAACGTTACCTGGCACGCCAGCGGTGCAACGCCAGCCTGCACGGCATATCCACAGGGGGATGATGACTGGGCAGACGTTGCCTTCCCCGGAGGGTTCACCTTCACCTTTGGCGGTGTCTCTTATTCCAGCGTGCGGGTGTACTCCAATGGCATCCTGGCCTTTCCGACCGATGTGTCTGGTTTCCACCGGGATTACTCCGCGCAAGCCCTGCCCATAACGGGGGCTGGCACCCCCGGCCCTACCGCGCCGTGCACCCTGAGTGCCACACCCAGAAACCTGATGCTGCCGTACTGGATTGACATCATTGCCGGCACCGCAGGCGGCATCACGGGTGCCAACGTCAAGTACGAGATGTTGGGCGTTGCACCCGCCCGGCGGTTTGTCATCACCTGGAACAACGTGGCCCTGTACGGCGATGCAGGTACACGCTACAGCTTCCAGGTGGTTCTGTACCAAAGCACCCCGGGGGTCAATGGCAACTTCAAGTTCCAGTACACCAATGGATCCTCGACCGGTGTGGGCGCCACCGTGGGTGTGCAGCTGACCACAACCGACTTCACGCAGTACGCCAACAACCAGAACTTCATTGACACCACGGTCGGCACTGCCGTGTTGTGGTACCCGGCCAACCAGCTGACCGGCAAGCGGGCGGAGTACCGCTTTGACGAGGGTGCCTGGACAGGCACAGCCGGGGAGGTGAAAGACACATCGGGCAATAGTGAGCATGCCTCACGTGTCGGGCTGGCGGCTAGTGTGGCGCCTGGTTTGTTCCCGGGCGGCAAGTTGTGCCGGGGTGGCAGTTTTCCACTCAACACCACAAACACCGTCATTGGTGCGGTGGCAACACCCATCACCCCCAGCAACCAGGGTTCCATTGATTTCTGGTTCAACTCCAATACGGCCTGGAACGCAGGGGGCACGGCCGCCATGCTGCTGGACGCCACCACGGTGGCCAACCGACCGTTTTTTCTGATGAAGTCGGCATCAGGCGCACTTACCTTTGTCGTGAGCGACACGGTCGGTGCCACGGTTACCGCCACGGCCCCCGCCCGAACCTATGCTGCCAACACCTGGCACCACGTCGGCATCGCCTGGAATATGCGCGCAGGCACCAACCAGACGGTTTTGCAGATATTCCTGGATGGCGTGTTGCAAAACGGAGCCCCCACACGGGGCACCACCAATGGCCTGATGCCTGGGCTGAGCACGGTGTACGTGGGGGACAACCGCACGTCGGGCGTCACACCCAATGGCGGAACACCCCGAAGTGCCAATGGCAGCATTGATGAGGTCTACATCTACGCAGTAGAAATCAGCGCACCCCAGGCGCTGGCCGACATGAACCTGACCCGACCCACCTGCACCGTGCTGGACCATTTCCACATCGTGCACAACGGCGCGGTCTCCAGTTGCGGCACACCTGCCAGCATCACCATCGAGGCGCACGACTCCACCCACGCCCTGTTTACGCTGGCGGGTACCAGCATGAACCTCAGTACCACGCCGGCCCGCGGGACCTGGTCTGACATACCGGGTGGCGCCATCAGCGTACTCAACAGCGTGGTAGCGGGTGCGGGCACGGCCAGTTATACGTTTTCGAACGAAAGCACCGTGACGTTTGGCCTGAGCAACAACGTGACCGAAGCACTGAACATCAATGCTGCGTCAGGTGCCATCACCGAGCACACGGGCACGGCGTCGGCCTGTGTGGTGAATGACTACACCACCGGAACAACCTGCGACGCGAGCCGGAGCTTTTTGTGCATTGCGCCGTTTGGCTTCAACTGTGTGCAAAGTACGGTATCTCCGGTCACCGGACGCCTCTTTACCAAGCTGGCTGGAACGGCTTTCACCTTCAAAGTGGTGGCTTTGAAAGACACGAATGCTGACCTCTCCGCAGATGCCGTGGAGACCCAATACGCATCGGATATGGACAAAAGCGTGACCGTGGAATTGGTCGAAGGGGCTGGCACCACCGCCTGTGCGGACCGCACCCCTATCAGCCCGGCGGTCAGCCAGACGCTGATATTCACGGAGGCCAACCAGCCAACCGAACAGGGCATCAAGGACACGGCAGCAATGACGGTCAACAAGGCGTATGCCAATTTGCGCTGCCGGGTGACAGACGCCACCGCAACACCGACCGTGGTGGGTTGTTCATCCGACAGCTTTTCGGTACGCCCCAGCAGCTTTACTGTCACCAGCAACGCCACCAACTCCACAGCAACCTCAACCCCCGTCTTCAAGACCGGTGCTGCCTTCAGCCTGAGCGCCACCGCAATAGCCGGATATAGCGGCACGCCGCTGGTCAATGCCAGCCTGCTGGTGGGTAGCCCCAACGCGGGCACTTTGACGGGTACCTTCCCGGCTGCAAACGTGCTGACGGGCATTGCAACCAATGTCAGTTTTTCCTACAGCGAAGTGGGCACACTGGGCCTGTCGACCAATGCAGTGTTTGATTCCACCTTCACTGCCATAGACAGTCCCAATGACTGCACCGCAGACTTTTCCAATACCGAAACGGGCTTCAAATACGGCTGCTCCTTTGGCAGTACCGCCGTTCCCCTGGCTTCGGGCTTTGGACGCTTCATACCTGACCATCTGGACACATTGATCGTGCAGGAGAGTGCCGCACCGTTCCTCAAACCGATGGCCTGCCCCAGTGGCAGCCCCTTGCTCACCTGCCCAGCCAATGCCACGGGTGCCAACGGCATGTTGTACTCCGGCCAGGACTTCACCGTGCAGGTGACGGCAAAAAATGCCGCGGGTGCGAATACTACCAACTATGCCGGCAGTTATGCCAAGGCGGTGACCCTGAGTGCGGTGGCCACCAATGGGGGTACGGCGATCCCGGTGGCGGCCCCGGGCGGAACACTGGCCAGCAGCGGCATCGCAGCGACTGGCTTCGCCAATGGGGTGAGTACCGTGACACCGGGTATCGCCACATTTACGTTCGCGGTGGCGCCCACGGTGCCGACGGATGTCTTTGTTCGGGCGGAGGATGGTGATTCGGTATCGTCGTTGCGGGGCGCGTTGTCTGTTGAAGGGGGCATCAAGGTGGTGAGCGGGCGCATCAAGCTGCCCAACGTTTATGGCTCGGAGCGACTGCCACTGAGTTTTCCGGTCACGGTGCAATATTTCCATGGCAGCGCGGGGCTGTCCTGGGTCACAAGTGCCACCGACAACATCACCTCCATCAACAGCAATCTCTCCACCGCAGGTGGCAACGTGGTCGCCACCACGATCACCGGGCTGGCCCCGGGGCTGGCGGTGGTGTCGCCAAATGTCCAGCCTGTGACCGCGGGCGTGCGAAACATCGTTCTATCGTCCCAGGGGGCCAGTGGCAGTGCCAGCATCCTGATCAACACACCGTCCTACCTGAGCAAGGCACCGGGGCGGGCGACTTTCGGGATATTCAAAAGCCCCCTGATCTACCGCCGTGAGAACTATTGATGCAAATTGGTGTCGAATTTGCCAAACAATGCGCAAAAGCCCGTCAATCAGTGACATGATTGCAGCAGTAGCTATTAAAATGAGAGCAGACTTTTACATGCGATACCCACCATCCATGAATGCAGCCATCCGTCCTTACCAGCCACGCATCTCGCAGGAGCGCGCGTAGGCATGCGCTGGCCCTGGCAAGGTAAATCCTCACAAGATCAGATCATCGTGTCGTGGTCGGCGGGCACATTTGCCTATGTGCGGGCGCCTGCGGGTTCGGATGGCCAGTTTGCAGTGCAGCAAATGGGGGTGGAGCGCCAGGGTACTGACAGCATGGAAGACTTTGTGCGCCGCCTGCAGGCGCTGGGGCTCAAGGGTTTACTGGCACATGTCATGCTGCGCCCCGAGCAATACCAGTTGCTGCAGATAGACGCGCCACCGGTGGCCCCCGAAGAATTGCGCGCCGCAGCGCGCTTCCAGATCCGCGAGATGGTCAACGTGCACATCGATGACATCACGCTGGACGTGATGCAGGTGGGCGACGGACAACAAAAAGGCCCCAACCACCTGTTTGTGGTGGCTGCCAAAAATGAGGTTGTGCGCGAGGTCATTGCCCTGGGCGATGCGCTGAACTGGAAAGTGCCGGTCATCGACATCCAGGAAACCGCCCAACGCAATTTGCAGAGCGCGCTGGCCAGGCAGGATGGCCGCCTGGAACGTGCAGACGCTGCACTGCTGATTTCAGACGAACAGCAGGCGGTGCTGACCATCAGCGCCAATGACGAATTGTTTTTCACCCGCCGTCTGGATTTGCCCGAGGGGTTTCTGGCCATGCCCTGGGGCGCCGGTGCAGATGCGATTGCAGAAACCGCGGTTGATGCGTTTACGCCTGTCAGTGAGTATGTGCCCGACTATGCGGGCGGAGGGGCTGTGGGTGGCGGTGCATCCGCCGACGTGGGAGACGCCGACCGCGTGCAGCGTTTCCTGGTGGAGGTGCAGCGCTCGCTGGATTTGTGGGACCGCACCTGGTCCAGCATGCCCTTGGGTGGTCTGCGTGTCTACGCTGGTGAACGCTCGGGCGAAATGGCCAGCTGGTTGAGCCGCGAATTGGGCCAGACCGTGTCTGCCATGGAGCTGGAGAGCCGTTTCCCGGGTCTGCAAACCATGGCTGCGGCCGATCGACTGTACTGCTTGCCGCTTCTGGGTGTGCTCCTGCGTACGGAGTCCCGCAAACTCTGACGCCGCCACAGACGCAAACGCCATGCCCCAGCAAATCAACCTTTGTACGCCGATACTGCTAACGCAAAAGCGTTACTTTTCGGCGCACACCATGGCCATTGCATTGGGCGTGTTTCTGTTGCTTGGCACTGCACTGTGCGGGGTCTGGGTCTGGAACCTGGACCGCGCCACTGCGTCGTTCCAGCAATCGGTCGCCACGCACACTGCAGAGGTGGATAGTCTGAAAGCTGCCATCAAACTCAGGAAGGACAGCGCAGCACCCGCAGACCCGGCACTGCTGGCGCAGCTGGCTGCGCGGCGCACTGCCGTTGAACAGCGCGAAAAGTTGCGCGACGCCCTGCAGGACGGCATGTTCCGGCCGGGTTGGGGCCATTCTGATCGCCTGACCTGGGTTGCGCGCAGTATTCCGGCTCCGGTGTGGATCAACGATGTCCGGATGGATGGCGCACGTTTTGAAGTCAGTGGCTTTACGCTGGAGCCTGCCGCCCTGAACGAATGGGTGGACAAACTGTCCGTCAGCCCGCTGATGCAGGGCCTGAAGCTGGCCACCGTCAAGGTCGAAAAAGCCGCCGCCGCAGCCATCGCCGTACCCAGTGCTGCCGCATCCGCCACGGTGGTGCCCGCGCCCGCCGCACGGTCTGTGTGGTCATTTAATCTGGTGAGTGAGTTGCCTGCGGCCAAGGCCCCCCAGGCAACAGCCAGCGCACCGGGGAGCCGGCCATGAAGAAACAATGGCAACAACTTGCGCTGCGTATCGACGCCATGCAGTTGCGGGAACGGGTGTTCCTGTTTCTGGCCATCATCATCAGCTGTCTGGCGCTGGCCGATACGGTGTGGCTCACACCTGCACAAACGGCGCAAAAGCAGGCCCGGCAACAGTTTGAAATACAGGCCACCGAGTTGCAGCGCCTGCGCGACGAACTCAGGGCGGTATCCCAGACCGAGGACCCCAGCAAGGCGGTGTACGAGGACATTGCCGCCGCCAATCTGCGGCTGGAGGCTGTCAATAAAGAGATCAATGCCGTTGCACCGCTGGCAGAAGGTGGGCCGGCCATTGAGCATGCCCTGGTGCAGTTTCTGCGCCGCCAGGAGGGGCTCACCCTGCTGAGCACCGGAACCCTCAAGGCGGAAGCGCCCGGTGCAGTGGTGTCACGCCGCGGTCTGGAATTGACAGTCGCGGGTAGCTACGCCGATCTGGTGCGTTATGTGCGCACGCTCGAAAACGCGCTGCCCACATTGCGCTGGGGAACATTGCAACTCAAGACCACCAAGCAGGCGCCGGAAATGACGGTGCAGGTATTTGTTGTGGGGGCACCTCCATGAAATTCTTACGCAGCATGCCGGTCCCTGGTCTCGCGCTGGCCATGGTGTTCAACATGGCGGTGGCCAATGCGCAGGAAGCGACACGCGACCCCACCGTTGCGCCCGGGGAATCCGGAGCAACCTCCCCATCGCCTGTGGGCACTGAGGGCATGACCGTCCTGGTTCGCGACGACAAACCCTACCTGATGGTCGGCGCCCGCCTGTATGCACCGGGCGACAAACTGGGCAATCTGCGCGTGGAACGCATCACTGAAAAAGAGGTCTGGTTCCATGACGGCCTCTCCCTGATCAAAGCGCCGCGCTTTGCCGGCATTGAGCGCAAATCTGTCGCCAACAAGCCGTCCTGCGCTGCACCTGCAAAGCTTTCTCCGCCCCCAGTCGCACCGTGCGAAGATACCCAACCGTGAAGCTCACGCACATGACTACCAATGCCACCAACATGACGAAGATGTTTCCACCCGGTGCCCTGCTGATCGCAGGATTGCTCGCGGGTTGTGCGGCAGACCGGCCTTTGCGCACACCCGATGTGGCAGAGGCCGTGCGCGCTGAACTTGCCGTTGCAAACGCACCCGCCAGACCATCTGCGGTGGTCCCCACACAGGTGAGTGATGCATTGGCAGAGCCCGCGCCCAAGGCCATGCCTGCCCCAGCAGAGCCCAGACTCGATTTGCTGGTGAACAACGCACAGGCCCGGGAGGTGTTTTTGGCCATCGTGGCAGATACGCGTTACAGCATGCTGATGCACCCCGACGTGTCTGGCACCCTGTCGGTCACCTTGCGTGGTGTGACGGTGACTGAAGCACTGGAAGCCATTCGTGATGTGTATGGTTACGACTTCAAGATTGAAGGGCGGCGCATCGTGGTCTATGCACCCACGTTGCAAACGCGGGTGTTCACCATCAACTACCCGCATGCCCTGCGTGTGGGTACCAGTGAATTGCGCGTGACATCCGGCTCCAGTGGTACCAACAACAACGCCGGCAACACGGGCACCAACAATGGGGTTCAGGGCGGCACCAGCAGCGCCGGGGCCACCTCCCAACAACAGGAAAACAGCCGCGTCACCACCAGTTCACGCACAGATTTCTGGACCGAACTGACCAACGCCGTCAAGGGCCTGGTGGGCCCCGGAACCGGCCGCAATGTGATCGTCAGCCCGCAGGCCGGCATCATGGCGGTGCGCGCCATGCCAGACGAGCTGCGCCAAGTCAGCCAGTTCCTGAAGGCCGCACAGATTGCGGTCGAACGCCAGGTCATGCTGGAGGCCAAGATTGTCGAAGTGGAGCTGCGCGACGGTTACCAAAGCGGCATCGACTGGTCCGCCCTGCGCAACGCCGGGCGCTACACCGGTGTCATGGGCAGTGTGGGCGGCGGAACCACCAACAACGTGTTGATCAATGAAGTGACCACCAATGTGCCCGGCTTCCCGCGCACCGGCACTCCCGCTGTTGCAGACACCCTGTCGCTGCCGGTGGGCACCGGCGGCTTGTTTGGCCTGGCCTTGGCCACCGACGGTTTTCAGGCGGTGTTGGGTTTTCTGGAAACACGTGGCGATATCCAGATCCTGAGCAGCCCGCGCATTGCCACCATGAACAACCAGAAGGCGTTGCTGAAAGTGGGTACGGACGAGTACTTTGTGACCAACGTTTCCGGTGGCACCGCCGCCACGTCCAGCACGGCGAGCAGTCCGTCCACGGCGCCGACGCTGCCCACGCTGACGTTGACGCCTTTCTTCTCCGGCATCGCACTGGATGTGACGCCCCAGATCGACGAAGGCAACAACATCACCCTGCACGTTCGCCCCTCGGTGACCACGGTGACCGAAAAAACCAAACAGGTGGACCTGGGGACGATTGGCAATTACAAGTTGCCACTGGCATCCAGCGCGGTTAATGAATCCGACACCATGGTGCGTATCCAGGATGGCAATATTGTGGCCATCGGCGGGCTGATGCAAATCCAGTCCAACCGCACCTCATCCGGCATGCCGGGCACGGGCGATGTGCCCTTTTTATCGTCCATTCTGGGCAACAAGGCCAACTCGGGTCGCAAGAAGGAACTGGTTGTGCTGATCAAGCCCACCATCATCCGCAACGCCGAAGACTGGGAAGCCCAGACCCGGCGCACCCGTTCTGCGCTGGACGATATGGAAGCCAGCCGTGCCCGCGTCATCCGCATGGACGGTGCTGCCTACAACGTCGAACCCGCACGGACACCGTAAGACCATGTACCTGGGGCATTTTTCGCTGCGTGAGGCCCCGTTTTCGATTACGCCGGACTCGTCTTTTTTTTATCCGCACGAAAGCGCACAGGCGGCACTGAACACGCTCTTGGTGGCGCTGCGCAGTGGTGAGGGATTTCTCAAAATAGTCGGGGAAGTGGGCTGTGGCAAGACGGTGTTGTGCCGCCAGTTGCTCAAGACTCTGCAAGGCGAGTTTGTGACCGCCTACATTCCCAACCCCGACATGGGCCCAGACGACCTGTTGATGGCCCTGGCGCTGGAGCTGAGCATCAAACTGGTACCGCCCATCAGCCGCCACAGTGTGCTCAACGCGCTGCGCGACTGCCTGCTGCACCATGCCCAGGAAGGCCGGTCGGTGGTGGTGTGTATCGACGAGGCCCAGGCCATTCCGCTGCGCACGGTAGAGAGTCTGCGCCTGCTGTCCAACCTGGAAACCGAGAAACGCAAACTGCTGCAACTGGTGCTTCTGGGCCAGCCCGAGCTGGATGCCAAGCTGGCACGCCCCGAGATACGGCAGCTGATGCAGCGCATCACCTTCAGCGAATATTTGGGCCCCATGCAGGCCGACAGGGTACCGGTCTATCTGGCACACCGGCTGACCACTGCAGCAGTCGACGCCCATACCGACGTGCGGGTGTTTGAGTTGGATGCCGCCAAGGCCATTGCGCGTGCCAGTGGCGGCGTGCCCCGGCTGATCAATGTGCTGGCCCACAAATGCCTGATGCTGGCCTATGGCGAAAACGTGCACCGTGTCAGCGCCGCGCACGTGCGGCTGGCAGTAGCCGACACGCCGGGCATCGTCGCGCCAACACCCTGGTGGCGCCGCCTGTGGCCCTGGCCAGCCAAGGCACCCGCAATGGTCCCGTTCTCCGAGAGTGAATTGCGCACCCCGGCCAGGAGCAAGCCGTGAGTGTCATCAACAAGATGCTGCGTGATCTGGACCACCGCGCCAATCCCTCGGCCACCGTGCTTCCCGGCCCCGCCGCCCTGCGCCAGGGCACGGCCAGCGTGGGGAAGGGTGCACTGGGTGTCCAGCAGCCAGCAGGGCGTACCGCCCGGATCGGGGCGGCACTCGGCTTGCTGGCGGTTGCCGCCGCAGCGCTGGGGGGCTGGTGGTGGTGGTCACAGTTTGCAGACGCGCCCCCGGTTGCCGCCAAAGTGGCCAGTGCACCACCCATTGCAGTGGCGGCGCCCGTGGTTGCCGCTAGCGCAGCACCCAACGCCGCTATGGGTGTCGCTGTGGGTGCCGCCATTGGTGCGTCGTCACCCATGGCCGCGGCCCCGCCGGCCAGTGCCAGCAGTGGAGAGGGCGTGTCCGAACCCTCGGTTGCCTCCATGATTTTGCGCATGGAGTCGAGCCTGTCGGCCCGCAAGGCGATCGATGCCCTGTTGGCCGCACCGGCGCCAGCCGCCGTGGCCATTCCGCCCGTTGCCACGGCCGCGCCCGCCACCGTGGCCGCCCCAGCCCCGCTACCGGCCGCACCAACCGAGCGTGCAAATACACGCACGGCTACTTCCAGGACAAGTACCGCAGCGGCGTCCAACCCGTCGGGCGACAGCACCCCCATCCTGCAGCGCCAGCAACAGGCCGGTGGTGACGCCCTGGCGCAGGCCCAGACGTTGTGGAGCAACGGTTCGCGGGATGCGGCCATGGACCTGATGCAACAGTCCATTGCCGCTGCCGAACGTGGCGCCAAGGCTGGGGCACAAGGGACTACAGGCGCTGCCATGCTGCTGCCGCTGGTGCGTGAAATGGCGCGCATGCAACTGGCGGAGGCCCGCTTTGGCGCGGTGTGGGAAATGCTCACCCGGCTGGAGCCCCTGCTGGGTAACCCGCCGGATCTGTGGGCGATACGCGCCAACGCAGCCCAGCGCCTGGGCCGCCACCAGGACAGCGTACATGCCTACATGATGGCCCTGCAGTCGCGCCCGGACGAACAGCGTTGGCTGCTGGGCACTGCGGTTTCGCTGGCAGCCTTGGGCAAAACCACCAGTGCGGCCGAGATGGCCGACAAGGCCCGTGCCGTGGGCCCGATCAGCAAGGAAATTCTGGCCTACTTGCGCCAGACCGGCGTGCTGATACGCGAGCAATAATCACTTCTTGCCAGGCCACGCCCGGTGGTATGGTGCGCGCTATGACTGATAGGGAATTTGCGTGAAGATTCTGGTCGCCGAAGACGAAACCCCCATCCGCAACAACATCGTGTCGCTGTTGCGCATGGAGGGCTTTGACGTGGTCGAAGCCAGCAATGGCCGCATCGCGCTGGCCCTGGCGCGTGAGCACCTGCCGGAGCTGGTGCTGTCCGACGTCATGATGCCCGAGCTGGACGGCCTGGGCCTGCTGGAACTGCTGCGCGCCGACCCGCTGACGGCTGGCATTCCGCTGATCTTTCTCTCCGCCCGCACCGAACGCGCGGACCGCCGCAAGGGCATGAACCTGGGGGCCGATGACTACCTGGGCAAACCCTTCTCGCGGGACGAACTGCTGGAGGCGGTGAACGCCCGCCTCAAACGCCACCAGGCGGCCAGCAAGTCCGACGCAACGCTGAAAGCCTCGCTGGCGAGCACCGCGCTGGCAAACACCAAACAACGGCCACCGGTTGCCGTCAAGGGTTACCGCATCCTGCGCAAGATCGGCAGTGGCGGCATGTCGGAGGTCTTTCTCGCCGTGCGCGAGTCCGACGAGCGCGAACTGGCGCTCAAGGTGCTCGACATGGCCATCAATGACGATGGCGCGTTATTGGACCGCTTCTTGCAGGAATACGCACTGCTGGCCCAGATTGACCACCCCAATGTGGCGCGCATCTTCGACCAAGGCATCACCGACGCCCATGCCTTTTTGTCGATGGAATATTTCGTCAGGGGTGACATCAAACAGCGTATCGCCACTGGCCTGACCCAGCACGAAGCACTGGGCGTCACGGTCCAGGTGGCCCTGGCCTTGGCGCAGATCCACGCCCGGGGCATCGTGCACCGCGACGTCAAGCCCGACAACCTGATGATGCGCCGGGACGGTACCGTTGCACTGATCGATTTCGGTATCGCCAAACACGCCGACCATGCCATGGGCCATACGCTGCATGGCGAGATCGTGGGTTCGCCCTATTACCTGAGCCCCGAGCAGGCGGCCGGCCGGCCAGTCAGCGCCGCCAGCGACATCTACTGCCTGGGTGTCATCTTCCACGAGATGCTGACCGGGCAGCGCCCCTATACGGCCGACCGGATGGAAGTGCTGTTGGCCCAGCACTTGTTCTCGCCGCCGCCCCGGCTGGCGCCACAGCACAGCGACATGCAGGACCTGCTGGACCGCATGATGCACAAGGACCCGGAGCTGCGCATGGGCACTGCACAGGCCGTGGTCAAGTACATCACCGAACGCTGGCCGCTGGCCAGTTCAGCCCGTATCTAGCCGGGTTTAACCGGGTTTAGCGAGAAAGCTTAAGCGTTCTAGGCCTGTAGCCCCCGAGTAATATGATGATTGCGCTATGTATTTTATAGCGACCCGGGGTTGCGCCGGTACTGCATGGCCTCGGCCAGGTGCGCCACCTGCGTGTGCTGCGCGCCCGCCAGGTCCGCAATCGTGCGGGCCACCTTGAGGGCGCGGTGGGTGCCCCGCGCCGACCAGCCCAGACGGCTGGCCGCCACATTCAGAAACTTCAGCGCATCGGGATCCAGCTGCACATGCTGGTCGATGGCCTGGCCCTGCAAGGCCATGTTGCTGCTGCCCTGGCGCTCCACCGCCCGGGCCCGGGCCGCATCACAGCGGGCGCGGATGCTGTCGGTGGATTCCCCCGCTGGCGCACCCAGCAGATCGGCGTGTGCCAGGTTGGGCACCTCTACATGCAAATCAATACGGTCCATCAGTGGGCCGCTGAGCTTGGCCTGGTAGCGGTGGATCTGGTCGGGTGTGCAGCGGCACTGGTGTGCACTGGAGCCCAGGTAACCACAGGGGCAGGGGTTCATGGCACCGATGAGCTGGAAGCGAGCCGGGAACTCTGCGCGTTGCGCGGCGCGTGAAATGGTGATGCAACCGGTCTCCAGCGGCTCGCGCAGGGCCTCCAGCGCGGCCCGCTGGAACTCGGGCATTTCATCCAAAAAAAGCACCCCGTTATGGGCCAGCGACACTTCACCCGGACGCGGGGGTGATCCCCCGCCCACGAGCGCCACGGCACTGGCCGAATGGTGCGGGCTGCAGGTTGGGCGCACGCCCCAGTTGGCGATGGCGAAGCGGCCACTGAGGCTGCCGATGGCGGCACTTTGCAGCGCCTCGTCACAGGACATGGGCGGCAACAGCCCGGCAAAACGCTGCGCCAGCATGGACTTGCCCGAACCTGGTGGCCCGACCAGCAAGGCGCTGTGGCCGCCGGCCGCGGCAATCTCCAGCGCACGTTTGGCACCCGCTTGGCCTTTCACATCCGCCATATCCGGCCAGTTGCCCACGCGGGCCTGCAACAGGTCGGGGACTATCCGCACCCAGCCGTCGTCCGCCGGTGCAATGTCGTTCGCCGCCAAAGCATCCAGCGTAGCACCGGCAGGCACAAACTGCCGCACCACATCCAGCAGATGCCGCGCCCGGTAGACCTCGGAGCCCGGCACAAGGGCCGCCTCTTCGGCATTGCCCGGTGGCAGCACGAGGCGGGTGGCCACCTTGCCGGTGTGCAGGGCCAAGGCCATGGCCAACGCACCACGGACCGGGTGCAGGGCGCCGGTCAGCGACAGCTCACCGGCAAACTCATATTGGGCGAGCTGCGTGCCGTCAATCTGCCCGCTGGCCGCCAGAATGCCCAGCGCGATGGGCAGGTCGAGCCGGCCTGAATCCTTGGGCAGATCCGCGGGCGCCAGGTTCACGGTGATTCTTTGGTTATGGGGGAACGTCAGTCCGGCGTTCTGGATGGCGCAGCGTACCCGTTCCCGGGCTTCCTTGACCTCCACATCGGCCAAACCGACCAGCGTGAAACTGGGCAGGCCATTGGCCAGATGCACCTCTACCGTGACCCGGGCCGCGTCCAGCCCCCGCAACGCCCGGCTTTGCACCAAAGATAAGCCCATTTCACGATCTCCCAAAGTAGTGCGCACCGTTATGATTTATCCCCAAATGGGTGCATTCACCACACGGCAACTGTTTATTCGTACAGCCAGCATAACGCCTTGGGTGAATTGTGGTGGACGTATTTACAGGGTTGGCGCAGAAAAAAGCAATGGCATGCATCCTGCTTAGGTGGTACATCCCGCAACCTACCAGGACTCACCCATGCGCTTTCAAACCAAATCCATCCTCGTTCTTGCAACTGCTGCCATGCTTGGCACCACCGCCATGGCGCAAACCGCAGCACCCGCTGCGGCGCCTGCTGCAGCTCCTTCGTCCAGCCTGAGCTTCAATGTGGGTGTCGTCAGCGACTACCGCTTCCGCAGCGTGGCACAGACCTCTTTCAAGCCTGCCCTGCAGGGCGGCGTGGACTTTTCGCACACCAGCGGTTTTTATGCCGGTGCATGGGGTTCCAACGTCAGCTGGATCAAGGACTACGTGGGCGCCTCTGAAGGCACACTGGAAGTCGATCTGTATGGCGGCTTCAAGGGTGAAATCACCTCCGGCCTGTCGTTCGACGTGGGCGTCATCACTTACCAATACCCCGGCAATACCGCTGACCGCGTGCTGGTCAATGCCAACACGACGGAAGTGTATGGCGCGCTGACTTTTGGCGTCGTGACCGTCAAGTACAGCCACTCCACCGGCAACTTCATTGCCAACCCCAACAGCTCGGGCGCATCCTACCTCGAAGCGGCGGCCGCCTTTGACCTGGGCAACGGCTTCTCGCTGACACCTCACGTCGGCCGCCAGACCATCCCCAACCAGGGTGGCAATGGTGACTACACCGACTTCTCCCTGACCCTGGGCAAAGACTTCGGCAATGGCTTGTCCGCATCGCTGGCAGCCTACACCACCGATGCCAAAGACGTCTTCTACAAAGTCGGAACGTTTGACAACCTGGGTAAAAACGCCGTCACCGTCGGCGTGAAGTACACCTTCTGATTCAGTCCACCCTTCAAGGAAACAGCAGTATGAAACTCGTAACGGCGATCATTAAACCGTTCAAGCTCGATGAGGTGCGTGAAGCCTTGTCCGGCATGGGCGTGCAGGGCATCACAGTCACCGAAGTCAAGGGCTTCGGCCGGCAAAAGGGACACACCGAGCTGTACCGCGGCGCGGAATATGTGGTGGATTTCTTGCCCAAGGTCAAGATCGAAGCCGCCATTGACGACGCCTTGGTCGACCGTGTCATCGAGGCCATCGAAGGCGCGGCCCGCACCGGCAAGATCGGTGACGGCAAGATCTTTGTGTACGACCTGGAGCAGGTCGTCCGTATTCGCACCGGCGAGACAGGAAATGAAGCACTATGAAAAAACTACTTGTATCCCTCGCACTGGGTTGGGGTCTGCTGACAGCCGGCTCCGCCACACTGGCGCAAACAGCGGCACCCGTCGCCTCCGCGCCTGCAGTGACCGCATCTGCTGAGGTTGCAGCACCCGCTGCTGCAGCCCCGGCCGCGGCCGAAGCAGCCGCTCCGGCTGCAGCGCCTGCACCGGTTCCCAACAAGGGCGACACCGCCTGGATGATGGTTTCCACGATCCTGGTCATCCTGATGACCATCCCGGGTCTGGCCCTGTTCTACGGCGGCCTGGTCCGCAGCAAGAACATGTTGTCCGTGCTGATGCAGGTCATGGTCACGTTCTCGATGATCGTGGTGCTGTGGTT
>JAZKDY010000165.1:0-19613 GCA_040387325.1 Pseudomonadota bacterium | reverse complement strand
CCGCCACCCACCACAGCGCGCTGAACGTACACGTGAGCGCCACCGAGTCGGGCCGTGACATCGTCTTCCTGCACGAAATCCAGAGCGGGCCAGCCAGCAAGAGCTACGGCATCCAGGTCGCCCGCCTGGCCGGCATGCCGGCGGCCGTGCTGAACCAGGCGCGCCACACGCTGGACGCGCTGGAACTGCAGGCCACGGAGTCGCAGGCCCAAGTGGATTTGTTTGCTGCACCACCCGCTGCGGAAACCGTAGCGGCGTCGGCACTGGATATGCGGCTGGCAGCCATCAATCCGGATGCATTGAGTCCGCGCGAGGCGCTGGAGGCGCTGTACCAGTTGAAGGCGCTGGCCGGCGGGGGCTGAAGCCACGCAGCGCTCAGTGACTATGGTTTGGGCGCTTCGTAGATCACGCCGAAGCGCTTCGCGTATTCGGCCAGCGGCTCCAGTCCCACAGCTGCACGTCGTTTATCGACATCCATTTCATCGGCGATGGGCTGAATGCTATTTTTGCCCGTTGTTGGATCGGTGATCAGCTGGCTTCCATATATCTGTGGTTTTCCTTGCCCCACCAACACACGATCTTCCAATAGCGCTAGGGAACTGGGCCGGACCTCACCTTGCGCGACAGCCTCCCGCACCACTGGCAAAAAACGCCTTTGATGTGCTGGCGTCGAGTGTTGCAAAACCAAAAATGCTGCAGACGCCGCCTTCCAGCCTAGCGTCGATTGTTTTGGCCACCCGGAGCTTTCGACAATGTCAACCAACCGTTTGATATTGGCTTCGTCAGCAACATGTTGCGTGGCCCATAGCGCATGGTATTCGGCAGAGTTGTGCCCAAATTTTTGAGCCACTGCCCGCATCTCCAGCCGCTGGGCTTGGTCTGAAACATACATGGCCTCCAGTTCAGCCCGTAACTCCGCAACGGAAGCGTCTTGCGCATACGCGAGTTGAACGCTCACCAAACCTGACAGGCCTATCGTTCTCAGCAATTTCCAAAATTTCATGTAGGTGTGCCCCGGATTTCCGACACTGGATGGTACTGAGTTGCTTCGCACCAACCTGCCCCCGATACACTCTAGGTATTTTCCCTAGCAGCCTGGACCGCCCATGACCTATTGCGTAGCCATCAAACTCAACGCCGGACTGGTGTTCCTCTCCGACTCCCGTACCAATGCCGGACTGGACCAGATCAGCACCTTCCGCAAAATGATCGTCTACGAGCGCCCCGGCGACCGTTTCATGGTGCTGCTGTCGGCCGGCAACCTGAGCATTTCACAGTCCGTGCGCGAGATCCTGCAAGTGGAGCGCCTCAAAGACAACGAGGGCGATGAAGGCATCACGATATGGAACGCCAAGAGCATGTTTGACGCCGCGCGTGTGCTGGGCTCTGCCATACGCCGCGTGCACGACCGCGATGCGGTGTCCTTGCAGCAGGCCGGGGTGGACTTCAATGTGTCGCTGATCTTTGGTGGCCAGATCAATGGTGAAGGCATGCGCCTGTTCCAGGTCTATTCGGCCGGCAATTTCATAGAAGCCACGCCCGAGACGCCCTACTTCCAGGTCGGCGAATCCAAATACGGCAAGCCGGTACTGGACCGTGTCATCACCCCCAACACGCCGCTGGACGAGGCGGCCAAATGCGCGTTGGTGTCCATGGACTCCACGCTCAAATCCAACCTGTCGGTGGGCCTGCCCATGGACATGGTGGTGTATGAGGCCAACCAGCTGCAGTCCAACCGCATTGTCTGTATCGACGAACACAACCCCTATTTCAAAATGCTGCATGACAGTTGGGGCCAGAAGCTGCGTGAGGTGTTTGACAGCATCGAAGACCCCATGTGGGATGGCGGTCAGACCATGGTGCCGCTGCTGGTGGGCTCGGCCCGCAGCGCGCCACTTCGCAAGATCACGACACCGCAAGAAAAATTGATCTAAAAGCGACCCTGCGGCGCTTACTCCATGACCACCATCATTTTTTCACACGCCAACAGCTTCCCGGCCAGCACCTACAAGGTCCTGTTCAAAGACCTGCGCTCCCGGGGCTTCACCGTCAAGGCCATTGAAAAATACGGCCACGACCCGCGTTATCCCGTCAGCAACAACTGGCCCAACGTGGTGCAGCAGCTGCTGGACTTTGCACGGGGCGTGACGGCCAAAACCGGCGAACCGGCCTGGCTGGTTGGCCACTCGCTGGGTGGTTTCCTGAGTCTCATGGCGGCGGCCCGTGCCCCCGAGCTGGCACGGGGCGTGGTTCTGGTGGACTCCCCCATCGTGGGCGGGTGGCGCTCCACTGCCTTGGGCGTCATGAAAACCACGCAGATGTTTGGCTCCATGTCACCCGGCGCGGTGAGCCAGAAGCGCCGCAACACCTGGCCATCCGTCGAAGCCGCCTTTGAGCACTTCCGCCACAAAAAGGCGTTTGCCAAGTGGGACGATGCGGTTCTGTTGGACTACGTGACCCATGGCACGCTGGAGGCGGATGGCAAACGCGTGCTGAGTTTTGACCGCGACGTGGAAACCCAGTTCTACAACACACTGCCAGACAACCTGGAGCGCCTGCTGGCCCGCCACCCGGTCAAGTGCCCCGTCGCCTTTATCGGTGGCCTGGCCTCACACGAGATGAAGCAGGTCGGCATGGCGATGACCGAAAAGGTCACCAAAGGCCGCATCGTGATGATGGACGGCAGCCACCTGTTTCCGATGGAAAAACCCGCTGCGACCGCAGCCGCCATCGAGGCGACACTGCGCAATATGGACAACTCGCCGCCGGGCCGCCCCAGGGCGAGTTAACCCCCTCGGGGGGCAGCGACCCACACGAAGTGGGTGAGCGCGGGGGCCTAAAAGCCATAAATAGGCTGGGTTTCCGGACAGTTGGTCTACAGCGCCCTTTAGCGGCGCCAAAAAATGACCGATATCCCATAAAGCCGCTACTATAGTTTTCAGTACGGCTGGCGCAGTGCTGGGCTCCCTCTCAGCAGTGCGTGAAGTCAGGCCAGGCTAACCAACCACAGACACTCCGTGTTCGCACTTCTATTCGTTCTTGCAGCCGTTGGCGTTTACGTCAACCAGCGGGACCGTGCGCAAGACAAACCCGAGATCGATGGTTCCACGCCAACCCCCACATCTCAGACCACCACCCCGACGAGCGCTGTCTCGGCCTTGACGACCGCCCAATTGGCGGCCATGACGCCGGCTGAGATTGCGGCCCTGAGCACCGCCGAAGTCAGCGCACTGACCAGCACCCAAATCGCCGTACTGAGCAGCAGCCAGATCGCTGCTTTTGAGCTGGTGGATGTGGCGGTGCTGAGCACCGCCGCCATTGCGGGACTCAGCTCGGACCAGATCCAATCGCTGACCACGGACCAGATCGTCGCATTGACCACCGGCCAGGTGCGTGCCATTGAAACCACGGACGTGGGTGTGTTGCTCACCAACCAGGTGGCGGCGCTGGAGACACGTGATGTTGCCATCCTGGGAACCGCGCAGATCAATGCTCTGACCACGGGGCAAATCGGTGCACTCGGTACCGCGCAAGTCCGGGCCCTGACAACAGCCGAAGTCGCCATGCTGGGCACCGACGACGTGGCAGCCCTGGGCACCAGCGGCATCAGCGCACTGAGCACCGCAGCCACGGCGTCCTTGAGCACGGATGCCATTGCCTCCCTGTCGACCAACCAGATTGTTGCGTTGACCACCGAGCAGTTTTCAGCGATGGCGACCCGCCAGGTCGCGGCGCTGACCACCAACCAGGTCGTGGCCATCGAGACCGTGGATCTTGCTGCGTTGAACACGGCAGGCATCGTTGCGCTGAACACTGCAGATATCACCGCGCTGACCACCAACCAGATCCGCGCCCTGGCAACACGCCAGGTGGCGGCCATTGAAACACGCGACGTCGCCGTGTTGTCATCAACCCAGATCGCGGCGCTGACCAGCAACCAGGTCGCCGCTCTGGGAACGGCCCAATTGGCCGCCATGGGTTCAGGCGCCATCGCCGCACTGGGCACCAGCAGTGTGGGCGGACTCAGCACCGCAGCCATTGCCGCTCTGGGCACGGCCACCATTGCCAGCCTGTCCACCGCGCAGATTGCCGCCCTGACCACTGCCCAGGTGGCAGTATTGACCACTGCACAAATTGATGCCCTGACGACCAGCCAGGTCGCAGCCATTGAAACAGCTGATATTGCGGCACTGAGCACCAGCGCCATCGTGGCGCTGAGCACGGCTGCCGTGGCGTCCCTCAGTACGGAGCAGTTGGCAGCGCTGACCACCCGGCAGATTCCGGCCCTGGAAACACGTGACCTGGTGGGCCTGTCCAGCACGCAGGTCGCAGCCCTGTCCAGTACACAAATTGCAGCATTGACCACGGGACAACTGGCTGCGCTGACCGCCAGTGGCGGCCTGTCGGTCACCCAATTGCCCACATCGGGTATTGCGGCCCTGAGCACCGCCGCCATTGCCGCACTGACGCCCGCCCAGATTGCAGCGCTGTCACCGGCACAAATTGGCGCACTGACCTCGCAACAGGCTGCCGTGTTGAGCACGGACCAGGTGCAGGCCATAGAGACAGCCGACATCGGCTCGCTGAGCAACGCCGCCATCGTGGCGTTGAATACGGCCGACTTTGTAGCACTGTCCAACGCCCAGATTGCAGCCCTGGCCACCAGCCAGATTGCCGCCATTGAGACGCGTGACCTGGTCGTGTGGGACACGGCTCAGGTTGGTGCCCTCACCTCCGACCAGCTCGGTGCACTCACGGCCCCGCAGATGACGGCGCTGACCAGCTTCGGCGCGCTGTCCATCCCCAACTTGTCACCAGCCGCTGTGGCCGCCCTGTCCACCGCCACAATTGCCGGCCTGAGCACAGCACAGGTTGCCGCGCTGGGGACCGACCAGGTGGCTGCGCTGACAACCAACCAGGTGGTGGCCCTTACAACGGCTGGCGTGAAGGCGCTGACGCTGGACCACATCGTTGCACTGACGACCGACCAGGTAGCCGCCATCGAATCGCGCGATGTTGCGGTGTTGACCACCGACCAGATCACAGCGCTGAGCCCTGCACAACTGGGTGCATTAACCACCACACAAGTCGGGGCCTTGAGCACCGCCGCCATCAACACGCTGGGAACCGTGGGCCTGGCTGCCCTCAATCCTGCTGCGATCACGGGCTTTGGCACGGCGGCGATTGCGGCCCTGTCGACCGACCAGATCGTCAGCCTCAGTTCGGACCAGATCGCAGCGCTAAAAACCAGCCAGGTTGCCGCCTTGACGAGCAACCAGGCAGCCGCCATTGAAGTCACCGACCTCACCGCTATGGGTACCGCAGCCATTGTGGCGCTGAGCACGGCCGCCATCAGCGCGCTGACCACAGACCAGATTGCCGCATTGGGCACCCACCATGTGGCGGCCATTGAAACACGGGATATCGCCGTACTCACCACCGACCAGGTCGTTGCGTTGAATGCCGCGCACATAGCCGCCCTGGGCACCGCAGCCATTGTGGCGCTGAATACGGCAGACTTCGTGGCACTCAGCACCGACCAGATCGTCGCGCTGGGCACCCAGCAGATTGCGGCGATCGAAACCCGTGATCTGGCCGCGCTGAGCTCCACACAGGTCACTGCCATGACGCCGGGCCAGATCAGCGCGCTGACGCCCAACCAATTGACCACCCTGACCCTGTCGGGCGGGCTGCCACTGACCAGCTTCACGACGGGCGCTATCGCTGCGTTGCCCACGGCAACGGTAGCGCTGCTGAACACCGACCAGATAACGTCCCTGGCAACCCACCAGGTGCAGGCACTGACCACGGCACAAGTAGTGGCCTTGAGCACACAGTCCGTCAGCGTGCTGAGCACTGACCAGATAGGGGCGTTTTCCACACAACAGATAGCGGCCATAGAAACACGCGACATTGCAGTGCTGAACACCGACCAGGTGGGTGCACTGGGCACGGCGCAGGTGGGTGCACTGAAAACGTCGCAGGTGGGTGCATTGAGCAGTGACAACGTGTTGGCCCTGGGTACCGCAGGCATCGCCGCACTGGGCACCGCGGCCACGGCAGCTATCACCACGGCGGGCATTACCGCACTTTCTACCGACCAGATCATTGCGCTGGGGTCATCACAGGTTGCCGCCTTGAAGACCAGCCAGGTGGTCACCCTGTCCAGCGACCAGTTGGCCGCTATCGAGACAGCTGACATTGGCGCCCTGAGCACCGCAGCCATTGTGGCCCTGAGCACAGCAGCCTTTACCGCCATCACCACAGACCAGGTGGGGGCACTGTCCAGCACGCAGATTGCTGCAATAGAAACCCGCGACATCGCGGTTTTGAGTACCGACCAGTTCCTGGCCATGGGCACCACGCAGATTGGCGCGTTGTCCACCGCCCAGATGGGGGCGCTGACCACGGACCAGATCATTGTGCTGGGCACCGGTGTGGGTGCACTCAGCACCGCCGCCATCGCGGCCCTTAACACCTTGGCCATTGGCGCACTGCAGACCCACCAGATTGCTGCACTCACCTCCAACCAGGTGGCGGCGCTGAAGACCGCCCAGGTGGCTGCGCTGACCACCGACCAGATACAGGCCCTGGAGACTGGCGATATCTCGGCCCTGAGTACCGCCGCCATCGTGGCGCTGAGCACCGATGCCGTCGGCGCCCTGACCACCGACCAGATTGGTGTGCTGGCCACCCGGCAGATTGCAGCCATCGAAACCCGTGACATTGCGGCCCTGAACTCGGACCAGGTCATCGCACTGACCACCACGCAGTTTGGTGCGCTCAGGTCAGCACAGGTCAACGCGCTGACCACGGACAACATCGTCGCGATGGAGACGGCTGACCTGGCCGCACTGATGACGGCCTCCATTTCGGGCTTCAATACCGACCAGATTGTGGCCATGTCCACCGACCAGGTGTTTGCCCTGACACCGTTCCAGGTGGAGGCGCTCAGCTCGCCGCAGATGAATGCCATGAGCGTGCCGCAGTTCCAGGCCCTGCACTTCGGAACGCCCCTGGTTCTGGACCTCAACGACAACGACGTGTTGTCGCAAAGCATTCACGCCGGCGTGCACTTTGACCTGTTTGCCAGCGGCGAGGCCTCCAGCACCGGATGGACAGACCCGGGAGACGGCTTCCTGGTGCTGGACCGCAACAGTGATGGCCGCATCAATGATGGCACCGAGTTGTTTGGCGACACCACCGTGATGTCCAATGGACAGAAGGCAAAAAATGGCTACGAGGCCCTGTCCGACCTTGACAGCGACCATGACGGCTTGATCACCAATGCCGACATCAATTTTGCCAACCTGAAGGTCTGGACCGACACCAACTCGGACGGCCTCACCTCCCATGGCGAGTTGCACACCCTGGCCGATCTGGGCATCGTCAACTTCAACCTGAATGCCATGTCAACGTCCATCAAGGACAACGGCAACACGGTGGGCCTGGTCTCCAGTTACCAGGTCAACGATGGGCGCACCCACACCATGGCAGATGTCTGGTTTGTGGCAGACAAGGACAAGGCCACACCTGCTGCGGCTGCACCCCAGCCCCTGCTCAGCGTAGAGCAGACCGAACTGCAACAGGGCGTGGCCGGCATGGTGGACGCAATGGCGTCCTTTGGGAACAAACACAGGAAGCTGGACGGGTACGACCTGGACGACGCGCCGACCACCCTGAAAACCGCTCAGGCGGGCAGCGACCGCGCGACCACCCAGCAGTTGGTACAGGCCTTGCGCCAGTTCGACGCCAATGGCAATCTGCTGACCGAGTCCTCACACACCGTGGCGGCACTGGCGGGCGCGGACCCACACAAACCGCAAGACAGTAGCAGCGGAATATTGGCGGTCAGCCGGGGCTAAGCAGCCCAGTTCACCGTGCCGGTCCAGGCGGTGGCCAGCACCACGATGCCAAAGACAATCCGGTAGTAGGCAAAGCCTACAAAACTGTGCGTGGCAATAAAACGCAGCAGCCAGCGCACACACACCCAGGCGCTCAGGAAAGACATGACCAACCCCACCGCAAACAGCGGCACGTCGGCCATGCTGAGCAAGGCGCGGTCTTTGTACAGGCTGTACGCGCCCGCCCCCACCAGTGTGGGAATGGCCAGGTAAAACGAAAAATCAGTTGCAGCCTTGCGCGACAGTCCCAGCAACATGCCACCAATAATCGTGGCACCGCTGCGGCTGGTACCCGGCACCATGGCCAGGCACTGCACCAGGCCCACTTTCAGCGCGTCTTTCCAGTCCATGTCGTCGGCCTCTTGCACCCGCACCGCAGTGCCACCGGCTGCCTGGCGTTTCTCGGCCCACAGGATGATGAAACCACCCACGATAAAGGTAGTCGCCACCACCACCGGCGTAAACAGGTGGGCCTTGATCACCTTGCCAAACAGCAGCCCCAACACCACGGCGGGCAGGAAACCAATCAAAACATTCAGCGCAAACTTCTGGGCCTGCACTTGCGTGGGCAGCGCAAGTACCGTGGAACGGATCTTTTGCCAGTACACCAGGATCACGGCAAAGATGGCACCGGTCTGAATGGAGATTTCAAACACCTGGCGCTTGTCGTGGTCAAGAAAATTCAGCAGTTCGCCGGCCAGGATCAAGTGTCCGGTGCTGGAAATAGGTAAAAATTCTGTAAAGCCCTCTACAACTCCCATGACCGCGGCTTTGATCAGCAATGCAATATCCAACACAACTCCTTAAGTAAAACGTGGCTGCAGCCCCGAGAAATATACCTTGTATGCTCACATATTAATAGCAGTTACAAAGTCAATTGCACCGCAGCAAGGCTTGGCATACAGTCGAAGCCCTATTCTCCACTACCCACATGGACAGAAAACCCTTATGCACAGAACCCTTTGCGCCTCCTTCTTCACGCTGACCCTCATCGCCGGCGCCACCAGCTTGGCCCATGCCCAGACGGAAGAGCAGCGCAGCACACTGGCCGACCAGCAGGAAGTGGCCGTCACCATCTACAACGAAAACCTGGCCCTGGTCAAAGACCAGCGCAAGATACAACTCAAGCGCGGCGCGACCAGCCTGGCATTCCGCGATGTCAGCGCCCGCATGCGGCCCGAGACCGCGCTCCTGCGCAGCACCAGCGCGCCAGGCAGTGTGTCGGTGCTGGAGCAAAATTTTGACTTTGACCTGCTGACCCCGCAAAAGCTGCTGGAAAAGTATGTAGGCCGCAGCGTCAGCATCATCCGCACCAATGTCGCTACCGGGCAAGAGACCACCGAGCAGGCCCAGGTGCTGTCGGCCAACAGCGGGGTGGTGCTGAAGATTGGCGACCGCATCGAGACCGGCATCCCCGGGCGCATCATCTACAGCGACGTGCCCGCCAACCTGCGCGACCGCCCCACCCTGGTCATGGCGCTGGACAATGCTGGTGCCCAGCAGCAAGACCTGGAGCTGAGCTACCTGACCGGCGGCCTGGCCTGGAAGGCCGACTATGTGGTCGAACTCAACGCCAATGAAGACAAGCTCGACATCTCCGGATGGGTCACGCTGACAAACACCAGCGGCGCCACCTACCGCAATGCCAAGTTGCAATTGGTGGCCGGGGACGTGAACCAGGTCACCCCGGTGATGCAAGGCGCCGTGCGCAATATGACCATGGCGGCCGCACCCGCGATGGAAAAGCGCCGGGACATGGTCGAAGAGTCCCTGTTCGAATACCACCTTTACACCCTGACCCGCCCCACCACCATTGCAGAGAACCAGACCAAACAGGTGTCGCTGCTATCGGCCTCTGGCGTACCGGCGCGCAAAGAGCTGCTGCTCAAGGGCAATGACTACTACTACCAGAGCAGTTCTGGCGACTTGGGCCAGAAGATCAAGGTCGGCGTGTTTGTGGAGTTTGACAACAAGGAAGCCGCACAGTTGGGCATGCCCCTGCCCAAAGGCATCATCCGCGTCTACAAGAAAGACAAGGCGGGCAACGCCCAGTTCATCGGTGAAGACCGGGTAGACCACACACCCAAGAACGAGACCGTGCGCCTGAAGCTGGGTGATGCCTTTGACGTGACCGCTGACAAGAAACAGACCGACTTCAAGAAGCTCAGCGGCACCAGCAAATACAACTATGTGTTTGAGAGCGCCTACGAGGTGGTGCTGAAAAACGCCAAGAAAGAACCCGTGGTCGTGACCGTGCAGGAACCCATGCCCGGCGACTGGCAAGTGCTCAGCAGCAGCCAGCCGCACACCAAGGGTTCCAGCAATACCGCAGTCTGGAAGGTCACCGTACCTGCCGAAGGCAATACCAAGCTGGTCTACCGCAGCCTGGTCCGGTACTAGAGACTGCCGGAGCGCCTGGCGCGGGCGCATTTCGCACCGCCTGAAGGCACTTGGCGGCGCGTACAGGCGATAACGTCGCAAGGCGGTTCTCCATCGGGTTTGGCGCTGGCAAAGTCCAGCCATCGCCAACCCGAACCCCCAGGAGAACCACCATGCTGATGCTGATGCAAATACTGACCCACACACCCAACTGGGTTTTCATCGTATTCGGCATTCTGCTTTGGCAGGGCATCAACCAGATGCGCCCCCGCACCGTGGGCATACACCGCGCCACACTCGTGCCGCTGGCCATGACCGCCTTGTCGCTGTATGGCGTGGTATCGGTCTTTGGCGATACGCCCCAATCCCTGCTGACCTGGGTGGTCGGTGCAGCCGTGGCCTTCGCCGTGTACTTCCAAACTGCCGGCGCCGCGCAGATCCAGTACGACGCCGCCAGCCGCCGCTTCAAGGTCCCCGGCAGCGTGGTGCCAATGACCCTGTTCATGGGTATCTTCCTCACCAAATACACCGTAGGTGTCAGCACCACCATGCTGCCCGCCCTGGCACATGACAGCAGCTTTGCACTGTTCATTGGCATGTTGTACGGCGCGTTCAGTGGCGTGTTTCTGGCCCGGGCCACCCAGCTGTGGCGTGTGGCACTGGCCCAGTCCCGGGCTGACGCGCAAAAGACTTTGCTGGCCTGAATCACACACGGTTACCCAGTACCATTGCGTCGCCCAACACCCGATACAGAAGGACGCTTACCGTGACTGCAGCCCTGCCAACCACTTCCACCATCGCCGTCATAGGAGCCGGTGCCATGGGGGCCGGCATAGCCCAGGTGGCAGCGGTAGCGGGCCACCGCGTGCAGTTGCTGGACAACCGGCCTGGGGCCGCGGCAGACGCCATCCGCAGCATCCAGGCTCAGATCGCCAAAATGGCCGACAAAGGCAAACTCACGCCCGAGCGTGCCGCCCAAGCCAGTGCCAACCTGGTGGCAGCGCAACAGCTGTCTGACCTGGGCGGCGCCAGCCTCGTCATTGAAGCCATTGTCGAAAACCTGCAGGCCAAACAAGGCCTGTACGCCGAGCTGGAAGGCATTGTGGGCGACGACTGCATCTTCGGCACCAACACCTCATCCATTTCGGTCACCGCCATTGGCGCTGTGCTCAAGCGCCCCCAACGGCTGGCCGGCCTGCATTTCTTCAACCCGGCACCGGTAATGGCGCTGGTGGAAATTGTCTCTGGCCTGGCCACCGACCCAGCCGTGGCCGCCACGCTGTTTGCCACGGCAACCGCCTGGGGAAAAAATGCGGTGCATGCCAAGTCCACACCCGGCTTTATCGTCAACCGCGTCGCCCGCCCTTATTACGGCGAAGCCCTGCGTCTGCTGACCGAAGGTGCTGCCGACTGCGCCACCCTCGACGCCGTGATGCGCGAGGCCGGTGGCTTTCGCATGGGGCCGTTTGAGCTGATGGACATGATTGGCCACGACGTCAACTACGCCGTCACTTGCTCGGTGTGGAACGCCTTCTACAACGACCCGCGTTTTCTGCCCTCTCTGGTGCAGAAAGAGCTGCTGGACGCCGGTTTTCTGGGCAAGAAGAGCGGCCGCGGATTTTTTGACTACCGCGAAGGTGCCAGCAAACCCACACCCCAGACCGAGGCAACCCGTGCTGCGCCAAACAGCATCACCCTGTGTGGTGACTCCGCGGCTGCCCAGGCCTTGGCCGAACGCCTGACCAAGGCCGGCATACCTTTCGACACAACGCCATCCGCCGATGGCCGCATGGCCCAGGTCAATGGGGCGGTGCTCTTTGTCACCGATGGCCGCACGGCCACCCAGCGCGCGGCAGACACTGGCCTGGTCAACGTGGTGCTGGTCGACCTGGCACTGGACTACCGCAGCGCGACCCGCCTGGCATTGGCCAGCGCCGCCCAATGTGCGGAAGTTGCGGTGGGCGCTGCCATTGCCCTGCTGCAAGCCGCTGGGCTGCAGGTCTCACGCATGGCGGATGTGCCCGGCCTGGCCGTGATGCGCACGGTAGCCATGCTGGCCAATGAAGCGGCTGACGCGGTTTACCAGGGCGTCTGTTCGCCCGAGGCTGCCGACGCGGCCATGCGCCTGGGTGTGAACTACCCCAAGGGCCCGCTGGCCTGGGCCGATGCTGTGGGGCTGCCCACCATCCGCACCGTGTTGGCGAACCTGGGGTCCAGCTACGGCGAAGACCGCTACCGCATTTCACCGCTGATCCAGCGCCACGTGTTCGCAGGACAATCCCTCCATGGCTGACAAACACACCTACAACACCCCGCTGAGCGCAGAAGACATCGACCGCCTGGCGCGCAAGCGTGCGGGCGCCAAGCTGGGTTGGTTTATCCATGCCGCCGTGTTTGTCATTGTCAACCTCGTTGTGTTTTCGTTGTCGCAATACGGTTTTGGCCGTAGACCCTGGTCACTCGCGCCCTTTCTGGGATGGGGGCTGGGCCTGGCATTGCACGGTGTATCGGTCTGGCTGCTGGGTGCCGGAGGGTCTTTGCGCGAACGCATGGTGGCCAAAGAGCGCGAGCGCCTGCAGCGCGCGCAAGACCGGCGCAACGAGCCATGAAAATCTTCTGGATTGAGAAGCTGCAGGCCTTCCTGCAAACGGCGGCCTTTTGCCTGGGCATAGCCGCTATTCAGTACGCGCTCTGGCCTGAACGTTCCTACGAAGGTCCCCTGGTCTACTCGCTGGGCATTGGATGCAGCACCTGGGCACTGATCGACTTCGGGCGCCACGCCGTGGCACCCAATAGCGAATCCGGTTGGCCTGGTGGTCTTTGGGGCATCTTGTTTCCGTTGGTGGCTATTGGCCTGGGTTTTGCAGTGGGAACCTCGTTGGGTGACTGGTGGTTCGACAGATCCACCTGGGCTAACGCCTCGCGCAAGGGCTTGATGCTCTCGGGCGTGTTTTCGATAGCCATCGGCATTTCCATTACGCATTACTTCTACAGCAAGGGCAAACACGCCCACCTGGAGCAGAAGGTTGCAGAGGCCAAACACCTGGCGTCCGAATCACGCCTCAAGCTGCTGGAAACGCAGCTCGAACCCCACATGTTGTTCAACACGCTGGCCAACCTGCGCGTGTTGATCGCCATGGACCCGCAGCGCGCACAGGAGATGCTGGACCGCATGGTGGCCTACCTGCGCGCCACGCTGAGTGCATCACGTGCCAGCAACCACGCCCTGCGGCTGGAATTTGACCGCCTGCGCGACTACCTGGAGCTGATGGCCGTGCGCATGGGCCCGCGGCTGCACTACGTGCTGGATTTGCCCGCCGACCTGGCCGAAGAGAACGTGCCCGCATTGCTGCTGCAACCGCTGGTGGAGAACAGCATCAAACACGGCCTGGAGCCCAAGGTGGATGGCGGGACCATCACCGTGCGGGCCCGGCGCGCGGACAACAACATGCTCAGCCTTGAGGTGACCGATACCGGGGTCGGTTTCGATGCCACGGCGCCCGCATCCAGCGGTTTTGGCCTGGCCCAGGTGCGCGAGCGCCTGGCCGCCGCCTACGAAACACAAGGCCATGTAGAACAAACATCCACCCCCGGCCACGGTGCGACGACGCTGCTGCATCTGCCACTGCCTGCCGCCCCCAAGGTCTGAGCCATGACGACATCGCCTGCAACCACCGCCCTGATCGCCGAAGACGAACACCTGCTGGCCCAGTCCCTGCAAGCCGAGCTGGCACGAGCCTGGCCCGCACTCCAGGTGGTGGCCACGGTGGGTGACGGTGCCAGTGCCGTGCGCCAGGCCCTGGCCCTGCAACCCGACGTGTTGTTCTTTGACATCCGCATGCCCGGCATGAGTGGTCTGGAAGCCGCCACCGAGCTGGCGGAGCAGTGGCCCACCGCCAGCCCCGGCGCGCGCCCTTTTCCACAGCTGGTCTTTGTGACGGCGTACGACCAGTACGCCGTGCAGGCCTTTGAGGCCCAGGCCATGGACTACCTGCTCAAGCCCGTGCAAGCCGTCCGCCTGCAGAAGACCATTGAAAAACTGCAGCTAGCCCTCGCCAAACCTGAACAGTCTGCTATCGATTTTGAAGCAACTCTGGGTCAACTGCGTGGCTTGCTGGCCAGCCCCACCGCTGCGCCACCGGTGCCCACCACACCCGCACCGCCCCTGACCGTCATACAGGCCAGCGTTGGCAATGGCATCCGCATGGTGCCTGTGGCCGATGTGTTGTGCTTCGAAGCCGCTGACAAATACGTGCGTGTGCTGACCGCCGAGCGTGAGTACCTGATACGCACACCACTCAAGGAACTGCAGGAGCAGATCGACACCACCGTGTTCTGGCAAATCCACCGCGGCACCATCGTGCGGGCACTGGCCATTGAAGGCGTCACCCGCGACGAGGCCGGCAAGGCATCCCTCACGCTGCGCGGGCTCAAAGAGAAGTTTGTTGTCAGCCGACTTTATGCCCACCTGTTCAAGGCGATGTAACACCGCTACGATGGCGGCTTAACGCCCCCCCCAGGAGACTCTTTCGCCATGACGATCCAATACACCTCGGTTGCCAACCACCTGCCCGAGAGCAAGATGCGGCTCTACCCCACGCAGGTCATCAACGTCATAGGCGGCCCGGGATGTGAGAAATCGGTCATCACATCGGCCATCGTGCTGTACCTGAAGCTGCGTGAAAAAACGGTAGAAGTGATACCCGACTTTGCCAAGTCTCTGGTGTGGCAGCAGAACTTTGAAGTGCTCAAGAACCAGTATTTCATCGCCCAGCGCCAGTACCAGATGCTGAGCCTGCTGGATGGGCAGATCCAGTTTTTGATCACCGAATGTTCGCTGCCCCAGGTGCTGTATTACAACGAAAACTACCTGGACAACATCTGCGACATCGCCAAGACCCGCACCCACATACTGGACTGGTACAAGCAGTGCAACAACGTCAATATTGTGGTGACCCGCGGGGACCGCAAATACATCCGTACTGGGCGTTTTCAGGATGAAGAGCAGGCCCGCGCCATCGACCGCGGCATGCTGGAACTGATGGACCGGGAAGAACTGCCCTACACCACGCTGCCCACCGAGGTGGACGCTATCCACGCGTTTGCGGCGACGCTGCTGGAATAGGCCTGTTGTGCGGTGGCTACCCGCCCCATGTCGGTGAAGCGCGCCCACAAAATGTGCACCTGCGGGCAGAACCGGTGCGCGGGTCATTCCGGCTCAGAATTAGCGCCCCTAATATTTCATTAGCCATTTCAATAAAAATGCAATATTGGTAGCATCCCTATGAAAACGGCCTCTCAGATGCGCTATCGTGTAGGGAGTGGCACTTTGTGTCCACACCTTCTTACCAATGGAGTTATTATGCAATTGAGAGTGAAAAGTGCTTTGACAGTAGTGGCCGCAGCAGTATTGCTGGTTGCCTGCGGCAAAAAGGAAGAGGCAGCTGCTCCTGCCGCGCCCGCCGCTTCTGCCGCTCCCGCTGCTCCTGCCAACGCAGTTGTCAAGATTGGCCACGTTGGCCCCACAAGCGGTGCTATCGCCCACTTGGGTAAAGACAACGAAAATGGCGCCCGCATGGCCATTGAAGAGTTGAACGCCGCTGGCGTGATGATCGACGGCAAGAAGGTGACCCTGGAACTGATGGCTGAAGATGACGCCGCTGATCCGAAGCAAGGCACCGCAGTTGCCCAAAAGCTGGTTGATGCCAAGGTTGCCGGTGTTATCGGTCACTTGAACTCTGGTACCACCATTCCAGCTTCCAAGCTCTACAGCGACGCAGGCATTCCCCAAATCTCGCCTTCCGCTACAAACCCCAAGTACACACGCCAAGGCTTCAAGACAGCTTTCCGTGTTGTGGCTGACGACACCCAGTTGGGCGGCACTTTGGGCAAGTACGCAGTGGCTACCCTCAAGGGCAAAAACATTGCCGTTATCGATGACCGTACTGCATACGGCCAAGGCGTGGCAGAAGAGTTTGCCAAGGCTGTTGAAGCTGCTGGCGGCAAGGTTGTTGCCAAGGAATTCACCACCGACAAGGCAACCGACTTCAACTCCATCCTGACCACCATCAAGGGCAAGAAGCCTGATGTCGTGTTCTTCGGCGGTATGGACGCCGTTGCCGGCCCCATGCTCAAGCAAATGAAATCGCTCGGCGTGAAAGCCAAGTTCATGGGCGGCGACGGTATCTGCTCCACAGAACTGGTCAAGCTCGGTGGCGACGCCATTGCTGACGACCAGGTCTTCTGCGCTGAAGCCGGTGGTGTCGAAGGTGAAGCCAAAGCCGGAATGGACACATTCAAGGCTGCTTTCAACGCCAAGTTCAAGACAGACGTGCAAGTGTATGCACCGTACGTTTATGACAGCGTGAAGGTCATGGTTGCTGCCATGGTCAAGGCCGGTTCTTCTGACCCAGCCAAGTACCTGCCTGTTTTGGCTGCTACCAAAGACTACGCTGGCGTGACTGGCCCCATCAACTTTGATGAAAAAGGCGACATCAAGAACGGCGCTTTGACATTGAAGACCGTGCGTGGTGGCAAGCTCGAAACCATTGCCGTGATCCGCTAATCCATAGCGTTACACAAGCAAAGTTTTGTGAGAAAGGCGCGTCCGAAAGGGCGCGCTTTTTTTTGGCCTATCGGTCCTGGCCTGATCAGTTGACGGACCAGCCTCTGGCCGCCATACAGCCCGCCAACAGACCGCGGCGCTGCTCTACCACCTCTTCACACTTGGCATAGTCCCGCGCCAGGACCTGCGCGCCCCGGTCGCCCCACAGATCCTTCCAGGGCAAAGCCTCTACCGACGCTGGCAACGAGGCACATGCCCCCAGCACCAGACAGGCCGCAGAAGCCAAAAGACTCCATTTGCATACATTGGGGACCATGGTGAACTCCGTTCAATATCTCCGCATTCTGCAGCAACCATTTCCCCAATGAAAGCGATCGACGGCGGCCCTACCGCGCCGAACGGTGTGTAAAAAACCGCTTACATGTACGAAACTTCCAACCACTGGCTCTACAGGAGTGTGGGTACATGCAAGCACAACACGCAGCAGCATCAAAGGTCAACTTTGCCCCGGGTGATTCGGATGCCAATCCGGGCTTCCTCGCCGCCATCATCCAGGCCAGCGAGACCTATTCCATCGTCGCGTCGCAAGACATTGTGGATGTGCGCGGCCTCAAGCTCTGGGCCAAGGGCCTGCCCGTATCTGCCGCGCTGCAGCAGCGCCTGCTGGAGCGCAAACTGCGCAACCCGCTCGAGGCCTGCCTGACGGCCGAAGACGGCGTCACCCCCTTCTACCTGCTGGAACAGTTCACCGCCCTGCTGGACAGCAATACCAGCCTGGCCCGCGCCCTGCGCCCCTGGGCCCTGGTGCTGGAGAAACAGCTCAAACAAATCCCCCTGCATTCGGTGGCGCAGCTGCTGCTGACCACCGCCCTGGCCACCCGCCCCGGCGCTGTGGACCATGCCGTGCGCGCCATGGCCCTGGCCGGTGGCATGGCCCAGGCCCAAAGCTCGCCCGTGGATGTGCGCCTGGCCATGCTGGGTGGCCTGCTGCATGACATTGGCGAGGCCTATATCCAGCCCCAATACCTGGACGGCGACGAACCGCTGGACCTGCTGGGCCACAAACACATGATGGCCCACCCCCGCATTGCCCAGCTGCTGCTCAGCGCCACCACCGACTACCCCGCCACCCTGTGCCGCGCCGTGGGTGAACACCATGAGCGGCTCAACGGCTCGGGCTACCCCGCCCGCCTGCAGGGCGACGCCATATCACCCCTGGGCCTGATACTGGCCGCGGTCGAGACCACCATGGGCCTGGCCCACGCGCCCGATGCCCCGCTGACCCGCGCCAGCTTTGCGCTGCGTGTGGTGCCGGGCGAGTTCCCCGCCCGTTACAGCAGCGTCATGTTCAACATGGCCCGCGATGCGAACGAACAGATACCTGTGAATGTGCAAGTGCCGTCCGAGACACTGCAGCACATCAACATCGCCCTGCACCACGCCCAATCCACGGCCTTGGCGCTGCAAACCAGCACCGGCAGCAAAGAGCGGGCAGCCATCGTGCTACTGGCCCAGGACCGCCTGGCCCGGCTGCGCATGGCCTGGAACGCGCTGGGCGTGTGGGGCATGGCGCCCGAGCAGCTGACCGTGCAGGACCATTTCGAGATGGAATTGGCCGACAGCGAACTGCGCGAACGCCTGTACGAGCTACAACGTGAATGCATGCTGTTGGCAGAAAGCCTAACTGAGCCAGAAAAGGCCGAACTTACGCCCATTTGGGCCGACTTGAAGGTTCAGCGCGCCTAAAATCAGGCGAATGAGCATTCCCACCCCCACAGAAGCCACCAAACCCAGTAATTTTCTGCGCCAGATCATCCAGAACGATCTGGACAACGGCACCTACGCCCAGCGCCGCTGGGCCGGCAGCCCTGGTGACGCCGCCCACCACGCAGCCGGCCAGCCAGACCCCGCCAAAATCCGCACCCGCTTCCCGCCCGAGCCCAATGGCTACCTGCACGTGGGCCATGCCAAAAGCATCTGCATAAACTTTGGCTTGGCGCGCGATTACAACGGCGTGTGCCACCTGCGCTTTGACGACACCAACCCCGAGAAAGAGGACCTGGAATACGTCAACTCCATCCGCGATGCCATCAAATGGCTGGGCTTCGACTGGAATGGCAGCGCCACCGCCGAGCCCTACCAGGCCAGCGACTACTTCGACTTCATGTACAAGTCGGCCGAGTACCTGATCACCGCCGGTCATGCCTACGTGGACGAGCAAACCGTGGAGCAGATGCGTATCAATCGAGGCGACTTCGGCAAGCCCGGCACCGACAGCCCTTTCCGCAGCCGCACCCCGGCCGAGAACCTGAAGATCTTCCGCGAGATGCGCGATGGTGAGCATGAGGATGGTTCGATGGTGCTGCGCGCCAAGATCGACATGGCCAGCCCCAACATCAATATGCGCGACCCGGCCATCTACCGCATACGCCGCGCCACCCACCACAACACGGGCGACACCTGGTGCATCTACCCCATGTATACCTACGCGCACCCCATTGAGGACGCGCTGGAGCAGATCACCCACAGCCTGTGCACGTTGGAATTTGAAGACCAACGCCCGTTTTACGACTGGCTGCTGGAGCGACTGACCGAAGGCGGCCTGCTGGCCAGCCCGCCCCCGCGCCAGTATGAGTTTTCGCGGCTCAACCTCACCTATGTGATCACCAGCAAGCGCAAGCTGGCGCAATTGGTGTACGACCACAAGGTAGAAGGCTGGGACGACCCCCGCATGCCCACCATAGTCGGCCTGCGCCGGCGCGGCT
>JAZKDY010000164.1:0-9757 GCA_040387325.1 Pseudomonadota bacterium | reverse complement strand
TTGCAGCCCACGTCCAGCAGGCGCTGGCAGCTGACCAGGTCGTCGGTGCAGTAGGGGAAGACTTCAAAGCCGTCCTTGACCAGTTGGCGGGCGGCATCCACCAGCTCAAACGGATCGGGCTGCAGCGTGTGTTCGTCGCCCACCACTTCGAGCTTGATCCAGTGCGTGTCGAACAACTCGCGCGCCATCTGCGCCAGCGTGATGGCCTCGCGCGCGGTGCGGCAGCCGGCGGTGTTGGGCAGCAGGTGGGCGCCGGTGGCCTTGATGATGCCGAAGAAGTCGCCCTCGGCCGACGCCTGGGCGCCCTGTGCCAGCTGGCGGCGCAGGCCCACGGTCACCACCTGCGCGCCCGATGCAGCAATGGCCTGCTGCAGGATGGCGGGCGACGGATAACCCGCTGTACCCAGCAAAAAGCGGCTTTGCAATGTGCGCCCGCCGATGTGCCATGAAGTCTCCATGGTTCAGCCTCCTTCAATCGGTTGAAAGGTGACGATTGCGTCGCCATCGGTCAGCGCCTGTGTGGCACGCAGGGCACGTGGCACAAACTGGCTGTTCAGCGCAGTGGCCACCGCATGCTGGCTGAGGCCCTGCTGATCCACCCACTGTTCCAGTGTGCGCGCGATTGTGGTGTGGGTAGCGCCGTTCACGACGAGGGAAATGCTTGCAGCATCTGCCACCACTGTGATCACGACAAGCCCCCGGCCAGCGCCTCTTCCACCATGGCCGGCGCCACCAACCAACCGTGCCGGTACAGGCCGTTGATGCGGGTGAGACCCTTCTCGCGCGTCAGCAGCGGCAGGTTGTTGGGCAAGGCGGGCCGCAAATTAGTCTCAGAATGCACAACACGTGCCTCGGCCAGCTCGGGGATCACACTATGGGCTGCGCTCAGCAGCTCCAGCGTGCTGCGCAGCGATACCGGTGAGCGGTCTTCGCTCTCGATCTCGCTGGCGCCCACCACCAGCATGTCGCCCGCGCGGGGCACGATGTAGACCGTGTGGCGCGGGTGCATCAGGCGCACGGCGCGGCTCAGTTGGACGCCGGGTGCGTGCAGCCAAAACACCTCGCCCCGTACGCCGCGCACCAGCAATTGCGGGCGGGCGCCAATGCCACGCACGTCGAACACGTGGTCAAAGCGCAGCGTTTCGCCTTGCTCGGACTGCAACAGCCTCAAGCCTTCAACACTCTCCCGGCGCGCGGAGGTTTGGGTCTGAACCCGCAAGGTTCCGGGCTCCACCGCATGCACGGTACTGCGCCAGTGCCAGTGTGTGCCCTGGCGTGTGCACTGTGCCGCCAAGGCCTGCATGGCCTGCACGGTGTGGATCTGGCCCTCGCAGGGCAACAGCCAGCTCAGGGCCGGGCCAGAAACAGATGGCTCCAGTTCAGCCAGGCGAGCGGCGTCCAGCAGCTCGGGCTGGTACAACGGGTCTGCCTTGGACTGCAGCAAGCTGATGACCCGCTGCGCCGCGCCCGCATCGCCCCGGTGGGCCAGCAACAGGCTGCCCTGCAGGCTCAAGCCTACCGGCTCGCCCAGGCCATGCACGATGGACGGCCACAGGTAACAGGAGCGCAAGCCCCAGGCAAACACACGCGCATCGGCACACTCCAGCTCCGCCACCGGGCTCAGCATGCCGGCTGCCGTCCAGGCCGCGGCATCCGTACCAGACTCGGCCTTGGGACCGGGACCACTGGCCGGATCAAACACATCCACGCGGTGGCCCGCGCGGCTCAACTCCAGCGCCAGCAAACGCCCCAACAAACCTGCACCTGCAATACCAATATGCATAAAACTACCCCTTGCTGATGGGAACATAGATCTCGCTGCCAGTCTTTTTAAAGGTATCCGACATGGATTGCATGCCATCGTTCAATGCCTGCTCGTCGCTGACGCCTTTGTTCTTGGCGTACTCGCGCACCTCTTGCGTGATTTTCATCGAACAGAACTTGGGGCCGCACATCGAGCAGAAATGCGCCACTTTGGACGAATCCTTGGGCAGGGTTTCATCGTGGAAATTGCGCGCCGTGTCCGGGTCCAGCGACAGGTTGAACTGGTCCATCCAGCGGAATTCAAAACGCGCTTTCGACAACGCGTCATCCCGCGCCCGCACACCCGGATGGCCCTTGGCCACATCGGCCACGTGGGCGGCGATCTTGTAGGTGATGATGCCGACCTTGACGTCTTCGCGGTCCGGCAGACCCAGGTGTTCCTTGGGCGTGACGTAACACAGCATGGCCGTGCCAAACCAGCCGATCATCGCCGCACCAATGCCGCTGGTGATGTGGTCGTAACCGGGCGCAATGTCGGTGGTCAACGGGCCCAGCGTGTAGAACGGCGCTTCGTCGCAGTGTTTCAACTGCTCGGTCATGTTGGCCTGCACCATGTGCATGGGCACGTGGCCCGGGCCTTCGATCATGACCTGCACGTCCTGCTGCCAGGCCTTCTTGGTCAGCTCACCCAGCGTGCGCAGCTCGGCAAACTGCGCCTCGTCATTCGCATCGGCGCCACTGCCGGGGCGCAGCCCATCGCCCAGCGAATAACTGACGTCATAAGCCTTCAGTATCTCGGTCATCTCGTCGAAGTGCGTGTAGATGAAGTTCTCTTTGTGGTGAGCAATACACCACTTGGCCATGATGGAGCCGCCGCGCGACACGATGCCGGTCACACGGTTGGCCGTCAGGTGGATGAAGGGCAGGCGCACACCGGCATGCACGGTGAAGTAATCGACGCCCTGCTCAGCCTGTTCGATCAGCGTGTCGCGGAAGATTTCCCAGGTCAGGTCTTCGGCCACGCCGCCCACTTTTTCCAGCGCCTGGTAGATCGGCACGGTGCCGATGGGAACCGGCGAGTTGCGCACGATCCAGTCGCGCGTGGTGTGGATGTTTTTGCCGGTGGACAAATCCATGACGGTGTCTGCGCCCCAGCGGATGGACCAGACCAGTTTTTCGACTTCTTCCTCGATGCTGGAGGTGACGGCCGAGTTGCCAATGTTGGCGTTGATCTTCACGAGGAAGTTGCGGCCAATGGCCATGGGCTCCAGCTCGGTGTGGTTGATATTGGCGGGGATGATGGCGCGGCCGCGCGCAATCTCGCTGCGCACAAATTCTGGCGTCATGATTTTGGGGATGCTGGCACCGAAGCTGTTGCCCGCCAGGCGCGCCTCTCGCTCGGCATTGCCCAAATACTGCTCCATCCACTCCAGCTTCTGGTTTTCGCGGATGGCCACGTATTCCATCTCGGGGGTGATGATGCCTTTGCGGGCGTAGTGCATTTGCGAGACATTGGCACCGCTCTTGGCGCGGCGCGGCTGGCGTTGCAGGCCGGCAGCCTGGGCGCGCAGTGCGGCCAGCGCGTCGGTCTCGCCATTTTTCAGGCCATCGTCCAGCGCAAAGGGCTTGCGGCCTTCATACAGCTCGGTGTCGCCGCGGGCGTCAATCCAGCTCTGGCGCACCAGCGGCAGGCCCTGGCGCACATCGATGTCGGCGGCGGGATCGGTATAGGGGCCGGAGGTGTCGTACACCGTGACCGCCTCGCCATTGCTTTGCATGATCTCCCGCATCGGCACCTGGATGTCGGGTCGGCTGCCGGGCAGATACCGTTTGGTGGAAGCGGGAAGTGGCTCGCGGGTGAGGCGGATGAACTGGGCTAACTTGTCGGGTGCGTTCACTGGAAATCTCCGGTTGAGACCCGAAGACAAAGTAGATGCCAGCCCCGCAAACCCTGAAAAGATGTTGTAGCCCAAAAAACGGCGCTCGTCCGCTGGCTACTCTGCACTTCTTACGCTGGTATGAACCAGATCAAGTTCACGGGTTTGGAATCCATCTCAGCGCAACCACTGCGCACCCCGGGCAGGGCGGAGTGTACGACAAACGACCAGGGTCGCACGAGCCCGACCTGGTTTTGCTAACCCCGCAAGGCGAACAACTGCCACACTGAGAGCACAAGCGTAGCCACCAACAGCGCTATCGACACCGGCTGCACAAAGGCCTCGTTGCCTATGAGCATGAAACCCGCATGGATGGCGCAGGTCAGAAAGCCCAGTGCTGCCAACAGCTTGTAGAAAAACATGGCAGTCTGCACGTTCGCCACCACACGGCTGTGTGCATACAGCACCAGGGCAATGATGGGAATGTTCAACAGCAAATTCATCTGGTTGCCGCCGGGAATCCGAAACAGCTCCCACTCATGCCAGAAGGCGGCGTCAATCTGGTGGGTGATGAGGACCGTGGCATTGGCCAGAAAAAGCCAGTGCAGGCGAGAGGTGTTGGTCATGGGCATCCTGAAAACCGGCGCATTGTCACCCGCGTTAGCTTTGGGGCGGCTTAAATCGCTTCTCCTTGTCATACGGAAACACGTCATGCACATGCCCGGCCTGGATGCGGTCTTTATGGCTCTGCCAGAAGGATGCCTCCAGCAAATCCGCATGGTGCTGCATGAAGATGCTGCGCACGGCCGGGTTGCCGAGCAAAAAGGGGCCAAAGGTTTCGGGGAACACGTCCTTGGGGCCCACGCTGTACCAGACCTCGCCGGACATTTCGTCTTCTTCGTTACGCGGCTCGGGCACCTTGCGGAACTTGCAGTCGGTGATGTATTCGATCTCGTCGTAGTCGTAGAACACGACCTTGCCGTGGCGCGTGATGCCAAAGTTTTTCCACAACATGTCGCCAGGGAAGATGTTGGCCGCCACCAGGTCCTTGATGGCGTTACCGTATTCGACCACGCCGCGTTCAATCTGTTCGCGTGCGCGCAGCGCCGCCGGGCTTTGGTCTGCAGCATTGGCGCCACCCGCATCGAAGGCTTCCTGCAGGTAGATATTGAGCGGGATCATGCGCCGCTCGATATACACGTGTTTGATGATGACCTCGATCGTGCCATCACCATCGCGGTCGCTGATCTCCAACTGGCTGGGCGCGAATTTTTCAATCTCGGCAATCAGTTCGTCGCTAAAACGGTCGCGCGGAAAACCGACCTCGCTGTATTCCAGCGTGTCGGCCATACGGCCCACGCGGTCGTGCTGCTTGACCAGCAGGTACTTGCCCTGGATCTGCTCGCGGGTCGTGTCCTTTTGCGGTGGGTAGTAGTCCTTGATGACCTTGAACACGTAGGGAAACGACGGCAGATCAAACACCAGCATGACCATGCCCTTGATGCCGGGTGCAATGCGAAATTTGTCGGTGCTGTGGCGCTGGTGGTGCAACAGGTCGCGGTAGAACAGTGTCTTGCCCTGCTTGGCCAAGCCCAGCGCGTTGTAGATCTCGTTGCGCGGTTTGCGGGGCATCATGCTGCGCAAAAACTGCACATAGGCCGACGGAATCTCCATGTCCACCATGAAGTAGGCGCGGGCAAAGCTGAACAGCATCAGCAGGTCGTCTTCGCCAAACAGGGCCGCGTCTATGACCAGCCTGGAGCGCTGCGCATGGCTGTCTTCGGCCGCGTCACCGGCGGCATTGCGGTCGTCTGCCGAACGCGCCACGGTGGTCATCTTGGTGTGCAGAATCGGCAGCGCAAACGGGAACTCGCTAAAACCATTGATCAGCTTGCCGACGATGTAACAACCCTTGTTGCGGAAAAACAGGCCGGTCAGCACCTGGATCTGGAAGTTGGCGCGCAGTTTGGCGTCACCCAGGCGGCTCATCATGGCCTCTTGCACCAAGCCGCAGTAATGTTCCAGATGGTGAAAGGGGCGCTGCAGGTCAAAGTCGGTGACCATGGTCACCAGCACGCTCTGCATGGTCGCGCGCGTGGGGTAGTAGGAGCGGTAGGTGGGGCGCTTCTCGGACTCGCCGTTTTCGATGTACTCGGTGCTGACGGCCGGGCGCACAAAAATAAAGTCGTTCTGGAAATAGCTGCGGTGCAGGATCTTGGTGGTGACCGAGTTGAAAAATGTCTCGGCCAGCTCGGGCTGGTGGTGGTTGACCAAGAGGCCGATGTAGTGCAGCTTGATCTGCTGCCAGATATCCATGGACTGCTCACCGGCCTTGAACTCGCGCTCCAGCCGGCGCGAACATTCGGTGACACGCAGGTCGTAAAACTCGATCCGCTCGCGCTGGGCCCGCTGCTGGCCGTGCCAGTCTGCGGTCTCGAAGCGGTGCTTGGCGCGGGCCGACTCGGTGCGGAACAGCTGGTAGTGGCGGTTGAAGCCATCCATCATCGCCTTGGCGATGTCGTAAGCAAGCGAAGAATCCAGACGGGTTGGAAACATACTGCTCACTTTTTAATAGCTACTTACACACTGCAGACGGGGGCTAGCGGCCTATTTCCTCTAAGCACTCTCGTTGCGGGCAATCAGGCGCACACCTGACAGTGCCTGGCGGTACAGTGCATCCAGGTCGTCGGCACCGCTCACCGTCATGTGCAAATCCTGCAGCAAGCCGTCTTGCAGGCCGTAGACCCAGCCGTGCAGCGTTACGTCCTGGCCCCGTGCCCAGGCATCCTGCACCACGGTGCTTTGGGCCACATTGACCACCTGCTCGATGACATTGAGTTCGCACAGGGCGTCGGCGCGGCCGTGCTCGGGCAACTGTTCCAGCAAATGGCGGTGGCGGTCACGCACATCCTGGATGTGGCGCAGCCAGTTGTCGGCCAGCCCCACCCGTGCGCCGTCCAAGGCGGCGCGCACACCCGCGCAACCATAGTGGCCCACCACCATGATGTGCTGCACCTTGAGCAGGTCGATGGCAAACTGGATAGTGGACAGGGCGTTCAGGTCCGAGTGCACCACCACGTTGGCCACGTTGCGGTGCACGAAGACCTCGCCTGGCTCCAGCCCCGTGATCTGGTTGGCGGGCACGCGGCTGTCCGAGCAGCCGATCCACATGTACTTGGGCTTCTGCTGGGCCTTGAGGTTGGTGAAAAAGCCGGGGCGCTCGGCCTCCATCTGGGCGGCCCAGGCGCGGTTGTGGGCGAAGAGATCGTTGAGTTTGTCTGCCATGTGGTCTTTCTATCTAACTATCTAATCGATGGGGGACGGTGATTGCGCCGCGCGCCGCAGCCTGCCCGACCTTGCTATTTTCTCTGAAGTGAGATGCGCACATTCCAGTCCAGCAAACCATAGCGGGCTCGCTCCTGCTGGTCGTCCTGCGCGTTGAATGTGCAATTGTCGGCAGACGCCGGGGATGTGCCGGTCTGCGCGGGTGCCGAACTGCAAGAAAAGGAACTCTTGTTACCCAGTTGCCACAGGCCCTGGGTATTGCGCGTCTCGCCGGTGAAGAACATGGTGCGTGGCGCTTCCAGAGGGTTGGTGGCCTGCGGCGTGCGCAATAGGTTGCGGCCTGCATTGACATAGGGCCCGCTCACACCCACCAGCGGCAGCAGCGTGTTGAACATGTCGCGGTGGCTGGCGGGCAGGGCCTGCTGTGGGCCGCATTGCAGGTTTTCACCCCAGATCACAAACGGCACCTGGCGCTGCAGGTAGCGGCGCGATGCATCGGCATACATGCCGAAGGAGCGCACATTGTGGTCACCCGTGGCGGCAACAATGGTGTTGGCCTTGAGCGGACCCTTTTGCACATCCTGCACAAAGCCGCCCAACAGGTCGGTGGCGTAGTGGTAGGTGTCCAGATTCAGCAGCAAGGTGTCGGACGTGGTCTCGCCCTTCCACAGCGCCATGTCGCGCGGCACACGCTGGTAGTCAGCCGGCAGGTCGTAGGGCGGGTGGTTGGTAGATGTCAGCACGAACACAAAGATGGGTTTGTCGGCCGGCTGGGCAGCCAGGCGCTTCGTGAGGTACTTGAAGACGTAGCTGTCCCACACACCCCAGATGCCCAGCGTGGCGTCGGGGTACTGCTCCTTGAGCGTATTGGCATCGACCACTTCGTCAAAGCCTTGCACCGCCAGCACGCGGTTCAGGTCGCGCCAGCCGGATCGTGCCGATGTGACAAACAACGTCTGGTATCCCGCATCCTTGACGACCTTGGGAATAGCCCACGGAATGGGCTTGCGGCCAACGTCACCCATGGTCAATGGGGTGATGGGCGTGGAGAACAGGATCGCCTCCAGCGAGGGGTGGGTGCCGGGCTGTGCGGAGTCGAAGTTGCTGAAATGGCACGCCTTGCTAGTGTCGACCAGCGTAGGCGCCATGCGACCCAGCACGTCGAACTTGGGCCCGTGGTAAAGCAGCGGCTCGGCGCTCCAGGACTCCATCAGGAAGAAGATCAGGTTCTTCTTGGGTGTGCCCGCGGGAAGCGCAGCATGTGTGGTGAGTGCGGCCTTGACCTCGGCCTCGCTGCCGTGTGGCATGCCCAGCACCTGGGCCGCTGCCAGCGGCGAATCAAAGCCCATGGCCTTGAGCCCGGCCAGCGGGTTCTGCAGGTTTTGTGATTCCCCCCGACTGTCCCAGGCGTACTTCAACGCGATAGGCCCGTTCGGCACCATGTCATTCAGAAACTGTGCGGTGGTCACGGTCAGGTGCTGGCGCTGCAGGGCCATCTGGCGCACCGTGCCTTTGCCGGCAAACAGAAGCGCCAACAACGCCACACAGGCCACGAGCAGCTTCACCGCCGCATGCCGGTGTTGCAAAGCGGTATCCGGCTTGAAGCGTGCCACCAGCCAGCGGTGCAAGGCCACTGAAGCGAGGGTCAGCACCACGGCCAACAGCAATGTCCACACCACCGGAAAATCATGCCAGATGGTTTGCAGCACGGCAGCCGTATCGTCTTCCAGCAGGCCAAACACCAGCGAGTCAATCGGTGTTTTATAAAACCCGAAGTAGTGCAGGTTGACCAGGGACAGCATCACGTAGAAAAACGCAACACCCGCCGCAATGCGGCCGTTCACCCTGGAAGATACCCAAGGCAAAACCAACAAAAGGAGGAAGACCGCTACCGCGCTGACCTTCAGGTCAAAACGAAACCCCTGCACCAGCACGTTGGCCAGGTCGGTATTGCTGGCCTGGTACCCCGCAGGCCAGAAGTAAGCCAGTTGCCCGACACGGATTGCCGACAGCACCAGCACCAAGGGCAGCACGAGCACCCATGCGCGCAGCAGGCCACGCACAGTGCCATGGAGGATCGAATTCAGTGTGCGGGTGGCGATACTGGGGTTCATCAAGACGGGTTGGGGGGCTGAACAGCCTTACATTGTCTCAGCGAACAGCTCCCGCCCGATCAGCATCCGGCGAATCTCCGATGTACCCGCGCCGATTTCGTACAACTTGGCATCGCGCCACAGACGGCCCAGCGGGTATTCGTTGATATAACCATTGCCGCCAAAGATCTGCACGCCCTCACCTGCCATCCACGTGGCCTTTTCGGCGGTCCACAGAATGACGGAGGCGCAATCCTTGCGGACCTGGCGCACGTGCTCCACGCCCAGCAGGTCCAGGTTCTTGGCCACGGTGTAGGCAAAGGCACGGCCGGCCTGGAGCACGGTGTACATGTCAGCGACCTTGCCCTGGATCAGCTGGAATTCGCCAATGCTCTGGCCAAACTGCTTGCGGTCGTGGATGTAGGGGATCACGTTGTCCATCACCGATTGCATGATGCCCAGCGGGCCGCCGGTCAGCACCGCGCGTTCGTAGTCCAGGCCGCTCATCAGCACCTTGGCGCCACCGTTGACATTGCCCAGCACATTGGCGTGCGGCACTTCAACGTTGTTGAACACCAGCTCGCCGGTGTGGCTGCCACGCATGCCCAGTTTGTCCAGCTTCTGCGCGATGGAAAAGCCCTTCATGCCCTTCTCGATCAGGAAGGCGGTGACGCCGCGCGCGCCCACCTCGGGTTCGCTCTTGGCATAGACAACCAGTGTGTCGGCGTCGGGGCCATT
>JAZKDY010000163.1:0-21311 GCA_040387325.1 Pseudomonadota bacterium | reverse complement strand
AGGATTGAAAATCCTTGTGTCGGTGGTTCGATTCCGCCCCAGGCCACCAAATTTAAAACCCGTCTCACGATGGGTTTTTCTTTGATCGCAGCAGCGGTCATACGCGGGAATAGCTCAGTTGGTAGAGCGATACCTTGCCAAGGTATAGGTCGAGAGTTCGAGCCTCTTTTCCCGCTCCAAATGGTTCTTTATGCATACAGCCCATCCTTGCGATGGGCTTTTTGCTTTCTGGTGTTTCCCGGCCCTATCTGCGCGTCTTGTTGGCTTGAAGGGTGGCAAAGTCGCACGGGCTGGAGTAGCATTGGCAGAAATTCTGGAGAAATGCCATGTTCAATGGTTTTTTGGGCAAAGGTAAGAAGCCGGATGGGCAACCCGACGCGGTAGATTCACGCGGGCTGGAAGTTGTGGAAGATGATCCCAACACCGCCTGGGGTCTATGGGAGGACGCGGTTGCCGAGCAGGACTCCAAATTCAGCGCGTTGCCCACACTCGATCCATCTTTCCAGAGCACTGCGCCCATGGGGCTGCAGGATGGCATCCCAACCCAGCAAGACCAGTCCCTGTCCCGCGAGGCCAGAACGCTGGAGCAGCGCAAGGAAGACGCCTTGTCCACCGTTGAGCTGCACCACCACCGCATTGCCAATACCATTCGCACGCTCTGGGGCTACAAGGAGTGCAGTGACTACATTTCCAAGCTGATTCTGAGTGGTGGCGACGGCATGGGACAGTCCCGCATGGGTTTTAACCAGGACGCGGCCAATGCCATGATGCTGCTGGCGGAAATACACGATGCCCAGTTTGGAGCGGCGGAGCCCAAAGAAGGCAATGGTTTCTCAGATTCGATCATGCGCACTGGCTGGGACTCCCCGCGCTGAAAAGAGCAGCCAAGCCATTACTGGGCTTAGGTCAGCCGATCAACGCACCTGCGCGGCGGCAGCGGCCGAATTCAGCGCCTTCTGCGCAAACTCCGCCCGCAACGCTTTCAATTTCTCGCGCGGGTCTTCACGTACCGTGGTCTGGTCCAGGCCCATTTCGCCAATAAAGCGGCTGGGCAGAGCGGCCACCATCTCCCGACCCTTCTTGCGCCTTCGCGTCCAACTGACCGCCAGGCTGCGCTGGGCACGGGTGATGCCCACATACATCAGGCGGCGCTCTTCCTGCAGGCGCTGGGCCATGTCTTCGTTGGCGGATTCGTGGGCGCGCTCCGACCCGCCAAGAGAATCGGCACCGTCCCCCAGCTTGAAAGGCAACATGCCTTCGGTCACGCCCACCAGCAGCACGTGGGGCCACTCCAGTCCCTTGGACGCGTGCAGGGTGGACAGCGTCACCACATCCTGGTCTTTCTCGCGCTCGCTGATGGTGGACAGCAGCGCAATCGTTTGGGCCACCTCCAGCAGGTTCTTGACCTCGCGTTGCGTGGCCACGCCTGCCGTGTCGTCCAGCTCGCCACCGCAGCGCTGGGCCATCCAGTCGCAGAATTCCAGCACATTGCCCCATTTGGCGGCAGCCACTTTTTCGCTGTCTTCTCCGTCCACGAGGTGCTGCTCGTAACCAATCTCCTTGAGCCAGTCCATCATGAAGGTCTTGGCGGCCTCCGCCCCTTCTGTGTGTTTGGCGCGGTACTGCAGATCGTTGATATACCTGCCAAATTCGTGCAGACTGCCCAGCGCCTTGGCTGACAGCACGGCACCCAGGGAACTGGCGAACAGCGACTCGAACAGGCTCAGCTTGTACTGCGTCGCAAACACACCCAGCGTACCCAGCGTGGTGTGGCCTATGCCGCGTTTGGGCGTGGTCACGGCGCGTACAAACGCCGGGTCGTCGTCGTTGTTGGCCCACAGGCGAAACCAGGCGCAGAGGTCGCGGATCTCGGCCCGGTCAAAAAAACTCTGGCCGCCCGACACCTTGTACGGAATCCCCGCCTTGCGCAGTGCTTTCTCGAACGGCTTGGCCTGGTGGTTGGCACGGTACAGCACCGCAAAGTCGCGGAACTCCTTGTATTGCTTGCCCTGGACGGGCAGGCCATCGGCCCGCAGGCTCTGGATGCGGGCCACGGCGCGCTCGGCCTCGTGTTCCTCGTTGTCGGCGTCCACCACGCGCACCGGTTCACCTTCGCCCAGTTCGCTGAACAGGGTCTTGGGGAACAGCTTGGGATTGGGGCCGATGACGTTGTTGGCGGCCCGCAAAATGGCGCTGGTGGAGCGGTAATTCTGCTCCAGCTTGATGACCTTGAGCGCCGGGAAATCCACCGGCAGCTTTTTCAAATTGTCCAGCGTGGCACCGCGCCAGCCGTAGATGGACTGGTCGTCATCACCCACGGCGGTAAAACGCGCCTCGTCGGCTGGCCGGCCGCCCACCAGCAGCTTCAAGACCTCGTACTGTGTTGCATTGGTGTCCTGGTATTCGTCGACCAGTACATGGCCCATCATGCTTTGCCACTTCTGGCGCACGGCTTCATGGTCGCGCAGCAGTTTGAGCGGCAGGCTGATCAGGTCGTCGAAATCCACGCTCTGGTAGGCCGTCAGCCGCTCTTCGTAACGCCCCATCACCACCGCGGTGACACGTTCGTTGTCGTCGGCCGCCTGGGCCAGCGCCTGCTCGGCATTCAGGCCGGCACTTTTCCAGGCGCTGATGGTCCATTGCCATTGGCGGGCCGTGGCGATGTCGGTGCTGCCGCCGGCGTCTTTCAGGATGCTGGTCACATCGTCGCTGTCCAGGATGCTGAACTGGGGCTTGAGGCCCAGCACCGCACCATCCAGACGCAGCATACGCACGCCCAGTGCGTGGAAGGTGCAGACCACCACGTCCTTGGCCGCCCGGCCGATCAGGCCCTTGGCGCGTTCCCGCATTTCGGCGGCGGCCTTGTTGGTGAAGGTGATGGCGGCAATTTTCTGCGGTGGCATACCTGCCTGCATCAGCGCGCCGATCTTGTGGGTGATGACGCGGGTTTTGCCGGAGCCGGCGCCGGCCAGTACCAGGCAGGGGCCGTGCATGTAGTTGACGGCCTCCTGTTGGGCGGCATTCATGCCATGGGACATGGGGGAGGCAGAAGAAGAGGAGGACGAGGGCGCGGACATTCAGACACAACATGCAGACAGACCGTCCATCTTACCGGGCGGGCGCCGGGCTGTTGGCACCCCAAGGGTGAAGCTGTCAGGGGGCTGAATACCGGATACCCGGGTCCTGCAGGAAAGCTTAAGCGAAATCGGCCCCTAGCCCCCGTGAAATATGACTGTATCGCTATATAAATGATAGTGATCTCAGGGCAACCCCCGGGTGGGGCGCTGCCCAAAATGCCGGACAATGGGCGTGTGCTGCAAATTCTTACTGTCACCTTCCCATTTTTTGCCCTGGTATTGTGTGGTTACCTCGCCGCCCACCGCGGAATGCTGCCGCTGCCCGCCATTCCCGGTCTGAACGCCTTTGTGCTGTATTTCGCGCTGCCGTGCATGTTGTACCGTTTTGGTGCCACGACACCGATCGCGCAATTGCTGGACCCCAGTGTGGCGCTGACCTACCTGTTGTGTGCGCTGGTCATGGTGGGATTTGTTGTGGCGGTCACCCGGCACGGGCGCATCGGCTGGAACGATGCTGCCTTTGGCGCATTGGTCGGGGCTTTTCCCAATACCGGTTTCATGGGCGTGCCCCTGCTGGTGGCGCTTTTGGGCGCCAAAGCGGCCGGGCCGGCCATCGTGACGATTCTGGTGGACATGGTGATCACCACGTCGCTGTGCATTGCGCTGTCACGGCTGGGCAGCCATGGGCCGGGAGACGCATCGGCCGGGCAGGCTGCCAGGAATGCCCTCAAGGGCGTGGCCACCAATCCCATGCCCTGGTCCATTTTGCTGGGTGCGCTGGTGTCGGCCCTGCAACTGGATTTTCCCAAGCCGGTGGTGCAAACCGTAGGCCTGCTGGCCGATGCGGCGTCGCCGGTGGCGTTGTTCACGATTGGCGCCGTGCTGGCGCGCTCGCACATCCGCGCGCGTACAGACCAGGCCCATGCCGTGCACTGGCTGGAAGTGGTGCCGGTGGTGGCCATCAAACTGCTGCTGCATCCTGTTCTGGTGTTGCTGGTGGGGGCGGGGGCCATCCAGCTGGGTGTGCCGCTGGACCGTTTTGCGCTGACCGTGCTGGTGCTGTTGGCGGCGCTGCCCAGTGCCAGCAATGTGTCGCTGCTGGCTGAGCGTTTTGGGGCGGATAACGGGCGCATTGCGCGCATCATTCTGCTGTCCACTGCAGCGGCCTTTTTCACCTTTGCAGGTGCTGTGGACCTGATGACCTGATGCAGGGCGTGGCGCTGGGCTCAGACCGCCATGATCCAGGGCCGCAGTCGCCGCAAGCGGGCGGTCATGCGCCGCCAGAGCATCAACAACCCAAACGCTGCACCGATACCGACCGCCGCCACGGCCATGGACAACACGGCACGCACTAGCGTCCAGCCCCACTGCGGCGTGTCACGTTGCTGTGTACTGGACGACGGTGCCAGGCTCAGACCGATCTGCGTATGGGGCGCACCGTACACCGCCAGGTCAATGGCTTGCAGAACCCGGGGGTTGAACGCGTCGGCACCGGCGAGTAAGCCGTTGTCCCGGGTTTCCCGGTCCTGCCCTCGGCGCATCAGCATGTCGTCAATCCGGTCCACCAGGACCTTGCCATGCAGTTGCAGCAGATTGGCGTCGCCTTTGACCAGTCCAACCTGGGCCATCACATACTGTTGGGCACCCCAGTTTCGGCTCGTGGCCGTGAGCTGCTCCACGCGCGCCCATTCCTTGGCGCGCACGGCCTTGACCAGTTCGCGTTGTGACGAATGCAAAAGCGAGCCGAAGTCCGACTGCATGTACGTGATGCCCAGTGCCAGCCCGCACAACACGGCAAGCCACAGGCGTACCTGCACGGTGCCCAGTACCTGGCGCGTCATCTGCGCAATGCCAGCAATGCCAATGGCAACAAAAGCCAGCTGCAGCAACACCGGGCTACGGGCCCAGGCCTCGTCATCGGGCACCTGAAACAGATTGGCGGGGATGTGGATGCCCTCGGCATTGGAGGCCAGCGACTGGCCTACCAATTTCAGCGCCTGGCTTCCATAACCCAGCAGAGCCACCAGACCTGCCACCAGACCGACCATGCCCACAGCGCCGACCAGCAGGGTGCGCAGGCGCAGCAGCTCCAGCCGGTCCTGCAGCAGCTCTGCATCGGCTTCGGACGTCTGTGTCATTGGTTTTGCGCCAATTGCAGGCGCATCTGTTCGCGCATGTGTCCCAGTTGGTCCGCCACGCCGGCACGCTGCTTGGCACCTTCCTGGTTGATCTTGATGACCTCCTGCACCGTGCTCAGCAGGGTGTTTTGCACGTCCTGCAAGGTGGCAATGTCAATCACCATGCGCTGGTTGCTTTGTGCCGTACCGATGGTGTTTTGTTTGAGCAACTGGGCGTTTTCCTTCAGAAAGGCATTGGTGGCATCGTCGATGGTTTTGGCCAGATGCACCGCATTGCGCTGTTCGCTGAGCGACAGGGCCAGCATGAACTGGCGCTTCCATGCCGGCAGGGTCAGCTCCTTGATGGTGTGGAATTTTTCGATCAGCAGGGAGTTGTTGGTCTGTACCAGGCGAATCATGGGCAGCGTCTGCAAGGCGGAATGCTGCAGCATGCGCATGTCGGCAATACGCTTGTCTAGCAAGCCTTCTCCGGCGATCTGGTCGTGCAGCGTCTGGCTTTGCAGGGCGGTGAGCTGGCCCAGGCGCGACTTTTCCTGCCCTTCGGTCACCGCCTGGCGCAAGCGGTGCTGTGCCATTTGTGCAGCGGCAATGTGCAGACCCAACTGGCGGTACTCGGTCTTGACCGCGCCAAAACCTTCGTCCAGCGATGCAATGCGGGCCTGCAACCCCGCCTGCATGGCGCTGACCTCGTCCATCAGCCGTTCGATATTGCTCTTGACGCTGCTGAACTGGTTGACCAGCTCGTCCTTGCTCTGCCGTACCCGGTCGATCAAGCCGCCCAGCAGTGGCACCCTTGATTTTTTCTCACCCAGGGCATGCAGGTTGAGCGACTGGGCAGACGCCACGATCTCGGTCAACTTGCCGCCCAGGCCTTCCACGTCGTTGGAGCGCACCTGGCTGAGCATCTGGTCGGCATAGTGGGCGCTTTTCTGCGCAGCGTCGCGGCCAAAGCGCATCAGTGCGTCACGTTGCGACCAGTCCAGGCCATCGGCCAGGGCCAGCACGTCGGCCTGGTCTGATGCCTCAAGACCCAGTGCTTCCAGTTGCTGGGGCGCCAGCACCGAGACATCGGTTGAGGACAGGGTGGCGGGCAGGTGGGTTGGCGCAGGAGTCGTCATGGTTGGTCTTTCATTCAGGCAGGGGGGTCATCGATTTGGAGAAGAGCTCAAAACCCATGCGCTGGCGCCACAGCGGCACCAGCACGGTCACGATTTCAGAGTGCCGGTCCAGCACCGCCTGGGCATGGGCGTCGGCCAGTTTGAACTGTTCCGTGCTCAGCACCAGTGCGTGCTGCAACGCGTTCAGATTTTCCACACGGCGGGCAAACCGTGACCAATAGTCCGGCTGATCCGCAAAACAGGCCTGGGCCCGGGCTGCTGCATGCGGTGCGCCCAGCACGGCTTGCCCATTGGCGACAACCTGGCCCAGCCACTGGGCCTGGCGTCGCACGCCCTGGGCTTCGTCGCGCAAACCGTCCCGCAGGCCCTGCACTTCCACCGCCAGGTCATTCGCGCGCCTGGCCTTGCCCTCCAACTGCTGGCAGGCTTGCAGGTAGGTGACTTCGCGTTCCATCGCCTCCCCGGTAAAGCGCCTCCACCAGGTCTGCCTGCGCGAGACGGGGTTGCGAAAACTTTCGATCAGGGGCACCAGTTCCTTGAGCAGCCGGCTGAGCTGCTCCATCGGGCTGCGCTTGCCCTGCATCAGGCGCATGGGGTCTTCGTCGCGTGCGGCCAGCGCGCCCAGATCGCGCAACTGCGCCATGGGTGCCGCCAGCAACTGTGCTTCGGTGGGCACAGGGGGCAGGGGCACGCGCCAGTGCGGCACGTCCCGTTGCTCCGCCTCGATCGGCACCAGCGACCATACGTCGACAGGATCCGCGCTGTTCATGGGCACTGCGTTCAAGGAGCACCTCCGCCAGCACGCGCCGCTACGCTCACCGGCAGTCCGGCTTTGAGCCAGGGCTGGGGCGCCAGCAGTGTGCGTGTACCGGGGTCCAGCAGCGTGCGGCTGGGCTTGGGGCCCTGCACGCTGGGGCTGCCATAGGTGCTGCGAAATTCACGTGGCAGCGCGGCCCAGTCCGCAGGCCGCAGCGCCTTGCCCGCAAACACCGGCCGCTCCGTCAATGACAGGTCTCCGCCGGGCAGTGGCTGCACGCTGACCTGCACTGGCACAGCCACACCCTGCAGCATGACCCATACACAGGAGTGGGATGGTGCAGCGGGTTCGGTGCATGTGGGGTCGAAGGCCGCTGCGGGCGCGCGCATCACCTCGACCTCGGGCAGCTTGAAGAACACACGCTCCAGCAGCCACCAGTCGGGCGTGGCACCCAGCATCTCGCCGGGTTTGAAGAACAGGGCACGGACGTCGTTTGGCAGTGTGGCGGCGCCCGGGGCCACGCCATCAAGCCGATGCCACAACCAATGCGCGCTGCCGTAGGGACTGGTGCGCGGAATCTGCACCTTGATCCGCAGGTACTGGCCCATTTCCTGCACCTGGGTGACCACGCCCAGTGCGCTGCGCGATGGCACGGCCTGGCTTTGCCCCCCGCCCAACACACCACCGGCCTGCCAGTCAAGGGCCATGGCATGCCCCACCGCAATGGGCTCCAGCAGCGCGGCACGCAGTACGTCCATTTCAACCACCGGGGGCATGGGCTGGAACTGGATGCTGCGGATCTTCATCGCCTGCCATAGGCGGCGTCGCTCGATGGCCGCCGCCTGGCTGACCCAGCTGTAATGCAGTGTGGTTGGCCGTGCCCATGGGGTCATCGCGCCCGGGTCGTCGCCCTCCAGGGCCCAGGCGGAGACAAAACCTTCGGAATGGACCACGATGGGGCGGCTGCGGCCATCGCGCTGGACCTCGTTGGCCAGCAGCAGGGGGCGGGCATCGTTCTCGGGATTCTCCATCTGCCCGGCCTCGGGCTTGCGCTGGACGACGGGGTGCAGCCCGTCCATTGCACCGCTGGCTTCCAGATACGTGCCCGGGCTCGCCTCGATGACGATCGGCGCGGGCCACAGGATGCGCGCGGTCACCAGGGCGCTGTCTGCCCCGCCGACTTGCCGGCCCTTCTGCAGGGGCAAGGTAGCCATGCCACAGGCTGTCGCAACACAGGTCGGCGGTGCTGCGTCGGAGTCGACCCACACAAAGGGCCGCACGCCGCCGGTTGTACCTTCGCGGTGTTTCACCATCCAGTCGGCAATGCCGCCCACGAGGGGTATGAGCATCAGCATGGCGAACAGGACCAGGCCCGTAGACGCCATCTGGCTCATGCCTGCTGTGAGGCGGGCCAGCAGCCGCAGCGGTGAAAACCGCGCCGCCCGGTCAGAGGCCTGGGCGCGCATGCCGCTTCAAGGCTTCAGGGTTGTGCGCAGTGTCGCCAGCGCAAGGCAAAGGTGCAATCGTCATGGAAATGAACTTCGTGCGGTTTTTCGCGGCCATTGTGGCAGTCGCCGGTATGGTAACCGTCGCCGCTGCGACACCGTCACGGAATTTCAAAAACCGTTAGCGCATTTGCAATGCCGCGCAACTGGTGGCTTTGCGCCTGGGGCCTCAGGCCGGCGGCCCGCAGCAGGCTGGCCACACCGGGGTAGTCGACCACCGGCTCGGTTGCAAAGATGGAACTGGAGGTGGCCAGACCCTGCACCCGTGCGGCGATGTTGACCGCCTGGCCAAAGTAGTCGAGCCGGTCGTTCAGCGATACGGCCAGGCAGGGGCCCTCGTGCAGGCCGATTTTCAGCACCAGGTCTTCGCGCCCACTGCTCTGGGCATTCAGTTTGCGCATCGCCTCGCGCATGCCCAGGGCGGCGGCCATGGCGCGGCTGGGGGTGGTGAAGGTGGCCATCACCGCGTCGCCAATGGTCTTGACCACGGCACCGGCTTCTGCGGCCACCACGGCGTTGAGCACCTGGAAGTGGGCGCGCACCATGTCGTAGGCCACCAGGTCGCCCACCCGCTCGTACAGCGCGGTGGAGGCGCGCAGGTCGGTGAACAGAAAGGTGAGGCTGGTGATCTTGAGCCGCTGGTCGATGTCCAGGGTTTCGGCCTTGTAGATGTCGCGGAAGGTCTGGTTGGTCAGCAGGCGTTTGGCGGTCAGAAACGGCCCGCGCTTGCCCAGCACGTGGTGCAGGGCATCGCCAGCGATGTAGACCGCCGGCAGGGCGCGCTCGGCAGTCTGGTTGTCCAGTGTCAGCCGCAGCGGGCCGGGCCGCATGGTGACCGTGCCGGTGGGGGCGTGTACGTTGTTGAACACCACCTCCAGGCTTTGGCGCTCCCGCGTGGGCTCGCCCTGCACGTCCAGAAAGTGGGCCGAGTGGGTGACCGGGTCGAAGACGATGACAAACTGGGCTGGCAACTGCAGGGACAGGTAGGCCTTCTCGCCCGGTGGCAGTTCGACCGACTCGATGATGATGTCCTGCAGCAGTGCATCAAACGCTTCACCCTCGGGTAACTGCACGCCCGAGCCCCAGAAGATCTGCCGCATGTAGTCCCACTGGGGCAGACGGTGCGGGTCATGCGCTGCAATCTGGCGCACACGCGGGTTGACCGTGAAGACCACTTCTACCATTTCGTCCAGCGTGGGTTCGTAACCGGCGGCGCACAACGCACAGGAGTAGGCGTCGCGCCGCATGGTCTTCAGCGTTGCGTTGGACGACAACACACACCACCGCAGCCCGGGCACAGAACGTTCCACGCAAGGTCCAACAAGCCCAGCCGGGCTGCATGCAGGAAGGCGGCGATGGTGCGTTCTTCGTCCAGCTGGTGCTGGTGCGCAAAGGCCAGCACGTTGATGCGGTTCAGCGCGGCATCCGGTGCGTCGGCAACCAGGCGCTCAATCGCTGCCACCACCGCGGGGTCGGCGGATTGGCGTAACACCGAGAACCGTGCTGCGGATGCGCTCATCGGAAAATGGTACTCCAGTCGGGGGCTTAAGCCAAACAGGCCTGTAGCCCCCGCCGAATATTAACAAGTAGCTATTAAAGTTATAGCATGTTCAGTGCACGCGCTTGCGCGTTGCCGGCACCCCATGGCTTTGTACCCACTCCTGGAACGCAGGTACCGCCAGGGGGCGGCTGAAGCAGTAGCCCTGCAGCTCGTCGCAGCCCAGCGCCGTCAGCGTCTGGGCGGTGGGCAGGTTTTCCACGCCTTCGGCCACCACCTTGAAGCCCAGCGTGTGGCCCAGTGCGATGACCGCGTGCACGATGGCTGCGTCGGCGGCATCGTCCAGCATGTCACGTACAAAGGACTGGTCCACCTTCAGGATGTCGATCTCGAAGCGCTTGAGGTAGGCCAGGCTGGAGTAGCCGGTGCCAAAGTCGTCGATGGCGATGTGCACGCCCAAGGCCTTGAGTGCCGACACCTGCTCCTGGGCTGCGGCGGGGTTGTCCATCAGGTGCGACTCGGTCAGCTCCAGCTCCAATTGTGTCGGGGGTAAGGCCGTGCGTTCCAGAATCTGCTGCAACTGCCCCACCAGATCCGGGTCGGCCAACTGGGCCGCCGACAGGTTGACCGACAACTGTTTGCGGTCGAACAGGCCGTGGGACTGGAACTGCATCCACTGCTGGCAGGCTTCCTCCAGCACCCACAAGCCCAGGGGTTTGATCAACCCGGTCTCCTCCGCCAGCGGGATGAATTCTGCGGGCGGTATGTTGCCCAGGACGGGGTTGTGCCAGCGCAGCAGGGCCTCGGCGCCGAGCATGCGCCGCGTGCGGGCACACAGGCGGGGCTGGTAGTGCAACTGGAATTCGCCGCGGGCCAGTGCCTGGCGCAGGTGTGTTTCCATGGTCTGGCGGGCCAGTATGCGCTGGTCGGTTGCGGTCGAGAAGAAACGCGCCATGTCGCGCCCGGCGGCCTTGGCCTCGTACATGGCGGCGTCGGCCCTGCGCATCAGTTCGTCCTGGCTGGCCGCGTCGTCGGGGAACACGGCCACGCCCACGCTGCAGGACACGGCAATGGCGTGGCCCTCCACCACCGCGGTCTGGCGTATGGTGGGGATCATGCGGTGGTTGACCACCGCGTCCAGTTCCTCATGGTCGCGCACATGGCGCAGGATGATGACGAACTCGTCCCCGCCCAGGCGGCTCACGGTGTCGTCGGCACGCACGGTCTGGCACAGGCGACGCGCCACGATGCGCAGCAGGCCGTCGCCAATGTGGTGGCCCAGCGTGTCGTTGATCAGCTTGAACCGGTCCAGGTCCATGAACAACACGGCAACCTTCTCGCCGCTGCTGCGGGCCTGGGCCAGCGCCTCGCCCAGGCGCAGCTGGCACAACGAGCGGTTGGGCAGCTCAGTCAGCACATCGTGGTGGGCCAGGAAATGGATGCGCTCCTCGTGTGCCTTGCGGTCGGTGATGTCGATGGAGGTGGCGATCAGGTTGACCACCTCACCGCTGGTGGAGCCCTTGTACACTGCCGACACCATCAGCCAGGCCGGGTAACTGTCTCCGTTGCGCCGGTGCATCTGCACCTCGCCCTGCCAGGCGTCCCGCTCCGGTTGTTGTGCCCATTGCAGGGCGGACGGGCTGTCCACCAGAACGCCAAAGCTGGCGCCTATGACCTCGTGGAAATCATAGGAGGTGCTGCGGCAGAACGACCGGTTGACGCTGATGACCTCGCGCTGCGCATTCATGATGACAATGCTCTCGCTGGACGCCTCAAACACCTTGGCCCACAGCTCCAGCCGCTGCTCCAGCAACTTCAGCTTGTTGATGGGGGCAAAGGCCGTCAGCACCGCCTCGCGCCCCTGGTATTGCAGCCGGCGCGCCGACAACACGGCCCAGGATGGCGCTGTACCGGCGAGCCAGCGCACCTCGAATTCGTCCACGGTGCCGTGGTCGGCCAGGCGCTGGAAGAACCGCGCCCGCACGTGTTGCTCCAGGCCATGTGCCCACGGGTCGCGACGGCTGTTGCCAAGCCAGGCCAGGGCCGGGGCGTTGGCGTGCAAGACCTCGTGGTCGGGCACCGAGGTCACCACCATGGGCGTGGGGAAACCTTCGACCAGTTCGCGCTGGGCCTGGGCGGCGCCCGACAGCGCGGCCTGCTCCTGCTGGATGATGCGGTCACGGTCCAGCTGCGCCAGCATGTCGTTGAAGGCGGTGACCAGGCGGCCAATCTCGTCACTGCTGATCCAGTGTGCACGGTGGGTGTAGTCGGCGCTGCGGCGCACCTGGTCGGCCACCTTGGCCAGTGCCTGCAGGGGCCGCGCAATCTGGCTGGCCACCAGGTAGACCAGGCTCAGGATGCTGCCCAAGAGCAGCAGCGCCGTGCCCAGGTGCAGCCACATGCGGGAGAACAGGTGTTCGACCCGCGCTTCCAGCAACGTATTGAGCTCCACCACGGCCACGCGCCAGGCGTCGTCCAGAGCCGCTAGCGTGGCCTGCTGCAGGGGCCCTTCCATACTGCTGGGGCCTGCGGCGGGCGGTTGATTGGCCGCTTGCTCCAGCGCATTCTGGTAATTGCGGGCATGGGTGTGCAGCGCCGTTCGGCTGGCCCTGAGCGCCTGTGCCAGCTGTGGCGACCCTGCCGCCCAGGCCTGGTCGTAGTCTGACTCCACACCGGTCAGCACCGCGTCCAGGCGGCCCACCAGCGTCAGCAACTGGGCCGACTGGTTTTTGCCGGTCTGGGGTGAGCCCCAGCTTTGCATGAAATCGTGCGCGTCGTGCAGCACCTGCAGCAGTTCAGGGAAACGCAGCACTGCCAGCGACATCACGTAGTAGCTGTCCAGGTCGGGATCCAGGATCAGGTTGGACTGGTTGCCCACGGTGGTCAACAGGTCGCGTCCCTGTGCCAGCAGCAGGCCCTTTTTGACGCCCGTGGTGGTGTCGGACTGGACGGACGCGCCGGTGTGTTGGAGGCTGCCCAGGGTTTGTGTGAAGCGGTCCGCCATGGCTTCCGTGTGCAGGCGTTCGTCATACAGTGTGCGGGCGTTTTGCAGGCGCTGGGCTGCGTCGCGGTGTGCGGTGGTGCTGCTGCGGCTGTCCAGAAACACGTCCATCAGGTTTTGCCGCACCGCCTCGGTGTAGGCGGTGCCCACAATTTCCTTGCGCGCGAAATCGATGGCCAGGTATTTCTCGTGGATGAGAATGCCCGACACATAGATCACCGCCGTCAGATCCAGCAGATAGATCAGCGTGAGTTTGCGGCCCACGCTCAGGTGGCCCAGCCAACGGGACAGTTTGGACAACATGCCCCCGGCGCAAGCAACTTTCGCACCAAACTGGTGAAGCCAAGCCTGCCGTTGGATGTGGCACGTCTTGTGCGTACAGCCCCGGTGTTGGACGCCACGAAGGAACAAGATGCACCGAATCGGACTGAAGGCCTTGCTGGCCTGTACGCTATGCCTTGCCACCAATGCCTGGGCGCAAGCCCCCGCGGCGCTGACCCGCCCCGGTTTGGTTGCGCAAGACAGCATCAATGGCGCCGACACGGCCTGGATGATGACCAGCACGGCCCTGGTGCTGCTGATGACGCTGCCGGGCATTGCCCTGTTTTACGGTGGCATGGTGCGCAAGAAGAATGTGCTCAACACCATGGCCTGTGTGGTGGCCTCAGCGGCCCTGGTCAGCCTGCTGTGGTTTGCGGTGGGCTACTCCATCGCGTTCACGCCGGGCAATGGTTTGTTGGGGGGCGATACACGCCTGTGGTTCAGCGGGCTGGACTACATCAAGGACGCGGGCAAGGTCGCGGTGAGCCATGTGGCACCCAATGTGCCGGAGTCGGTATATGCCATGTTCCAGCTCACGTTTGCCATCATCACAGCGGCCCTGATTGTGGGTGCGGTGGTGGAGCGGCTGCGTTTTTCCGCACTGTTATGGTTTGTGGGACTGTGGTCCGTGGTGGTCTACGCACCGATAGCGCATTGGGTATGGGAGCCGGGCGGCTGGCTGGCCCAGCGGGGTGTGCTGGACTTTGCCGGTGGTGCCGTGGTGCACATCAATGCTGGCGTCTCCGGCCTGGTCTGCGCCTACATGCTGGGCGCACGCAAGGGTTATGGGCGTGAGTCGTTTGAGCCTTTTAATCTGGGCCTGACCATGGCTGGCGCCGGTCTTCTGTGGGTGGGCTGGTTTGGCTTCAATGCAGGGTCGGCCGTGGCCGCCGACGGGCGCGCCGGCCTGGCCATGGCGGTCACGCATATTGCGGCATCGGCCGGAGCCATCACCTGGATGCTGGGCGAGTGGATCGTGCGGGGCAGGCCTTCGTTGCTGGGCCTGTGTTCGGGTCTGGTGGCCGGTCTGGTGGCCATCACCCCGGCGGCGGGTTTTGTCACACCGGCCTCCGCGCTGCTGATAGGTGCTGTGGCCGGCGTGGCCTGTTACTGGGGGGCCACAGGCCTCAAGCGCCTGCTCAATGCCGACGATTCGCTGGACGTGTTTGGCGTACACGGCATTGGTGGCATTGTGGGAGCACTGATGACCGGGCTACTGGCCAGCAAGACGGTGTCTGGCGTGCAGGGCGACATCCTGGTGCAACTGATAGGGATAGCCGCCGTGGTGGTCTACAGCGGGGCCATGAGTGCCGCGGTGTTGTGGTTCACCCAATGGATGGTGGGCCTGCGCGTGGAGGATGGCGCCGAGCTCACGGGGCTGGACATCACCCAGCACCGTGAACACATGGGAACCTGAAGGGAGACCTTGAATGCTTGCCAGTGAAAAACTTGCCATTGCCGCCCATTTGCATGTGTTGTTGCGCCGCAAGACCGGCCGCGTGACCGACACGCAGTGGATGGCCGACAACGCCGAATACGCCACCGAAATCGTGCGGTTTGCCAGACGCAGCGCGGCAGAGGATGGCCATGTCGAGCTGGTGCCCTGGGCCGACAAACTGGAGCAGGCGGTGCTGCCAGCCACTGCGGCACCACGCGCCAGAGAGCCACGGCCCCAGGTGCCGGACGGATTGCCCACCTTGCGCAGTTTCCTGGTGAGCCAGGCCGCGCAGGCTGGGGCAGGAGAGGCGGAGTTTGACAACGGCCGTTATGTACGCGGCCTGAGGTAGTAACCACTACGCGTGTGCGCTGCCCGCCACGCCGTTCAACCCCCCGATCCCGCGCCCCGTCGCGCCAGACCACTGCCCTGGCTTGACCCTGTGGGTGTCGCTTAGTATGGTCAGGGCATGCATCCCATTTCCCTGATCCACGGCTTTTTGCAACGGCACTCCCGGCCCCTGGTGGTGGCAGCCATGGGCGCCCTGATCGCGGCGCCGATTTTCAAGATGATGTTCCGCGACTCGTTTGCGGCCATCCTGGTGGAAACCACGCTGGTGTCTGCCATCCTGCTGTGTGCCTATCTGATGGCCGGCGCCTGGCGGCAAACCTGGGCGCCGCGCTGGGTGGTGCAGGTCTTTGCCGTGTGTGCCGCGGCGCCGCTGGGGCCGTTGATCGTGCACATGGTGTCGGTGCAGGGTGATCTGCACGCCTTCACCAACTCGCGCCCCCGCATCGTGGGATTCTGGTGGGTGACCATCTGCGCCGCCATTGTGGGTTTGTCTGTCACGCTGGCTGCAAGGGTGCGTGAGCGAGAGGCCCAGGCACTGGCCCAGGCCCTGCAGTACGCCCTGGAGCATGAAACCCTGATGCGCCAGGCCACCGACGCGCGCCTGCACCTGCTGCAGGCGCAGATTGAGCCGCACTTTTTGTTCAACACGCTGGCCAATGTGCAGGCTCTGGTAGAGAGTGGTTCACCCCAGGCGGGGCCGGTGTTCAAGAGCCTGATCGCCTACCTGCGGGCCACCATGCCCCAGCTCCACCAGGAGGGCGCCACGCTGGGCCAGGAGGCCGATCTGGTGCGTTCCTACCTGGAGCTGATGCTGATGCGTATGCCCGACCGCCTGCAGTTCAGTGTGGACATAGACGCCAGTTTGCGCGGCCTGCGCTTTCCGGCCATGGCCTTGCTGACCCTGGTCGAGAATGCGATCCACCACGGCATAGACCCCAGCTGCGACGGGGGCCAGATCCGCGTGGGGGCCGCTGCCGTTGCACTGCCGGCCGGCGGCAAGGCCCTGCACCTTTGGGTGGCGGACACCGGGCAGGGCATGGCGGAGTCGCCACAGCCGGGCATTGGTCTGGCCAATTTGCGCGCCCGGCTGCAGGCTTTTTATGGTGCGGCAGCGCGGCTGGAGTTGACCGAACAGGCACCGCACGGTGTCAAGGCCGAGATCATCCTGGAAGGTGTGCTCTGATATGAAACAAGTGACAGCCCTGGTGGCTGACGATGAACCCCTGTTGCGCGAGCGACTTGCCGCCTTGCTGCAGCGCTTGTGGCCCGAGCTGGAGATCGTGGCAACCGCCCGCAACGGCCGCGAGGCGGTGGAGCTGTTTGACCAGCATGCGCCGCAGATTGTGTTTCTGGATGTGCACATGCCCGGCATGAATGGCGTGGAGGCTGCCCAATGCATCGGCCAGCGGGCGCAGATTGTGTTTGTCACGGCCCATGAACAGTATGCGGTGGAAGCCTTTCGCCAGGGCGCCATCGACTACATCGTCAAACCGCTGGACGAGGAGCGCCTGCAGGAGACGGTGCGGCGTTTGCGCCAGCGCTGGGAGATGCAGAGCCCGCCCGCAGGCACTGCCACGCTGGGTGCGGAGGCGCTGGAGCAGCTGTCGTCGCACCTGCGGGCCCAGATTGCGCCGGTGCGTTACCTGCAGTGGATCAAGGCTTCGGTCGGCAGCACGGTGCGCCTGATCCCGGTGGAGCAGATCCGGTACGTCAAGTCAGACACCAAATACACACTGGTGGTGTGGGAGGGTGGCGAGGCACTGATACGCAAGACCATACGGGAGCTGGCAGATGAGCTGGACCCGGCGCAGTTCCTGCAGATCCACCGCTCGGCCATCGTCAACCTGCACCAGGTCCAGCAGTTCAGCCATGGCAGCCACGATGGGGGCGAGGTGCAGATCAAAGGCACGGCCGAGTGCCTGCCCGTCAGCCGGAGTTTTGTTCACCTGTTCCGCCAGATGTGATACCCCCGCCACACCTGGTGGGCACACGTGGGGGGCAGAGAGCCACACGCAGTGGGCGAACGTGGGGGAAATATGCCAGCTATGCGTTACAGTGGTGCAAACATTCCATTCCATGACGCAGATATCCGAGCTCCTCTTCGTTCGCCTGCGCAAGCTGTGGCAGCGGTTGCGCTCTTTGCGGGTTGCCATCGCGCTGACGGTCGTGGTCGGTGTGCTGCTGGCTTCGTTTTTTGCCTACGTGGAGCAGACATCGGATCTGCGTGAACAGCACATCGCGCAGATCCGCACCGAGATGACCCAGTTGGGCACCCTGACCGCGCTGGCATTGCGCGAGCCCCTGTGGCAATTTGAGGCCGAGCAGGCCAACTCCATCATGGAGGCGGCCTTTGTCAACCCGGATGTGGTGTCCATCGCCATCTGGGACGACAAGGGCACACCGTTTGCCACCCGTACCCGCAGCCCGGAAGACCCCCTGCTGGTGGATGCCACCACCCACGTGGTGGAGCGCAACAAGACCATGGTTGGCAAGCTCACCATCAAAATGTCCACCGCTGGGTATCTGCGCAAGGTCAACGAGGTCCGGCTGCAATACATGAAACACGGCGCGCAGATCTCTGCAGGTGCCCTGGTGGTGATCCTGTTGCTGATGCACTGGCGTCTGGTGCGCCCGCTGGAAGAGCTGGTCATTGCGTCCCGCCGGCTTGAAAAGGGACAGTTGGATGTACCCATCCGGCCGGTGTTTCGGGACGAGGTGGGCACCCTGGCCGACAGCCTGGAGGCCACCCGGCTGGCGCTGCTGCACCTGATCGCCCAGTTGGAGAGCCGCAACCACGAGCTGACCGATGCCAATGAGCACCTGGAGCAGCGTGTAACCGAACGCACCCTGTCCCTGGAGCAGACCCTGATGACGCTGGAGCGGGCGCAGGAGGAGATTATCCAGACCGAAAAACTGGCGTCGCTGGGCCGGGTCGTTGCGGGCGTGGCCCATGAGCTGAACACGCCCATTGGCAATGCGCTGACGGTGGCCTCGACCATACAGGCCGAATTGATAGACCTGAAACTGGAGCTGGACGGTGGCTCCATGCGGCGGTCATCACTGGTCCAGTTCATGGCGCGCGCCGATGAGGGGCTGGCACTGTCGCTGAAAAACCTGCAACGTGCAGGCCACCTGATCTCGGACTTCAAGCAGGTCTCGGTGGACCAGACCAGTGACCAGCGGCGCGAGTTTGATCTGGCCGAAGTCACCACCGAGATTCTGAACATGCTGCAACCCATGTTGCGCAAATCGGGTTGCCAGGTGACCAAGAACCTCAGCCCTGGCCTGGTCTGCGACACCTTCCCCGGGCGCTACGGCCAGGTGCTGACGAATCTGGTCATGAACGCCACCATCCACGCGTTTGATGGCCGGGGTGGCGGCAGCATTTCGGTGAGCATCGCGGCGGCCGACGCCGACCACATGGAGTTGGTGGTGGCGGACGATGGTGTGGGCATGGAAGACCACGTGCGGGCACGCATTTTTGACCCCTTCTTCACCACCAAGATGGGCCGCGGTGGCACCGGTCTGGGCATGAACATCGTGCACGGCATCGTTACACGTATCCTGGGTGGGCAGATCACGGTACACAGCACGCCGGGTGAGGGTAGCCGGATCCGTGTGTTGTTTCCCCGTGTGGTTAGTGAAACACTGGCTGAGCGCTAAATTGCCAGCGGGTCCACGTCCACGGCCCAGCGTATCAATCCCTTGCCTTCGGGCCCTTGGCGGGTCGCGTGCAGCACGGCCTGCCAGGCGGCCAGGAACTGTTGCAGCGCCGTGCGCGACGGGCTCTCCACCAGCATCTGGGCGCGTTCGATATTGGCCACGCGCTGGATGCTCATGGGCACGGCCGGGTACAGCGTGATCTGGTCCAGCACCTCGGGCCAGCCTTCCCACAAGGCCATCTCGCTGCGGGCCGCGGCGCTGGCGGCGTTTAAAAAAGCCTGGGCCACGTCCTGCGTGCGGGCCTCGGCGCGCACCAGGGCCTGGGCGGTAAACGGTGGCAGGCCGGCCTGTTCGCGTTCCTGCAGTTGTTGGGTGGCAAAGCCGGGGTAGTCGTGGCGTTTGAGCGCCGCGTAGAGCGGGTGGGCGGGCTGGAAGGTCTGTATCCACACCTCGCTGCGTTCACCCAGGCTGGCGTCACGCCCGGCACGGCCGGCGGCCTGCATCAAGAGACTGAACAGGCGCTCCGGCGCGCGGAAATCGCTGGAGAACAGCGCACCGTCGGGGTTGACCGCCGCCACCAGCGTGATGCGCCTAAAGTCATGGCCCTTGGCAATCATTTGGGTGCCCACCAGCACATCCACATCCCCGGCATGCACAGCCGCCAACTGGCTTTGCAGTTCACCCTTGAGGCGCGTGGTGTCGGCGTCGATGCGGGCCACACGCACCGGTTCGCCATCGGGAAACTCTTCGCTCACCGTGTTGGGGCGGCGCACATCGGCCAGCAGTTCGGCCACGTGTTCTTCGAGCCGTTCGGTGCCGCGGCCCAGCGGTGCAATGTCGGGGTTGCCGCAGGTGGGGCAGGCGCGCGGCACGCGTTCGGTGAAGCCGCAGTGGTGGCAGCGCAGCGTGCGGTCGATTTTGTGGAACACGCGGAAGGCGCTGCAATGCGGGCACTCGCTTTTCCACCCGCAGTCGGTGCAGTGCAGCACCGGGGCATAACCGCGCCGGTTCAGGAACACCATGCTTTGTTCGCCACGCGCCACACGTTCCTTGATGGCTTCGAGCAGCGGGATGGAGAACACCGCGTGGCGGTGCTGGTGGTTCATGTCCACACGGCGCACCAGTGGCAGGCCCTCGGGTGTGGCGGCGGTGGCGCGCATGGTCTGGCGCGCCGTGGGTGGGGTGTTGTCCGCAGCTACGGTTGCGGCGTTGGGTGCACCGATGCGGCTGGGCATGTGCAGGCGCACATAACGCCCGCCGTCGGCCGCGGGGCGGCTGTGGTGCCAGCTCTCCAGTGAGGGCGTGGCCGAGCCCAGCAGCACCTTGGCGCCCTCCAGCCGGCCGCGGTACACCGCCAGGTCACGCGCCGAGTAGCGGGCGCCCTCGCTGCTTTTGTAGCTTGGGTCGTGTTCCTCGTCGACAACGATCAGGCGCAGCTGCGGCATGGACGCAAACACCGCCATGCGTGTGCCCAGCACAATGCGCGCTGTGCCGCTGTGCGCGCTCAGCCAGCTCTTGAGCCGTTGCGGGTTGGTCATGCCGCTGTGCAGGGACACCACGGCGTCCTCGCCATACAGGGGCACAAAACGGGCCTTGAAACGGGCCTCCAACTGCGGCGTCAGGTTGATCTCGGGCACCATGACGAGGGCCTGGGATTGCGGGTCATTGGCCAGCAGGGTTTGCACGCTGTGCAGGTAGACCTCGGTCTTGCCACTGCCGGTGGCGCCAAACAGCAAAAAGGGTCCTGCCTCGGCCTGGATGCGTGTGACCACGGCCGATTGCTCGGGGCTGAGGTCGGGCAGGGCCTGGCCGTTGGTGGGGCCACGGTCGGTCGGTTTCGGCTGCGCAGACGTGCCGCGTCGCAATCGGCGCTGCATTTGCACCGGCGACAGTTCCCGCAACTGGGGTGGCAGCGCGGCCAGGGCCACCTCGCCGATGGACCGTTGGTAATACTGCGCCGCAAATGTAAGCAATTGTTGCCAGTGGCTGCTCAGCGGGGGTATGCCTTCCAGCACGCCCGCAACCTCGCGCACTTTGCCCGGATCGAGCTCGCCGGTGGCTTGCGCCGCATCGGCATCCCAAACCACGCCCAGGGTCTCCCGCTTGCCCAGGGGCACACGTACCAGTGTGCCGGGCGCTAGTAGCGACTCACTTCTATAACTCAGCACCGAGCCCAGACTGGCATGGGCCGGGGTTTGGACGAGTACGCACAACCAATGGCTCATGGGTGGGTGCAGGCGCCTGCGCGGAGGGTTGGGTTGCAAAAGGCCACTTGAACGAAATTATTGATGTTGACTTGCGAAAGCGGGGCTAAGTACTTGATTTGAAAAGACTTTGCACCTAACCCAATGTTTCTGTGGATAACTTTGTTGATATCTTGTCCTGAGGGCCTGCGAGGCCTTGAAAATCAAGGCTTTGGCTGGAATGCCCGGAAAAAAAGCAAAGTT
>JAZKDY010000162.1:0-4291 GCA_040387325.1 Pseudomonadota bacterium | reverse complement strand
GTGACGATCAATAGCACTCAATTCGATGGCAACCAGCTGGTTTCGCAAATGCAGGCGTGGGCCCGGGAATTGGGATTCTCCCAAATTGGCGTGGCCTCTGTCGATTTATCGTCGGCCGAGGCCGGATTGATGCGCTGGCTGGAGCGAGGTTTCCACGGCGACATGGCCTACATGGCCAGCCACGGCCTCAAGCGCGCACGCCCGGCCGAGCTGGTGCCGGGCACGCTGAGCGTCATCACCGCGCGCATGGACTACCTGCCAAAGGACACACCCGAGGACTGGACCACTCTGGAGCTGGACCGGTTGAATCGCCCGGGCGAGGGCATCGTCTCCGTCTACGCCCGGGGTCGGGATTACCACAAGGTTTTGCGCGGCAGGCTGCAAAAACTGAGCGAACGCATCGCGCTGGAGATCGGCGCCTTTGGCCACCGCGCCTTCACCGACTCTGCCCCCGTGCTGGAGGCCGAGCTGGCCGCCCGCAGCGGCCAGGGCTGGCGCGGCAAACACACACTGTTGCTGAACCGCGAGGCGGGGTCCATGTTTTTCCTGGGCGAAATTTATGTGGATGTGCTGCTGCCCACCAGCGAACCCGTGCAGGGCCATTGCGGCAGCTGCAGTGCCTGCATCACCGCCTGCCCCACACAGGCCATCGTCGCGCCGCACAAGCTGGACGCACGGCGCTGCATCTCGTATTTGACGATTGAGCATGCGGGCCCCATACCGGAGGAGTTTCGTGCCCCAATGGGCAACCGCATTTATGGCTGCGACGACTGCCAACTGGTGTGCCCGTGGAACAAGTTTGCGCAGCGCAGCCCGCTGAAGGACTTTGACCCGCGCGATGGCTTGAGCGGGCAGCAGCTGGAAGAACTGTTTGACTGGACGGAAGCGGAGTTCCTCCAACGCACCGAGGGCAGCCCGATACGCCGCATAGGCCATGAACGCTGGCAGCGCAACATTGCAGTCGCTTTGGGCAATGCAATGCGGCATGGCGTCGATGTGGCCCCGTTTTTGCAAAGCCATGCGGACCATCCCAGTCCGCTGGTGCGTGAGCACATTGTGTGGGCGCTGGCGCAAGATGGTTTCGCCCCTGTGCGATGATCCCGCCCTCACTAAAAGGCACAACCTTATGCGACTCCCCAATCTGCTGGCCACCAAAAATGGCCGTCTGACGGCTTTCTTCCTGCTCTACCTGACCGAAGGCATCCCGCTGGGTTTTGCCGCCACCGCGGTGGCCACCATGCTGCGCCGCCTCGACGTGGGCCCGGCCGAGATCGGAGCCTTTGTCGGCTCCTTCTACCTGCCCTGGGCTTTTAAATGGGCTTTTGGCCCGCTGGTGGATGTGTTCTCATCCGACCGTTTTGGCCGCCGCCGCGCCTGGATTCTGGTGACCCAGGTGCTGATGGCGCTGACCCTGCTGTCCACCGTGCTGCTGGACCTGCCGCAGCAGTTGTGGCTGTTCACCATCATCCTGTTTGTGCACAACACCTTTGGCGCCATGCAGGATGTGGCCATCGACGCGCTGGCTTGCAGCACGCTGCAAGCAGACGAACGCGGCCTGGCCAACGGCATGATGTTTGGCGGCGCCATGATTGGCAGCATGCTGGGGGGCAGCGGTGTGTTGTTCCTCAGCGGCATGACCGGCTTCCAGCCCACCTTCTTCTTTGTGTCGGGCGCTATTCTGGCGGTGACGGCCTTTGTGGTGCTGCCGATGAAGGAAGTGCCAGGCCCCGCACGGGCCGTGGTGGTGGGCTCCAAGCTGGCCCAGGCCGGGCGCGAGATGCGCACGTTTGCGGTGGATGCCTTCCGCTCCTTCCTGGGCAGCCCTGGCGCCTATGGCGGCCTGCTGTTTGCGCTCTTGCCGGCCGGCGCCATGTGCCTGGGCCTGACGCTGCAATCCAATCTGGCGGTGGAGCTGGGCATGAGCAATGACCAGGTGGCTGCGCTGGGCTTTTGGTCATCCATGCTGAACGCCAGCTTTTGTGTGCTGGGTGGTTATGTGTCGGACCGCCTGGGCCGTCGGCGCACGCTGGCCATTTACCTGGCGCTGATGAGCCTGCCGGTGTTTTATTTGATGAACGAGTTGTCCAAATACGGCTGGGTCATGCCAGTGCCAGCGGGTGCCACGAACCGCCCCCAGGTGCCGGTAGCCCTGGTGACTGCGCTGTGGATCGCCACACTGTTTTACTCCGTGGCCCAGGGTCTGATGTATGGCACGCGGTCGGCCATCATGATGGACGTGACCAACCCCGCTGTGGCCGCGACCCAGTTCACCGCTTACATGGCGTTGATGAACCTGGCCATCTCTTATTCCGCCACCTGGCAGGGCATTGCGATAGAGGCCTGGGGCTACCCGACCACGATGATGGTCGATGGCATCCTGGGCCTGTGTTGCATCCTGGTGATCCCGTGGCTCAAGCCCACCGCCGCGGGTGAAAGCCGTTACGCCGATGCACTGGGCCCCAAACGTGCGCGTGGCCTGGCGCTGGGTCTGGGCCTGGCCTGTTTGGCCTGGGCGCCCTATAGCTACTGGAGCGCCTCCTTCGGCGCGGCCAAGCCCATCATGGGCACGCTGTTCACCGTGGTGTTTATTGCGTCGGCGCTGTTCCTGCTGGCCAGCCGGGCCGTATTGGCCGAGGCCGGTGGCTGGCCCGCCCGGGTAGGCGTGTGGATGGCGCCGCTGCTGCTGTTGCTCTACGTGCGTTATTACCTGGAACCACTCTCCAAATGGTTGCCCGAAGGTGTGAACGCTGCGGCCTTTGTAGCCGGCATGCAAAACGCCATCCTTGTGGTGGCCGTGTTGGCAGGTTTGTTGCTGGTGTTGCTGCGCGGACAGCCCTGGCAGAAGATGCAGGTGGCGCAGCCGGTGCCGGTCTAGCGCAACACCCCCAGGGCCATGGGCAGGCTCAGCATGCCCAGCAGGGTTGAGAGTGTCACCAGCCCAGCCACATAGGCACCGTCATAACCCATGCGCGCCGCCAGCACATAACAGCTGGACGCGGTGGGCAGGGCCGAGAAGATCATCAGCACGGTGGTCTCCGCCGCACTCAGGCCAAACAGCATGCAAATGCCCGCGGCCACCACTGGCAACACAAGGTGGCGTATGGCCAGCACGGACACAGCCAGCGTCTTGGCGCGTGCCAGTGCACCCAGCTGCATGCCGGCACCCGCGGCCATCAGGCCCAGTGCCAGCGATGCGGCGCCTATACGCGTGGTGGTGGGCTCCAGCCAATGCGGGATGGAGAAGCCCAGCAGGTTCGCGGCCAGGCCGGACGCCGTGGCAATGATCAACGGATTGCGCACCAGTTCACGCACAAAACCGGTTTGGGCATGGCGGGCCATGGGCCACACGGCACCCACATTGAACAGCGGCACACAGACCCCAATCAGCACCGCAAACAGCTGCAGGCCCTGGGCGCCTGCCAGGCGGTCGGCAATGGCCAGGCCAATGAAGGAGTTGAAGCGAAACGCCACCTGCGCGCTGCAGGCATGGTCGCGCTTGTCGATCCAGCGTTTGAGAAGCGGGAGGTGTGGCAGGGCATAGGCCAGCGCAATACCGCTGAGCCCCAGAGCCCAGCCGGCTCCCATCAGGCGCGATGCCGCGGTCACATCCAGCGGGCTTTTGACGATGGACTGGAACAAAAGCACCGGGAACAGAAAGAAGTAGACCAGTGCATCCACCTGGGCCCACACGGGGCGGTCCAGCGCGGTGTAGCGGCACACCAGGTAGCCGCACAGGATCAAGGAAAAATCGGGGAAAAGAAGTTGGGCGTAGTTCACCGGCCAAGAATACCAGCCCGCCGCGTGTGGCTTTGTCTGCCGGGTGTCAGCGGTTACTATTTGCTCTGCGTGACTGAGACTACAACTACTGGAGACCAACCCGCATGCGAAACCAACCAAGACTGGCCTCGGGCCTGACCGCCCTTGCCCTGACATTTGCAGCCAGTGCCGCCATGGCACAGGCCTACCCCAACAAAGTTATCAAACTGCAGGTGCCCTTTGCACCCGGCGGCACCACCGACATCGTGGCCCGCGTCATCGCGGACCCCTTAGGCAAGATCCTGGGCCAAAGCGTGATCGTCGAAAACAAGGCCGGTGGCGGCGGCGTGGTCGGCGCCAACGAGACGGCCAAGGCCGCACCCGATGGGTATTCGCTGGGCATGGCCACCGTGTCTACCGTGGCGGCCAACCCGGCCATCAACCCCAAGAACCCCTACAACCCACTGACGGATTTCACCCCCATCATCAACGTGGCGGCCACGCCCAATGTGATTGCGGTGCACCCCAGCTTCCC
>JAZKDY010000161.1:4130-8615 GCA_040387325.1 Pseudomonadota bacterium | reverse complement strand
CCATGAACTGCTGGGCCTGTTCGTACACGTCGTCGGTGTCGATCAGGATGTCGCCGATGTCGTGGTTGAAATAATCACGGATCGCGCGGATCACCAAGGATGACTCTTGGTAAATCAGGTAGGCACCCTTGCCGCCCTTGGCTGCGCCGTCGATGGCGGACCACAGCTTCAGCAAGTAGTTCAAGTCCCACTGCAGCTCCGGCGCACTGCGGCCGATACCGGCGGTGCGGGCGATGATGGACATGCCGTTGGGGTATTCCAACTGGTCCATGTTTTCTTTGAGCTCGGCGCGGTCTTCACCTTCGATGCGGCGGGATACACCACCGCCGCGGGGGTTGTTGGGCATCAGCACCACATAACGGCCGGCCAGCGAGACAAAGGTGGTCAGGGCTGCGCCCTTGTTGCCACGTTCTTCCTTTTCAACCTGGACCAGCAGTTCCTGGCCTTCGCGGATCGCATCCTGGATACGGGCCTGGGAGGCAGACACGCCTTCCTTGAAGTACATGCGGGAGATTTCTTTGAACGGCAGGAAGCCGTGGCGGTCTTCGCCGTAATCGACGAAACAGGCTTCCAGCGAGGGCTCGACGCGGGTGACGACGGCCTTGTAGATGTTGCCCTTGCGCTGTTCGCGCCCTTCGATTTCGATTTCGTAGTCGAGGAGTTTTTGTCCGTCGACAATGGCCAGGCGGCGTTCTTCAGCCTGCGTGGCGTTGATTAGCATCCGTTTCATGGAGTGCGTCCTTCTTCATCAGTTTTACATGCCCTCTAGGGGCTATTGATACCTGAACTGACGAACCGAATGCGAGGTGGAATTGCCGGAGAACTTCGACTCAAATGAGGCGACGAAGCGTAGGCGCGTGGAGGGGAGCGAGGGGATGCGTTTGTGGGGTAGCTATCATTTGCATAGCAGGGTGCGCCCGTTTGACGGGGGCTAGAGGCCGATACATGCCAAGCAACGGGGCGAAAACGCTCCGTAGGCATAGACACATCAGGCACATCAGCACAAACATCTCGTTTCAATCCGTTCACAGACGAGGGGTCTGCAAACTGTGGGTATTCCGTATCAGTATTTCGATTCGTCGTCTTGACCGTGTTGTTTGCAAGCCACCACAGGCATTTGGCATGTGGTTTGTTTGCAGCCCAACCCGGCGGCATCGACCTTCCAGCGTGTCTGTGGGTGGCGTGTGGACTAAACTCCAGACAAATCAACCACTTACAGCGCATCGCTAGTGAAACACATTATAGGGGGCATTCCCGCCCCCCCACCGCCCCAGGTTTCACCCCAGGTGAAAACCCTAGTCATCGACGAGGATGGGGCCGGGCAGCGGCTGGACAACTACCTGATGCGCCACCTGAAGGGCGTACCCAAGACCCATGTTTACCGGATCATCCGCAGCGGCGAGGTCCGGGTCAACAAGGGCCGGGCTTCCGCGGAGACCCGGTTGAATGCCGGCGACGTGGTGCGCGTACCCCCGGTGCGCATATCCGAGCGGGTGGCGGAAAAGGCCCATGCCATGGCCGAACAGATCGCCAGCCATGTACCGGCCAAAGAATTTGCAGTTTTGTTTGAGGACGACAGCCTGTTGGCCATCAACAAACCGGCCGGCGTTGCGGTCCACGGTGGTTCGGGCGTCAGTTTTGGCGTCATCGAGCAGCTGCGCATGGCGCGGCCCCAGGCCAAATTTCTGGAACTGGTGCACCGCCTGGACCGGGAAACCAGTGGCATCCTGCTGGTGGCCAAGAAACGCAGCGCCCTGAAAAACCTGCAGGACCAGTTCCGGGAGCGCGAAACCGGCAAAACCTACCTGGCGATGGTGATTGGCCAATGGCCCGCTAATAAGAAGGTGCTGGACAAGCCGCTGCACAAGTATTTGTTGCCCGATGGCGAACGCCGCGTCAAAGTGGTGGCCAAGGACGATCCAGACGGTATGCCATCGCTGACCCTGGTCAAGGTGCGGGAGGCTGGCGGTGTGGTGCCGGGTACACACCAGGCGCCTGTCGCCAGCGACCGGGGTTATTCCTTGCTGGAAGTGACCATCAAGACCGGGCGTACCCACCAGATCCGTGTCCATCTGGCTTCCGAAGGCATGCCCATCGTTGGGGATGACAAATACGGCGACTTTGACAGCAACAAGGCCCTGGGCCGCGCCAACAGCTCCACGCCGCTCAAACGCATGTTTTTGCACGCGTGGCGGCTGCAGTGCAACCATCCCGCCACGGGTTCGCGATTGGAGTTGCAAGCGAACTTGCCAGGAGAGCTGGCGCAATTTGTGCAGCAGGTATTGCCGCAGGCCAGCTGATAGCCAACCGTTTCCCTGGATCCTTTCCTATGCCAACCAAACCCGCTCGCCCTTTTGACCTGATTGCCTTCGACTGGGATGGAACCCTGTTTGACTCCACTGCCATCATCACCCGCTGCATCCAGGCGGCGGTGGTCGATGTGGGGGGGCGCAAACCGAGCGACCAGGACGCCGCCTACGTCATCGGTCTCGGTCTGATGCAGGCGCTGGCCCATGCTGCACCGGATGTGCCACCCAGCAAATACGGGGAACTGGGCGTGCGTTACAAACACCACTATACGGCGCACCAGAATGACATCAGCTTGTTTGACGGGGTGTTGCCCATGCTGGCAGACCTGAAAGCGCGCAACTACGTGCTGGCCGTGGCCACCGGCAAAAGTCGCCGTGGGCTGAACGATGTGTTGAAGACTTCGGAGCTGCAAGGCCTTTTCCATGCGTCCCGCACTGCGGATGAGACTGCTGGAAAACCCCATCCGCTGATGCTGCAGGAGCTGATGCAGGAATTTGGCATGCCAGCCCACCGCGTGCTGATGGTGGGCGACACCACGCACGACCTGCAAATGGCCCTGAATGCCGGCTGCCCCAGTGTTGGGGTCAGCTACGGCGCCCACGAACCAGCCGCCTTTGCGGCCTTGAAACCTTTGTTCGTGGCCCATACCGTGGCCGAGCTGCAGACCTGGTTTGTGACCCATGCCTGATATGCCTATGTACCGCGCCATGCACGAAGCGCCTGGCCCCGCCATCCCGCTGTGCAATTCCACCGACCTGCTGGACAGCGGTGAGGCCGTGCCCTTTGACGTGGTCTATTGCGGACGCACCTCACGCGGTTTTGCCATCCGGTTTGAAGGCCAGGTCTATGGTTATCTGAACCAATGCTCCCACGTTCCCATGGAGATGGATTACCAGCCCAACCGTTTCTTTGACAGCAGCGGCAGTTGGCTGATGTGCGCCACCCACGGTGCCATGTACAGCCCGCAAACCGGCCTGTGTATCGGTGGCCCTTGCCGGGGTGGGTTGATCAAGATTGCCCTGACCGAGCGCGATGGCGTTGTCCACTGGCATACTGGTCCCAACCTGCAAGTGCTCGAATTTTGATATATGACCGACCTGAACCACCCCGACATGACACCGAATCCACCCCAAGCCCCCGATACCATTAATGATGATGCTATGAAAAGTGAAGCATCGACCCGGGCGGCCGATACCGGTCGCGTGCCGGGATGGGAGCGCGCCACGCTGGAGGCCCTGGCACTGGCCGCCATCACCGAGCAGCGCCAGGCGCGCCGCTGGCGCAACGGCATTCGCCTGGCCTGGCTGGGTTTTTTCGTGGTGTTGTTGTGGCTGGGCATGGACCGTGGGGGGAGCGCGGCCGACACCTCGACCCCGCATACCGCGTTGGTCAAGATCCAGGGCGAAATTGCCTCTGGCTCAGAGGGTAGTGCGGAGCTGGTCGTGGCCTCGATGCGCAGCGCATTTGAAGACAAGGGTGCCAAGGCGGTTGTGTTGTTGATCAATTCACCTGGCGGGAGTCCCGTCCAGGCCGGCATCATCAATGACGAAATCAACCGCCTCAAGGCCTTGCACAAGAAGCCTGTGTACGTGGTGGTGGAAGAGACCTGTGCCTCTGCTGCGTATTACATTGCTGCCGGGGCGGACAAGATATTTGTCGACAAAGCCAGCGTGGTGGGCAGCATTGGTGTGCTGATGGATGGTTTTGGATTCACCGGCCTGATGGACAAGATAGGTGTGGAGCGCCGTTTGATGACGGCGGGTGAAAACAAGGGTTTCCTGGATCCCTTCAGTCCCCAGACCGAGAAGCAGCGTGTATTTGCGCAGGCCATGCTGGACCAGATCCACCAGCAGTTCATCAAAGTAGTCAAACAGGGCCGGGGTGAGCGCCTCAAAGAAACGCCTGAAACGTTCAGCGGCCTGTTCTGGACGGGCCAGCAAGCCATAGAAATGGGCTTGGCGGACCAGTTGGGCAATCTGGACTACGTCGCGCGTGAGGTGGTCAAGGCCGAGGAGCTCATTGACTACACCCGCAAGGACAATGTGGCGGAACGGCTGGTCAAGCGATTTGGCGCGGCCATTGGCGAAAGCAGCGTGAAGGCCATGCGCGTTTTGCCCGCCTTGCGCTGATCCAGAAAACCTAGCGGCCGATGGCAAACACGGTAGGTACCGTGTT
>JAZKDY010000161.1:0-4120 GCA_040387325.1 Pseudomonadota bacterium | reverse complement strand
CCAAGGCCCAGGGCTTGTGTTTCCAGTTTTTAGCCAGGTCGCTGTGGCACTCCGCTGTGTCCAGCGTCAGCCCGCTGGCGGTTGCAAGCCGTGTGTTGTGTTGCAGGGTTTGGAACAGGGCCTGCTGCATGGCCTGGTTGCGGTAGGGCGTTTCAATAAAAAGCTGGGTTTGCCCGGTCTTGAGTGCCAGTGACTCCAGTTCGCGGATGCGCTGGCTGCGCTCAGCAGGCGTGTTGGGCAGGTAGCCAACAAAGGCAAAACTTTGTCCACTGAGGCCGCTGGCGGCCAAGGCCAGTAACAAGGACACCGGGCCCACCAGCGGCACGACCCGAATGCCCAAATCGTGCGCAGCGCGAACCACCGACGAACCAGGGTCGGCAATCGCGGGCATGCCTGCCTCGCTGACCAAGCCGATGTTTTCACCCTGCAGTGCCGGCTGCAGCAGGTAACGCGCATCGAAGTGGCCCTGGTGGTCGCCCTTTTTGTGGACTTCGTGCGGCAGCTCCTGTAACTGCATGGCTTGCAGCGGCTGGCACAGGGGATGGGTTTCGGCGATGCGCTTCAGGTAGGCGCGTGTGGACTTGGCATTTTCACAAACCCAGTGCTTCAGGCTGGCGGCTACTTCCAGGGTTCCGGCGGGCATGCTGCGGTCCAGCGGCGTCTGGCTGTCGCAGCCAAAGTCCAAAGGGGCCGGTACCAGGTACAGGGTCCCCGGTGTCATACCACCATCCTTGGGGCGCTCAGCAACTGTATGCCCGCAGCCCGCAGCATTTGGCTGGTACGTATCAGCGGCAAGCCGACCAGGGCCGTGGGGTCGTCGCTGTGGATGGCGTCGAGCAGGGCAATACCCAGCCCTTCGCTTTTGGCGCTACCTGCGCAGTCGTAGGGCTGCTCCAGTCGCAGGTAGTTTTCAATTTCCACATCGTCCAGTGCGCGGAACAGGACTTTAACCGGCGCCATCGACTGCCGGCTGAAGCCTGTTGCCAAGCAGACCACCGCCACCGCGGTTTGAAAAATCACTGTTTTGCCGCGCATTTGGCGCAATTGGGCGACGGCGCGTTCGTGGTTGCCCGGTTTGCCCAGCGCCAGACCGTCCAGATCGGCGACCTGGTCCGAGCCAATCACGACACAATCCGGGAAACGTTCCGCAACCGCATGGGCCTTGGCCAAGGCCAGCCTTTGGGCCAGGGCCGCAGGATGTTCGCCGGGCAGCGGTGTTTCGTCCACATGGGGGGATTCCACGGAGAATGGGACGTTCAAACGGCCCAGCAATTCGCGCCGGTAGACCGATGTCGATCCGAGTATGAGTTTTCTGTTGGAAATGTCTGGCATGGCCTGATTCTCTTACACTGCGCGCATGAAACACGACTACGACGCCCAGCACCTGAACATCGAGGCCTTTGCCAAGGCCAATGGCAGCACCGCCGGAACCGAGAACCTGGCCCGCTTTGAGCGCTTGCTGGAAGAGGCGCAAGGCGCAGGTGCACAGAATCCCGTGCATTTCACTGCCAAAGGCATGACGCGGCCCAATGGCGCTACCAGCGAACAGATATGGCTGGTGCTTGCCGCGAAAGTCGCATTGCCACAGACCTGCCAGCGTTGCCTGGGGCCGGTCGATGTGCCGGTGTCCTTTGAGCGGGAGTTCCGTTTTGTCGCGAGCGAAGCGGTGGCCGAAGTGGAAGACGAGGAATCGGAAGAAGATGTACTGGTGCTGAGCCGCGAGTTCAATTTGCTGGAACTGGTGGAAGACGAGCTGCTGATGGCCTTGCCGGTGGTGCCCAAGCACGATGTGTGCCCCGGCGCCGTGAAGCTGCAGGTGGCAGACCCGGATTTCGCCGAAGAGGAGCAGGAAAAGCCCAATCCCTTTGCCGTTCTGGGGCAGCTTAAAAAGAAGCCCTAGCCGGAACCCGCGCTTTGGGCTATAATCTGAGGCTTCGCGTGTGAAACACATCGCGTTTTTTACTAACCCCCAGTGTTGCATTTTGCTTTGAGCAATGGCGCAGCACCCAGCTGAGGAGCCTCGTCATGGCCGTCCAACAAAACAAGAAGTCACCGTCCAAGCGCGGTATGCACCGTTCGCACAATGCACTGGTTGTGCCAGGCATCGCCGTGGAATCCACCACTGGTGAAACCCACCTGCGCCACCACATCAGCCCCACCGGTTTCTACCGCGGTCGCAAGGTGCTGAAGACCAAATCTGAAGCCTGACCCAGGTTCTTCAACCAAAGCCCGGAGCTACAAATCCTGTAGCGTCGGGCTTTTGTCGTTTTTGGCCCTGTGGCCAATGTTTGATCCCCTCTCTTTTTGGGCGTCTACCCCATGATCACAATCGCTGTTGACTGTATGGGAGGTGACCACGGCCCCCAAGTCACGCTGCCCGCCTGTACGCAATTTTTGGAACAGCATCCCGAGGCCGCGCTGGTTCTGGTGGGTTTGCCTGACGCCATTTCCGGCTTCTCCCACCCCCGAGCCACCATCGTGCCCGCCAGTGAGGTGGTAACGATGGATGATCCACTGGAAATTGCACTGCGCCGCAAAAAGGATTCGTCCATGCGTGTGGCCATTCAGCAAGTCAAGGAAGGCAAGGCCCAGGCCGCCGTATCTGCTGGCAACACCGCTGCATTGATGGCTATTTCCCGTTACATCCTGAAAACCATTGAAGGCATCGAGCGTCCGGCCATTGCGGGCCAGCTCCCCAATGCAACGGGTGGTGCCACCACGATGCTGGATCTGGGTGCGAACGTGGATTGTTCGGCCGAACACCTGCTGCAGTTTGCTGTCATGGGTTCTGCACTGGTATCCGTATTGAGCAACAAGGCATCTCCCACTGTAGGCCTGCTCAATATTGGGGAAGAAATCATCAAAGGCAACGAAACCATCAAAAAAGCTGGTGAACTGTTGCGTTCTGCCTCTAAAGCTGGCGATTTGAATTTCTTTGGCAATGTCGAAGGTAACGATATTTTCAAAGGCACGGTAGACCTCGTGGTCTGCGACGGTTTTGTTGGCAATGTGGCCTTGAAGGCCAGCGAGGGCCTTGCCGGGATGATCGGCAATTTCCTGAAGGCAGAGTTTTCCCGCAATATTTTTACGAAAGTTGCGGCAATTGCTGCATATTCGGTACTAACTGCGCTTAAAAATCGGGTTGACCACCGCCGTTACAACGGTGCAGCCCTGCTAGGCCTGCGGGGCCTGGTCTTCAAGAGCCACGGCTCTGCCGATGTGCTGGGTTTTGGGTTCGCGTTGAACCGGGCGTATGATGCAGCCCGAAACAACTTGCTTGACCGCGTTCAGGCCCGCATCGCGCACGCAGCCCCACTTCTGGTGGCGACTGATAGCGCTCCTTAAAACCTGATCGGGTGTCACCAACCCCACCATGAAATATTCGCGAATTACAGGCACGGGTAGTTATTTGCCCCCGCGCAGGCTGACAAATGCCGATCTGGTGGCTGAACTGGCGGCCAAAGGCGTAGAAACTTCGGACGAATGGATCGTTGAGCGCACGGGCATCCGCGCGCGCCACTTCGCGACTGACGGTGTGTACAGCAGTGATCTCGGACTCGAAGCCGCAAAGAAGGCACTGGAGGCTGCCGGCCGCACCGCAAAAGACGTTGATCTGATCATCGTTGCCACGTCGACTCCCGATATGGTGTTCCCGTCGACCGCTTGTATCCTGCAAAACAAACTGGGTGCCAATGGTGGTGCCGCGTTTGACGTGCAGGCGGTGTGCAGCGGTTTTGTCTACGCGCTGGCAGTGGCGGATTCCATGGTCAAGACCGGTGCGGCCAAATGGACCGCCACGCGCATCGACCTGGTCGAGGCACAGGTGCGCATCGCCGCTGGCCTGCCGCTGGGCTTCACCCAGGAGCAGGTGTCCCTGCACGGGCACGCCATCGAGGCACGCGTCTATGCCGAGGACCCGGCCCACGACTTCATGCCCTCCACCGGACGGTTGCTGGCAGTGCGCGAACCCGCAGGGGAACATGTGCGCGTGGATTCCTCCCTGACCGAGGGCTTGGAAATCTCCCCGCACTACGACCCGATGCTGGCCAAGGTCATTGCGTGGGGCGCCGATCGGGACGCTGCGCTGGGCCGGCTGGATGCCGCCCTCGGGCACACCGAG
>JAZKDY010000160.1:0-27833 GCA_040387325.1 Pseudomonadota bacterium | reverse complement strand
CACAAAACCATGGCGCGTGGAAGCCAAAAATTCATTCGAAGCCTGTTTGTCCATCACGGTCCCCTTGTTGTCTTTGATTGTGTTGAATTGAGATCAAAGTGATATCACTTTAGTAGCATTTTTGGAATTTGTCAAAAGCCCCCGCCACGTAGAATGGCAATCCCATGTCCGTGCCCCCCCAACCAACACCCTCCGCCTCCCGAAATTCACGCATCACGGCCGAAATTGCCGCCCTGTGGCAACTGGCCTGGCCGATTCTGGTGGGGCAGCTGGCGAACGTGGGCATGGCCGTGGCCGATGTGGCCATGGCCGGCCATGCCTCGGCGCAAGACCTGGCCGGTGTGGCGCTGGGCTCTTCCATCTGGATGATCGTGGTGGTGACGCTGATGGGCATCATGATGTCGGTCAATCCCACGGTGGCGCACTATGTGGGTGCAGGCGAGTTTGGCCGTGTGCCACACGTCGTGCGCCAGGGTTTATGGAAAGGCCTGGGCGTAGGGCTGATCGCACTGGTATTGGCCAATGCTGCGGCCCTGGTGTTTGACCACATGGCGCTGGAGCCGGTGGTACACGACATAGCCAGCCGCTTTGTGATGGTGGCCAGTTTTGCGTTGCCGGCCTTTGCTTGTTACCGCGTGTTGTACGGCTACAGCGCCAGCCTGAACCAGACCAAACCCATGATGGCCATCGCCATCGTCGCCCTGCTGCTCAACTGCCTGCTGAACTGGGTGCTGATCTACGGCCACTGGGGCTTCCCCAAGCTGGGCGGTGTGGGCTGTGCCTGGGCCACCATGTTGTGCACCTGGTTCAACCTGTTGGGTTTGCTGTGGTGGATACAGCGCAGCCCGGCCTACCGCAGCACCTGGCCCTTTGACCGCTTTGAGTGGCCGCACCGCCAAAAGGTGCAGAGCCTGCTCAAACTGGGCCTGCCGATTGGCGTGACCTACTTTGCCGAGAGCAGCGCCTTCAGCCTGATTGCGCTGCTGGTGGCGCACTTTGGCAGCACCCAGGTGGCGGCCCACCAGATTGCATTGAACTTCTCTTCACTGGTGTTTATGCTGCCGCTGAGCCTGGGCATCGCCCTGCTGAGCCGCGTGGGCCACGCACTGGGCGCGGGTGATGCGGAGGCTGCGCGTTTTCGCTCGGCGGTGGGTGTGGCCTTGTCGGTGGGCTTGGCCGCGGTGACGGCCGCGCTGATGGCGCTCTTCAGCCACCAGATCGCCGCGCTGTACACAACCGACGCAACCGTGGCCCAGATCGCGGCCGGACTGCTGTTTCTGGCCGCGCTGTTCCAGATATCCGATGCGGCGCAGGTGTCCACCAGTTGCGCCATCCGCGGCTATAAGGTCACACGTTCACCCATGGTCATCCACCTGACCGCGTTCTGGGTGTTTGCGCTGCCGCTGGGTTGTGTGCTGGGCCTGGCCCCCGAATGGATGCCGTGGCGGCCCGCGGTGGCCATGCAGGCGCAAGGCTTCTGGATTGCGCTGGTGGTGGGCCTGACCGTGGCAGCGGGTGGCCTTGGATTTTTGCTGCGCCATGTGGCCAACCAACATGTACGGGCCGCGCATGCCGTCCACTAGTACCCTTACCCGCATGCCGCCCGTACTGATTGTGCTGACGCTGGCCCTGCTGATGGGTATACAGCCCATCACCACCGATCTGTACTTGCCTGCCCTGCCGGGGCTGACACAGGAGCTGGGCGCCAACATGGCGCAGGCGCAATTGACACTCACCGCACTGCTGCTGGCCTTTGGTGTGTCGCAGCTGTTCTGGGGACCTCTGTCGGATCGCTTTGGCCGCCGCCCGGTGTTGCTGATCGGCATGTCTGCCTATGTGCTGGCCTCGCTGGGCAGTGCCGTTGCGCCCAGCATGGACCTGCTCATCGTCTGGCGCGCGCTGCAGGGTGCGGCCATGGGCGCGGCCGTGATGTGCGCCCGCGCCATCGTGCGTGACCTGTACACGCCGGTGCAAGGTGCGAGTGTGATGTCCAAGGGCCTCAGCGGCCTGGGTGTGATCGCCTGCCTGAGCGCGCCGTTGGGCGGCCTGCTGACGGCGCTGTTCAACTGGCACGCGGCACTGTTGGCGCTGTCGGTGTTTGGCGCCATCACCCTGACCCTGATTGCGTTGCGTTTTGAAGAAACCATTCCTGCGAAAAACCCGCAGGCCTTGCAGTTCGCCACACTGATGCGCACCTGGTTGGGCATTCTGCGCAACCCCACCTTTTTGGCCTTTACGGCCTTGTCCACCTTTGCCTACAGCGGGCTGTTCACCTTTCTGGCCTCGTCATCCTTTGTGTTCATCCATGTACTGGGTTTGAGCACCACGCAATACGGTCTGGTGATGTTTGCCAACTCGTTTATCTACCTGCTGGGCACGTTCTTGTGCCGGCGCCTGTTGTTGCGCTATGGCGTACGCCGCGCCGTGGCCATTGGCGGAGCGCTGACGCTGGCCGGCGGCGGCACGGTAGCCGCGCTGGCCTTTGCCGGTGTGCAATCGGTGTGGGCCATTGAAGTGCCGTTTGCACTCTTCATGCTGGCCCATGGCATCCACAACCCCTGTGGGCAAAGCGGCGCCGTGGGGCCCTTCCCGCAGGCGGCGGGTGCTGCGTCGGCACTGAATGGTTTCATTGCCATGGTCAGCGCGTTTGCCACCGGCCAGTGGCTGGGCGCGCACATGGATGGCACAACCGGCCCGCTGGTCATCGGCATTCTGTTCTGGAGCGTGCTGATCGCGCTGAGCGCGTGGACCCTGGTGCAGCGGTATGGCAAACACTGACAGCGCCCTGCCCCCCTACATCTGCCTGGCCGGCCCCACGGCCTCAGGCAAGACCGCGGCTGCGCTGGCGATAGCACAAGAACATGCCTGCGAGATCATCAGCGTGGACTCGGCCCTGGTCTACCGGGGCATGGACATTGGCACCGCCAAGCCCAGCGCGGCAGAACTGGCCCAAGTGCCCCACCACCTGATCGACATCCGCGACCCGCTGCAAGCCTATAGCGCCGCCGAATTTGTGCGCGATGCCACACAGCTGATCGTTGACATCACCGCACGCGGCAAGCTGCCGCTGCTGGTGGGCGGCACCATGCTGTATTTCAAGGCGCTGTTTGACGGCATGGACGATATGCCTGCTGCCGACCCCACCGTGCGCGCGGTGCTGGAGCAGGAAGCAGCAGAAAAAGGCTGGCCTGCTATGCATGCCGAACTGGCACTTGTTGACCCGGTGACTGCGAAGCGCCTGGCACCGGCGGACAGCCAGCGCATCCAGCGTGCGCTGGAGGTGTACCGGGTCTCCGGCCTGCCTCTGTCACACTTCCACTCCACCAAAAATGCTATTCAATCAATAGCAGAAGAATCAGCCGCGACGGGGGCTAGAGGCCTAATTTCCTTAGAACCTCTGGACAGAAGCTGGCTGCATGGCCGGATTGCCCAGCGTTTTGACACCATGCTGTCGCAGGGTTTTGTGGATGAGGTGCGGGCACTGCGCGCGCGTGGCGACCTGAACCCGGACTTGCCGTCGATGCGCTGTGTGGGTTACCGCCAGGCCTGGGAGGCGCTCGATGCGCACGAGGCCTCAGGCGCTGCCGGTCCGCTGCCGCTGGCTGCGTTGCGCGAGTTAGGCATCATCGCCACCCGCCAATTGGCCAAGCGCCAGATCACATGGTTGCGTTCCATGCCGCAGCGGCAAGTGGTGGCGGCTGATCAGGCAGGGGCGTTGGACACTGTGCTGCGGCAGGTAAGCGTGATGCGGGCCTAATCGCAGTAGAAGTCCACGGAAATCCAGGTTAAACGGCATTTGCAACCCCTCAGAAAACGCCCGACTTGAACAATTGCCCATCAGCTTCGAGAAGTCGCCAAGCGCTCCCGTCTCTGTGCAGCGTTCTTCCTGTATCCGGATAGTGGCAAATGTCCTGACTCGCGCGTGTACCGACGATCAAGTAGGTGCACGGCTCGTCTGATCGATTGGACACGTGGTGCGCATTGGGAATACCAGCAGGCCAGCATGCCGAATCACCGACGTGCAAGACGTGCACTTCGCCGCCGTCTGTGACGGTGACCTCACCGGACAGAACATGAAGAAACTCATCTTCGTTCTCGTGCCAGTGATTGTTGGAGGACCGCGCGCCAGGGTGCAGCGTCTGTACGTAGGCACCGTACTGCGAAAGACCGCCTGCGTCTGACAGCCGTACGGTATCCGTAACACCAAAGGACTCGCGTGTAGCCCGCTCAGCAGGCACCTGATTCTTCCGGATGATCATTTCAGTTCCCAATACAACATGACGTTCATGTGACTGTAACTGCCCGGTCGGAACAGACGCTGGGTACGGGCACGGAGCGCTGGATTTACGAGAGTTCCCACGAGAGACAACGAATAAAAAAGAGACGTCCCCATGCCGAGCATGCTGCAGCACGCAAGGGTTTTGGTCAACGACAACTGCGTGCCAGGATGGCAGATGCAAACTTTTCATCAACTTGTCCGAGATGAAGAATCAGGGCAATCGTGACGGCCGGGATTGTTGCTACAAACAATGTAGCGATGTTGTCAATACCGACGGGGCTACAGCCAATTTTCTTCAATCCACCTTGGCCCCGGTCGCCTTGACAACCCCCTGGTACTTGGCCATCTCACTCTTCATGAATGCGCCAAACTGCTCGGGCGTGTTGGGCACCGGCTCCGCCAGCAAACCGGCAAACCGGCTCTGTGCCTCGGGTGTATTCAGCGCGGCCACAAAAGCGGTGTTGAGTTTGGCAATCACATCCTTGGGCGTGCCGGCCGGGGCTACCAAACCCCACCAGGTATCAATCGCAAAACCCTTCAGCGTGTCTGCCACTGGCGGCACGTCGGGCAGCGCGGACGAACGTGTGGGCGTAGTCACGGCCAGGGCCTTGAGCTTGCCGGACTTGATGCCTGGCGCGGCCGTGGCCAGGTTGTCAAAATTGAAATCCACCTGCCCGCTCAGCAATGCAAACTGCGCCGGGTTGCCGCCGTTGTACGGAATGTGCAGCGCAAAGATGCCGGCCTGGGCCTTGAACATCTCACCGGCCAGATGGCCGGCGCTGCCATTGCCGCCACTGCCGTAGTTCAGCTTGGCGGGGTTGGCCTTGGCGTAGGCAATCAGGTCTTTGACGCTGTTGATGTTCAGGCGCTTGGCGGTGTCTGCATTCACCACCAGCACATTGGGCACACGCACCATCTGGGTGATGGGCGCAAAGTCGGTGGACGCGTTGTAGGGTATCTTGGCGTAGAGCCAGGGGTTGACGGCGTGGGTGGCGGTGGCGGCTATGCCAATGGTCAGGCCGTCGGGTGCGGCCTTGGCCACCATGTCGGCGCCGATGTTGCCGCCTGCACCGGGTTTGTTGTCGATGATGACGGTGCCCAGGCTGTCCTTGACACGTTCGGCCAGCACACGGGCTGTCACGTCGATGGGGCCGCCTGCGGCATAAGGCACAACCAGGCGTATCGGCCGGCCCTGCGCCCACGCGCCAGAGGAGAGAGTTGCAAGGGTGGCTACGGTTGCCACGGTGGCGATGATGAGGGTTCTGCGGTGTGTAGTCATGCAGCCATTGTGCCTCCACTATCATGGCGCACCGCCTATGAACCTGCAGATCCAATCCTTAAGCAAACACTATGGCGACACGCCGGTGTTTGCCAACGTGTCGCTGGATGTAGCGCCGGGCGAGTTTGTCGCCATCGTCGGTGAATCCGGCGTGGGCAAATCCACACTGCTCAACTGCATGGCCGGTCTGGACAGCTGGGACAGTGGCACCGTGCTGCTGGACGGCACCGACCTGGGCCAGTCGGATGACGATGCGCGCGCACTGGTGCGTCGCAAGAAGGTTGGCTTTGTATTCCAGGCCTTCCATGTATTGGGCCATCTGGACGTGACACAAAACGTGGCCTTGCCGCTGCTGTTACTGGGCACGCCGGACGATGCCCGCGTGCAGGCCATGCTGGAGGCCGTGGGTCTGCAAGGCATGGGTGGGCGGCTGCCGCAACAATTGAGTGGCGGCCAGTTGCAACGTGTGGCCATCGCACGCGCGCTGGTGCACCGCCCCACCCTGCTGCTGGCCGATGAACCCACCGGCAACCTGGACCCGACGACCGCGACCAAGGTCATGGAAGCACTGGTGGCGCAGACACGTGCGCACGGCACCTCGCTGGTGCTGGTCACGCATTCCGAAGCTGCCACGGCGCGCGCGGACCGGGTGCTGCACCTGCGGGCAGACGGCATCGCCGCGGCCTGATTCGATTGAAAATAATTTGACGCCAGGCCTTTGTTTACGCTTTAATTCACCAATTGGTTAATTAAATGCCCGACGCCCTCAGCACCACCTTTGCCGCCCTGGCGGACCCGACGCGGCGCGCCATCCTGGCGCGCTTGTCACTGGGCGAAGCATCGGTGCGGGACTTGTCCGAGCCGTTTGCGATGAGCGCGCCGGCCGTTACCAAGCACCTGAAGGTTTTGCAGCGCGCCGGACTCATCAGCCAGGGGCGGCAAGCCCAGTGGCGGCCCTGCAAGCTGCAGGCCCAACCGCTGATGGAAGCGGCCGACTGGGTGGCCCAGTACCGCCAGCACTGGGAAGAACGGTTGGACCGGCTGGAAGACTATTTGGCCATTCTTCAAACCGCATCACCCCCAACAAACCCACCAAGAACTCCTGAGGACAAACCATGAGCCACCCCCCATTCACCATTACCCGCTTTCTGAAAGCGCCCCGCCAGTTGGTGTGGGATGTCTATTCGCAACCCGAGCACCTCTCCCACTGGCTGGGCCCCAAAGGCAGCACGGTCACGCACAGCCAGATGGACTTTCGCGCAGGCGGCACCTACCACTATGCGATGCGGGTTGAAGGTGGCATGGAGTTGTGGGGCAAGTGGCTGCTGCGCGAAATCACACCGCCCGAGCGCCTGGTGCTGATCCAGTGCTTCTCGGACCCGCAAGGTGGTGTGACCCGCAACCCCTGGGACGCCAACTGGCCGGAGCAGACGCTGTCCACGACGACATTTACCGAGCAGGATGGCGGCACGCTGCTCTCGCTGGTGTGGGAGCCCTACCAGGCCACCGACGCCGAAAGCGCGCTGTTCTTCGCCGGCCACGCCAGCATGAACCAGGGCTGGAGCGGCAACCTGGACGTGCTGGAAGACTACTTGTCCGTGTTGCAAACCGCCTGATCCTTTCACCCTCACACCGAATAAAACAACACCATGGCATTTACGCTCTACTACCACCCCCTGTCATCCTTCTGCCACAAGGTGCTGGTCGCCCTGTACGAGAACGACATCGCGTTTGAAGGCCGGATCATCGACCTGGGTGCGGCAAAAGACCGCGCAGAACTGGGCGCCCTGTGGCCCTTCTGCAAGTTCCCGGTGTTGGGCGACAGCGAACGCCAGCGCAATCTGCCGGAGTCGTCCATCATCATCGAATACCTCGACCAGTTCGCAGCGGTGCAGCACCGGCTGATCCCGGTCGATTTCAACGATGCCCTGCAGGTCCGCCTGTGGGACCGCATCTTCGACACCTACGTGCACAAGCCCATGCAGGACATCGTGCTGGACCATATCCTGGGCGGCAAGGGCGACATGACCGCGACCCGGGCCACGATACAGACGGCCTACGCCATGATTGACCAGCACCTGGCCGCATCTCCGTGGGCTGCGGGCCAGGCTTTCAGCATGGCCGATTGCGCTGCAGCGCCTGCCCTCTTCTATGCCCACATCGTGGAGGCCTTTCCAGAGCAGCACGTGCACCTGCGCGCCTACTTTGACAAGCTGATGGACCGGCCATCGGTACAACGCGTGTTGGCAGAAGCCAAGCCCTACTTCCCCATGTATCCATTCCGTAGCGCGATTCCCGCGCGATTTTTGTAGCCTAGAAGTTGTGCACCAGCGAGAGCCGCAGTGCACGCGGCTCCACCGGGTGAAAGGTCACGCCCTCCACCGGGCTGCTCTCACTGCGCAACTGCGAGGCATAGAAGTAATCAATGTCACTGGCTTCGCGGTTGAACAGGTTGAACACATCCAGCGTCAACCGCGTGCGCGGGCCAAACTTGTAACCCACCCGCAGATTGGTCAGGGCAGTGGCGGCCGAACGCACCGAGTTGTCTTCTAACAAAGGCCGCGGGCCAAAGTAACGCAGTTGCAGGCTGCCAAACCAGTTTTTGTAATCCGTCAGGCTGATGCCAAACGAGGCCACCTGTTCGATAGAGCCCGGCACATGGTTGCCTGCTGCATCGTCCTCGGTGTACCGCGCCTGTGACAGGGCAAGGTCGGCATCAATCAGCAGCCAGTCGCTCAGCTTGTAGTGGTTGTTCCACTCCACACCTTGGCGCCGGCTGGGTCGATTGGGCGAGGTGTCGCCCGCATCGCCCAAAAACACCAGCTCCGAGCCCAGCGTGAGCTGCCACAGCGCCAATGAACTTTGCAGGCCCGGGATGATTTCGGTGCGCAAGCCCAACTCGGCACCGCGGGTCTTGACCACGGGTGTGACCGGGGTCGTGGGCAACAATTCCTTGGGGGTCAGCGTGGCGGTGGTGCCCCGCGCATCGTTGCTGTGAAAGCCCTCACCCCAGTTGGCGAAATACTCGGTCTGCGCCCAGGGCCCCAACACCAGGGACAGTTTGGGTGATGTGACGCTGCTGGCCACGTTGCCGGAATTGGCGGCGATGTTGCTGGCCACATCAAACGTATAGGCGTCGTGCCGCAGACCCACAATGCTGCGGAACTTGGGCAACCACTGCACCGTGTTTTCCACAAACACGCCCAGGCTGTTCTCCTGCACCTGGTCTTCGCGCGTGATACCGGTGCGCACCTGGGCCGTGGTGGTGTACAGGCCCAGCGGCGCTATGCGGTCATGCCGGCCCTGCAGGCCAAAACTGTTGACCACGTCCAGCCCGCCCCAGCGGGTGGGCCAGGTCTGGCGCAGCGCAAAACCTGCCAGGTCACGCCGCTCGCGCTGGTGGAACTGGTCACCGTTCACGGGGTCATCCATGAAGTAAGTGAAGTTGCTGAACAGGTCCAGGCTGGACTGCACCACGTAGGCATTGAATGCCAACTGGCCCAGCGCGTTTGGTTTGCGCAGCGCGTACGACAGGCTGTAGCGCGAACTCTCGCCGCCATCACTGGTGTCTACCGCGCCAAAGCGGCCCAGCAGGCCCGCGTCCACCGCGCGCTGCGGGATCTGGTCGGTGGCGTTCCAGCGGGCGGTGTAGGCCATGGCGGTCAGGCTGTAGCCATCGCTGCGGCTGCCATCGCTGTAACGCAGAAGGCCGTTGAATTTGCGAAAGTTTTCTGTGTTGTCCCAGGGGCCATTGTTGTGGGCAAGGTCCAGCGCGTACAGCAGCTTGCCGGAGCCCGCCGCTACTGACTGGGCCAGCAGGCCGCGCGCATACTGGTTGGCCCCCACGGTCAGCGAGGCAATGCCCAGCGGCAGCGTATCGACCATGTACAAATGGGCCGCACCGGCCGATGCAAAGTCGCCCTCGTCGGCAAAATACGGACCCTTCTTGTAATCGATGCGGGTCACCAGCTCGGGGATCAGAAAGTTCAGGTCCGAGTAGCCGTGGCCGTGTGCGTGGCTGCGCATATTGACCGGCATGCCGTCCACAAAGGTGGCGAAGTCGGTGCCGTGGTCCAGGTTGAAACCGCGCAGGTAGTACTGGTTGGCCTTGCCGTCACCGCTGTGCTGGCTGACGATGAGGCCGGGCACAAATTCCAGAATCTCACCCGTGCGTTCGGTGGGCCGGTTGGCGATCAGCGTGGCAGTGACACTGCCCTGGCTGGCCGCGTCCGACTTGCCCACTGCGTTGTCGTAATGCCCTATGACGGTGACCGCGTCCAGCGCAGGCGCTTGTGCCGGTGTTTGAGTTTGTGCGCACAGTGGCTGGGCCACCAGCAGCACACACACCAGGCCCAACACCCGCCAGGGCGGGGGTTTCTGCAAATGGTTTACGTAAAACAATGCGCTAGCCCCCGTCGGTTATAGAGTTGTCGCTATGTAAATAGGAGCAATTACAGATCAATCCTTACCTCAGCCACATAGCTGCGTTGAGTATACGGATGAAAGTTCCAGTACTGGTAGTTGTTCAGGTTGTCGAGACCGAACGACGCGCTCCAGTTCTTGCCCGCCTTGTAGCGCACCCGCACATCCGCGGTGAAGAACTCACTGACACCTTGGTAGGTATAGCCGTTCACATCCGCATTGTTCAGCGTGCGGAACTGCGGGCCGCTGTAGCGCAGGCCCAGGCTGGTGCTCCAGTGCGCATCCCACTTGTAGCTCGCCAGGGCCGTTGCCCGCCAGGCGGGAATGTTGGGCTGGCGCTTGCCGATGGTGTCACCTGCCACCACTACAAAACCACTGTTCTCTTTAATGGTGGAGTCGGTGTAGGTGATGCTGGCTGTCAGGTCCAGGCCGGTGGTCACCACGTTTTCGCCGTTGAAGGCCAGCTCTAATCCCTGGGTCTGGATGCGGCCAACGTTTTGCACGCGGCTGATATTGCGGTTGGCCACGGTGTCCAACGTGGTTTGTGAATACAGCGCGTCCTGGGTGTCCTCGGCAAAAGCGGTCAAGCGCAGGCTGGCGTTGCCGTAGTCCCGCTCAGCGCTTAGCTCGGATGTCCACGACCTCTCAGGCTTCAGGTTCGGGTCGTTGATGTATTGGGAGTTGGTGGTGCTGGTGGCGCCATACAACTCGGTGACTGTCGGGAAGCGCACCGCGCGGCCCAGTGAAGCCTTGAGCACCACATCGGCCCATGCTTGGTAGGACAGTGCGACCTTGGGCGATACAAAGCTCTCATCACGCCCCGCATACCGCGTGTTGGCGCTGTTGCCCACACCAAAGGTAGTGAAGCCATCCGATGTGACCCAGTTCTCCACCCGGGCGCCTAGCACGGTCTTCCACCGTGGGGCAAAGGCCCAGCTGTCTTGCGCGTACAGCGCACGTGTGGTCGCGTTGCCGCCGACATCATTGACCAGGGAGCCCGGCGCATCAGTGAGCCAGTTGCCACTGATGTTAGAAGTCACTGTACGGAATGTGTAGCGGTCCTGCTGCAGACCAAAGTCGACAACGTGTGAACCTTTCACACCGTCAGGCCGCCAGATGCCCTTGAGCGCCAACGCGTTCCAGCCGGTACCGCCCGCATCGGCAATGGTCCCGGCACCGCCCCACTGCGCGCTAGGCAAGGGGTTGTTGGCACCGTTGCGGCGGTTGGCATCGCTGCCGTAGTGGTATTGGCTGGCCGCCACCTCCCAGTCAAACACACCCTGGCTGTGGCTCTTGACGGACACACCGTGCATGCTGTGGCTGATGTCTTCGTTGGTCAGCGGGTAGTCCGCGCCGGTCAGCGCATTGGCACCGGTGAAGGCCAGGCCATCGATATTGATGGCACCGCTGGTGACCGGTTGGCCCTTGGCATCGTGCAGGTAGGTGCTGGGCCGGCCTTGTGAGTTGTTCTTCCACAAGCCATAGGTGTAGCTGGCGCGCAGTGCGGGGGTGATGTCATACGCCAGCTTGAGCTTGGCATGGTCTTGCACCGTGGTGTATTCGGTTCCCGTGCCCAGGGTGTACCAGGGCTGGTTGGCGTTGTTGGCGCCCAGCATCGCACCGGTGACGGGTGTGCCTGCAGTGCTGGCAACCCCCGCGCTTCTCAAACGTGTGGGAAAGGTCTGCGGTTGGCCGTGGCTGTTGGTGTGGTTCAGGTTGACGAACCAGGACCAGTCCCCTGCCCTGCTGCCCATGGACGCGCTGCTCTGCCAGGCGGTGAAGGTTTCGTGGGTGTTGTACAGGTCAAAGGGTTGCGAGACGTAACCCGCCTTGACATGCGCCTCAAACTGCTGCGGCATACGGGTCACATAGTCCACCACCGCGCCCACCGAGTTGCCAGGGTATGCGGCCGAGAAGGGGCCATACATCACATCGACGCGGGCAATTTCCTCGGGTGTGACCAGGCCCCAGCGCGGCGCATAGGTGGCGCCATTGCCCAGGTAGTTACTCAGCAAAATGCCATCGGCATACACCGCCGAACGTGCACTGTTGCCCGTGCCCGATGCGCGGCTGGACAACACGGCGTGGTTGTAGTCGGCGATGTAGCGCTTGCGCACCAGCAGGCTGGGGAAGTAACGGATGGCGTCTTCGCTGTCCACCGCGTTGATGGACTGCTCGATCTGCTCCTTGCTGATGCCCTCAATCGTGGTGGGTATCTGCGTGGGCAAGGATGTGGGCTGGCCGCCATGGGTGCTGATGGTGACCACGCCCAGGCTCTTGGTGGGTTTGTCTTCGTGCAGCGCGAGCTGTATGTGCGTCGGGGTCTGGGCGTGCGCGGACAAATAGGTGCAGGCCAATGCAGCGGCCAGCACCTTCAAGGGGTGCTTGTTCATGGATGAACCCCGGACTTAGTGTTTGTGGTCTGCGTGACCACCGGTGCTGGCACCCGCGCCAGCTCCAGCCGGTGGTGTGGTCGCCACCGGCAGCTTGATCTCCAGCTTGCTGGGCACGCCCTTGGCGTCCTTGAACAGCAGCGTCACCGGGATCGTGGTGTCCTTTTTCAGGGGAGTCTTCAGGTCCATCAGCATCACGTGGTAACCGCCGGGCTTGAGCTCGACAGCCTTGCCCGCGGGCAGGTCCAGGCCGTCCGACAGGGCGCGCATCTTCATCACGTCGCCGTCCATCTTCATCTCATGCACTTCGGCCACACCCGCCACGGGGGAGCTGATGCCGACCAGTTTGGTGGCGTCTTTGGCGGTCAGCGTCATGAAGGCGCCGGTGGCCTTCTGGCCCTGCACTGTCGCACGGGCCCAGGCGGCCTTTACATCCACCGATTGGGCCCACACGGCGGTGGACAGAAGGGAGAGGATCAGGGCGATAGGGGTAAAACGGTTCAGTGTCATGGTGACTCCAGGGTTCAATTCTTTGTTCAATGGTTGTGGCCGCCAGTGGCCTGGATGTCCAGCACTTCCAGCAGCGCGGCAGGGCTCTTCATGCCCTTGGTAGAGGTACCGGTTGCAGGCACTTCGACCCAGGCGTTGACGCCCTTGGTGCAGGTCTGCACCACTTTAAACCACAGCGGACCCGGCTTGGTGGGTGTGGTGCCGCGCAGTACAAATTCGTCGTAAAAGTCGTTGGGCAGTGCGTTGTCGGGCGTACTGGCGGTCCAGTGGATTTCGAGCACGCCTTCAGTAAAGGTCTTGCCGTGGGACGTGTAGGGCTGGGCCAGCTTGCCGCTGACGGTGCGCGCCGTCCAGCCCGGTTTGGGCATGGGTTGTGCGCCGGTAAAACCTGCGGGAATGGTGACGCTGATACCGGTGGTGGCTGCGCCATCACAACCATGACCTACACGCAAGGTGGCCCGGTAGCTGGCACCCGCCGCAGCGGCTCCATCCTGCAGAATGATATGAGAAAAAGCGCTGCTAGCCCCCGCGGATGCTAGGTATGCAGCTACCAAATAGATAGCAAATTGGTGTTTCATGGTGAACCCGCTGAAATCTGGAATACAGGTTGTGGCGGGCGGCCTTGGCGGCCACACTGCCCACAACACGGTGAATCAATACACCGCAACCAGCCGCAGGGGCCGGTCACGGTCTCAGACGGGTGCGGGCGGCCCGCGAGGCGGGAACGGTGCGGCAGAGCGGCGGGTGCTCTGCGGGTCGGTTGTGATGGGCAGTGCCTGGGTCAAGCCCATGGGGGCCAGCACCTGCAACGCAACTTGGGGCGGTGGTGCGCCGGCCGCGGCGCACAGCGGGCAATCCAGCGTGTTGGCTTGTGAGCCACTTAAGCCGCCATCACCCTGGTCAAACTGGACGGTGATAGCGCCAGCGGCAGAACACACCAGTTGCATGCCCTTGGGTTGCACCAGCGGCGACGCAATCGCCACCCCCATGGACAACACAAACCACACCAGCACGAAGCGGGCTAAGAGGTGGGCGTTGCGCAGGGTTTGCATTGGGAGCATTATCGCATCCATGCCATCCGCTGATACCTTGAACCGATTCATCGCCCAAGTGGAGTCCAACGCCCATGTGGAAGCCATCGCCGCCTTCTACGCGCCGCATGCCACCATGCGCGAGAACAATGGGCCGCCGCGCGTCGGACGCGACACGCTGATGGAGCAGGAAGCGGCCACGCTGGCGCGTGTGCGCACCATGCACTCGGCGTGTGTGCACCCGGTGTTTGTGAACGGTGACTACGTGGTCATCCGCTGGATCTTCCAGTTCGACTATCTGGACGGCACCCGCACCCGTATCGAAGAGCTGGCCTACCAGCGCTGGGAAGGCGACCAGATTGTGGAAGAGCAGTTTTTCTACGACCCGCGGCAGATGAAGCCCACGATGACCTAGGAGGGAAACCGCCATGCAAACACCCACCACACGCTCCCTGGTTGTGGGATGGTTGGCCATGCTGCTGGCAGGTTTGGCGCAGGCACAAACCACGCCCACCCTCATCCAGACCAGCAGCGGCTACGCGCTGAAGATTCCCTACCTGGAGTTCAGCCCCGGCGGCGCCAGGCAGGCCTACACGGCCAAGGCCACAACAGGCGATTTGTCCACCTTCAGCGCCGACACCGGCTCGGTCGCATCCATCGCCGTACAGAGCGGCGTGGGTAACACCACCACGCTGCAGCAGACCGGCGGCGCCTATGTGCTGGCGTTTCCGTATGTGGAGGTGGACGGCCAGGCACAGGCCTACAGCGCCAGCCTGACCACGACCAACTTGTCTCAGTGGGCGGTGGTACCCAATTCGGTGGCCGTGGTCGCCACATCCAACACGCTGGCGCCGCCCACCGGTGTCGCCGTCGGCGGGCCCAGCCCACAGACGGTGGGCAGCTTCAGCTTTGCCTCGTCCAGCAAACTCAGCACCATCTGGACAGCCCCCACCAGCTTTGCCGTACACCATTTCGAGGTCATTGGCACGGAGTCGGTGGGTGGCACGCGCACCGCCGTCAGCGCCACCGCAAGTGAAACCGCTGCGACGTTGACCGGGCTCAAGGCAGCCACGGCCTACCGCGTTATGGTCAAGGCCTGCCAGGATGCCGCCTGCACCTTGTATGGCGCTGCTACACCCGTAAGCGCCACAACATCCACCGAATACTGGCAACTGCAAGGCAGCGGTGCAACGCTCAGCGGCCTGAGCAAGGTCGTCTCTGACGGCAACGCACGCCTCAGCGCCACACGTATTGGCCCGGACGCCGGCACGGCCAATGCGGGGCGCGTGCAGTTTTATTACGGCCCCATGGTCACACCCGGCACCATGGCATCGCTGGCGGTTGCCGTGGGCAACGCAGCGGCCAGCGCTGCCACACCCAGCAGCTACCTCAGCTTCACCAGCAAAGCCGGCACCTCAGGCCTGTTCACCCCCGCCACGTCCGGCGCCGCGCGCAGCATCGCCAGCGTGGCCACCGGCCAGGGCGTGCCGCTGGCCGCCAACCTGGGCAACAAGGTGCGCGTGTTTTTTGAAGCTGCGGGCAGCGATGGCAAGACACGCATCTACTCCGTGGACAGCAAGGACGGCTTTGTGGGCCAGGACTTCAACAGCGGTGCCGCCGTGACCTGCTCCACCGACGCCGACTACGCCAGCACCGGCGGCTGCGCACCCACGCTGGTCATTGGCGTGGATGGCGACGCCACCGGTGGCAACCTGCGGATCAAGAACGCCCGCCAGAACAAGGTGGCCTTCCCCACCCAGACCGACTGGCGCTGGGATGGCGCCCCCGGCGCCTTCATGGTGTTCACCACCGACAGTGTGGCCAGCTGCAGCACGGTGCAACAAAACCACGGCTACGCGGTGTGGGACGGCACACGCTGGAACGTGCAGTACCGCGCCGACGGCTGCCCCAAACTCTTCACCAGCGCCCAGGCCTGCCTGCCCATGCACGTGGGCGGTACGCACTACAAAATGTACTGCGGCGACCCGTCCATTACCGCGGGCAAGGTCACCGGCTCCACCCTGCCCTTTTTGGGCCCGAAAAAGCTGCTGTATGCCGACGGCAGCGGCAGCGGTGCGGACGCCACGGTAGAGTTTGAAGACTGGGAGGCCCAGACCGCCTCGCGCGACATCGCCTTCCTGTGGCCCAACGGCACACGGCTGGACGACAAGGCCGAGGGTTACATCGACGACTACCACTTCCTGGCACCCACCGGCAGCCTGGACCTGCAGGTGGGCTACCTGACCATCACCGATGGCGTGGTGGTGCCCTTTGCAGTGGCGGCGATCCTGCTAAACCCCTGACGCAAAGGCGGCCATTGGCTGTGTGCAGCGCAGCATGGAAATAGTGAGCACGGTGGCAAGAGTTGCCGCAGAATGGTCTGAAGTTGGTACGGAAAGCGTCGCAGAACCCTCCCTCCCCACTAACTTCTCCCCTCCGAGGCAATGACCATGCAATTTGCTGAAGAAGACCCAACCCTCGCGGTATCACCCGACTGGCGCCCCAGGAACACCTGGTGTGTGCTGATGGTCGACGACGATGCCGAAGTCCACACCATCACCCGCCTGGCCCTGCGCGGCTACGAGTTCCAGGGCCGATCCCTGGAGTTCATCAGCGCCTTCTCGGGCAAAGAAGGCCAACAGATTTTTGAAGACCGCAAAGACATCGCCCTGGCCCTGGTGGATGTAGTGATGGAACGCGACCTGGCGGGTCTGGAGCTGGTGGACTATGTGCGCCACACGCTGGACAACCACCGCACCCGCCTGGTGCTGCGCACCGGCCAGCCTGGACTGGCTTCGCGCAAGAAGAGTTTTGACCAGCGTGGCATAGACGACTACCGCGAAAAGACGGACCTGACCATACACAAACTGAGGGCGTTGTTGGACAGCCATTTGGGCGCGTACCGGGAACCGGGGCTGCTGCAGTAGCACAGACGTTGCTTGCACAGCTGGGGTTGCTATATGTTTGGTAGCATACCAAGCATATCTCGCGGGGGCTAGAGGCCTAAAATACATAAATACCTCTGGCTAACCGTCACCCACCATGACACCCCGACCCGCCCACACCATGAACGCAAATCCTTCCACCGGACCATTCGGGTTATGCCTCAGGCTGCTCAGCTATTTTTGGTTTGCCTTCTGCGTTTTACCTGGCCATGCCCAGGTGCCCGTTGCTTGGCCCACAAAGAGCTGGCAAGTCTCCACACCCGAAGCCGAAGGCATGGACTCGGCGGCCTTGTCCAGTCTGTACGACTACCTCGCCACGGCGGGCTTCAACACCGACAGCGTGCTGGTGGCCCGGAACGGACGCATCGTCAGCGAAACCTATGTGGCGCCCTTCAACGCCGATTTGCGCCACGATCTGCGGTCCGTCACCAAGAGCGTGGTGGCGACCTTGGTTGGCGTAGCGGTTCAGGAAGGCAAGATCGCATCGCTTGACCAGAAAGTCCTCAGCTTCTTCCCCGACCAGCGTGCCAACGGTCCTCAACAGGAAGCGCTGTCCGTTCGCCACCTGCTCGACATGGCCTCGGGTATCCAGTGGCGTGAACACCCGTATGACGAGCAATCCGATGCGTTGAAACTCTGGAAGAGTCCAGACTGGGTGAAGTTCATTCTGGATCGCCAAGTGGAAGGGGCGCCTGGAGAGAAGTTCCGGTACATCGCGGCCGATCCCCATTTGCTGTCTTCCATGCTGACCCGCAGTACCGGTGCCAACGCTGCCGCGTATGCCCGACAAGGCCTGTTCAAAACCATGGGCATTGATAACTTCGCCTGGCGCACAGACCCCCAGGGCAACACCGTTGGCGAAAGCTCACTGCGCCTGAAGTCGCGCGACATGGCCAAGCTGGGCCTGCTCTACGCCCGCCAGGGCCGCTGGGAAGACCAACAACTGTTGCCACCGGGCTGGACACAAGCAGTTTTTGCCGGCGGGTTGCCGAATGGGCACCCATCCAGTGTTCCGCCAACCTACAGCAGGTTTTGGTGGACGGATGCCTCTGTGCCCTATGCGGCAGCCTTGGGTCGACATGGCCAGAACATCATCGTCCTGCCGGAACAGGATCTCGTGTTGGTGGTGACCAGCAAAACTGCGGACAACACCCGCAGGGCTTCGGCCGCCGACATGGTCAAGCGCTACCTGTTACCCGCCATCAAAGGCCATACCGCTCTGCCTGAGAACTCGGATGGATTGGCCAAGTTAGCTCAGGCGGTGCGCCGCTTGGGTGAAGTCCACAAACCTGAACCCCAACTGCCAAGTCCGCAGGCTGAAGCACTGTCAAAGCGCACTTTCGATCTGGAGCCCAATGCTTGGCAGCTTCGCGAATTTGCGTTGGAGCTTTCACTCCCCATTCCGAGTTTTAGACTCGAACAAGCCACCAGGACCTTCCCCTTTTCTAACAGGTCGCTTGGCGGCGCAATTGGATTGCAGGGCGACTATGTCGTGTCATCTAGTAAGTTTGAGGGTCCGTTGGCCATTAGGGGCCGTTGGATCAACGGGCACACCTTCCGCGCGGAAACTCAACACTTGGAAGGCTCCATCATCGCGGAATGGACTGCAGAATTTGCTGACGGAGAATTGAAAGTCTCCTATATAGACGGAGACGGCCGCGCATTCAAGGTCAAGGGTGTGCCTAAAGAGTGACGGCCGCAGGCACCGCCGCCGCCATGATGGGGTCCGCATACAACTTCCCACCAAACAAAAAGTCTTTGGTTCCCACATCCACAAAGCCCCAGCGCGTGTAAAACTTCCGCGCATGTTCATTGCGGTCATACACACCCAGCCAGACGGTCTGGCACCCGGCGCTACGGGCCACGGCGTGTACGGCTTGCATCAACACCGCACCATAACCTTTGCCAATGGCGCTCTGGATCAGGTACAGGCGTGACAACTCTACGGGTGCCGGCCCCGTCACGCAGGGCGGTGGCGTGGTGTGGGCCACCAGTGCATAACCCACATACTGCCCAACCCCACACAGCGCCACAAGCAGCACCGACGATGGGTCTTGCACGATGGCTGCGAAGCTCTCCGTTGTGAAGGCCTCCGCGACATAGGCCTCGATGTCCTGCGGATCATCCAGCAGACGGTACGTGTCGCGAAAGGTGGTGGTTGCCAGCTCTACCAGATGGTGCACGTCATCGGGAATGGCTGGGCGTATGGTTAGCTCGGAAGGCATGGTGATTAGGGCCGTGGAAATATTTCTTGCAGCGAGCATAGCCTTGATTGCAGTCTGTACGGCACCAGACCGGCGCGCTGGCCAACGTGCTGTTTACCCTGGACGCATTGGCACCGGAAACGGCAGGTAGTTTGCCGTCATAAAAACACCGCAATCAGGATGATGATGGGAATTGGTACCCCGAGCAGCAGCAACAGCAATGAACGCATGACACTTTCTCCTTCTAGCTAGTGATTGGATGGGTTGGCGCTTCCGCGGCGTCCTCAAAGGTCCCGCTGGCGCCCGCCATAAATCGCGGTCCAACTGGCAACGAAAGCACCACCGAGCAGCGATATAAAAATCCACAGTGCGGCATAGGCGGATGCCTTGCGCGCCTTGTCTGCCGCTTCGCGGGCAGCAGCCTGTGCAGCGGTGAACCTTGTTTGCATCCGGCTATAGACGTCAGCCACCCGTTTCTCGGCCTCTTGCTGTGTCAACCCCGTGCGCTGGGCTACCAGCTGGGCGGTGTAGCTGGCGTCGGACGGTGGCAAAGGTCCGGTGCGCAAGGTGTTCATGAAGATACGGGTCACTTCCGTCATCTGCTGGGTGTTGCCAGATGGTTGGAAGCTGGCAGATCCGCCGGGCACGGCAGGCGCTGCACTTACCTGGGAACCCCGAAAAAGAGAATCCATGAAGTAGTCAGTACGGGTGCTGTCGGTGTCCGGCTTGGCAAGCCCGGAGTTGGCAGCGGCAGTAGCTGCTGACGCAACACCGCCAGCCACCGGCCCACCCGCCTGCACACCCGTGGCAACAATACTGCCAATCACCGATGTCAACAGCGCAGCCGTTGCCAAAGATGCAACAACCCAGGCCAGGAATCCATGCGCCGTGTCGCGAAAATAGACTTCATCCGGATCGGTTGCGAGCCAGCGTGTTCGCAACCGGCCTGCCAAATAGCCGCCCAACCCAGATGCAAACACCTGGGTCAGCGTCAACCACAATATGGAGGACACACCCAAGCTTTCGGCATTAACACCTCGGTCAGACCACGGCGACACGGCCGATAAACCCAGCCCAGTGCCCAGCACCAACAGGATCAGCGACAAGGCTGCGGCTGCGGCGGCTCCAGCCAGTATTGCGCCCCAGGATACGGCGCTTGTCTGCGTGTCCGGCAGTCGGGACTCGTGCAGGTCCTTAGGAGTCAGTGTGGCGGTGTTCATAGGCATCCCTTAGGCGTTGCTTAATCAAAACGAGTGTCTTTGCCAAACCTGCCATTGCACGGACACCGTAAACATGCAACAGCTGCAAGGTAAGCCAACGCCCTCCTCTCATCTGTACGTTGTCAAACACACCCCCTGTGTGCCATAACGCGCGTAACCGCACTGCGTTATGGCGCAAAATAGTGTGCATATGTCTATAGGGAAGGAGGGGAAACATGTTCAACACAACAACCGGCAAGGGCCGCAGCATATGAATGGACCACACACGCCCTCCATGGCGGGCATCGCAGCCGTCGAATCTGCGCGGTACGCGTTGATGCGCCGGCTGGGTTACGTTTTTCGTCACCACCTGGTGGTGAATCTCCAGCCGCTCAGCATGACCTGCCAGGTCATGCGTTACCGGCTCAATGGTGTGCCGATTGACGTTTCCCCCCTGCACGAAAGTGTCGATCAGGTCGAGCGCCTGGTGCGCTCATCCATTGAGTCCTGCAGTGAGGTAATTTCGTGGATAGCCGCCAAAGGGGAAGCTGGCGTATCGCTCGGTGAAGCACTCGGCGAATGCCTCGCCAACATTCGCAGCAGTTTTTCTTTCCGTGGTTTTGTCATCCGCTACGAGGATCCGCACATAACAAGCCCGGTAAGCCAAGTGGCGCTACGCGAAGTGCTCACGGCCGCCCTGATCACCGTTGCCGACCACGCACAGGGGCTGAATGAAATTGTGGTGACCGTAGTGGATGAAGCCAAGGTTGTAGACATCACGCTTCAGGTGCAATCAGGTACTGGCGCGTCCGTAGGCGAGCAGAACGCCTACCGTTTGCTGACGTGGGGCGATGTGCAAAGCCTGGCTGATTTCCATGCACTGCAGTTGGTGCACCAAGACACGGGCAAAGTTCGGATTCGTCTACCCCATACTTCCTGAGAAAAAACATGCCATTCGTTACCATATGGAACGTCCGGGATTGGCGTCACGCTACCCGAGAGCAAGGCAACCGCAGAGTACTATGAGACTGCTTAAGACCTACATCGTTGAAGACAGCAAAATCATTCGCGACAGCCTGATTGCTGCGCTGGAAGAGATGGCACCCATTGAGGTTGTGGGTTATGCCGAAGACGAGCCAACAGCCGTGGCATGGCTGACCGCACCAAACCAACTGGCTGATTTGGTCATCGTCGATATCTTCCTGAAGTTGGGCTCGGGACTGGGCGTATTGACAGCAGCGAAACGTTTGCAACTGGGCAGCACTTTGGTGGTCTTGAGCAACCATGCCACACCCGACATGCGTCGCAGATGCACTGAACTGGGTGCAAACAAGATCTTCGACAAGTCCAACGAGCTCGACGCCTTGATGCTCTATTGCGAACGCCTGGCCTCCGGAGAGGCCGGCCACACCGCAAGCGGGGAATTGGTGTAGGTCTTGACGGCGTTTACGCTGCCAAGGCCAACGGCAGGAGACGGCGGTACTCTTTCTTGGACACCGCATAACAATCACAGGTCTTTTGCTCCAGACGTTCGCGATCAAGCACCACGATGTGCCCGCGGCGGTAGCGGATCAATCCTTCTTCCTGCAGCTTGTGTGCGGCCATGCTCACGCCCTCGCGGCGCACACCCAGCAGGTTGGCTGCCAGCTCGTGGGTCATATCCAGTTCGTCCGATGGCAAGCGGTCCAGGCCCAGCAAGAGGCGACGGCAGAATTGTTGGTCTATGGAGTGGTAGCGGTTGCAAAGGGCAGTTTGCGCCATCTGGGTCAGCATTGCCTGCGCATACCGCAGGACAACTTTCATGACGCCGCCGGATGTTTCAATCTCGCCCTTCACAAAGCGCGTACTCATGCGGAATGCACGGCCCGCACTTTGCACTACGGCTTCAGTGGCCGGGGCTTCCGCACCCAGCAGCGTTGCAATGCCCACAACACCGTCGTTGCCGACAACAGCCACCTCGGCAGAAGCGCCTTCTTCCGTCATATTCATCAACGAGACAATGGCCGTTGTAGGGAAGTACACATATTCCGGGTCTCGACCGCAGGCAAAAAGTATCTGATTGCGCGACAGTTCCACCATTTCCATACGGCTTTGAAAACGGTCCAGATCCGCTTGCGGCAGCGCAGCCAGTAACTGGTTTTTTTGCATGCCGAAAAGGTGGTGGGTGGATCCCATGGAGCTCTCCTTGATTGGTTGGATGCCCTATCGTCTCCCAAGGACCGTCTTGGCGAAATAGGAGAGCGCCGCGACACAGCGTCAGACCTGTCCTACAAAACTACACCAGGTTGGCCTCTGTCAGCGCCTGGCGCAAGCGGTCCAACTCCACGGGTTTGGTCAGATGGTCCGAAAACCCGGCCGCCTTGGAGCGCTGCTTGTCTTCATCGCTGCCATAACCCGTCACCGCAAAGGAATGCATGTCTTTTGCCCCAGGCAGCTCTATCAGCCGCTTGTGCAACTCATAACCTGTCGTATCCGGCATCGACAGGTCCAGGAAAGCGGCACAGGGCGCCCTGGCACGCACTGCCCTCTCTGCACCAGCACCGTCATAGGCCGTTACCACCTGAAAACCCAGCATGCGCAAAACTTCAGACAAACTGTCAGCCGAATCCCGGTTGTCATCGCAGACCAGCAAAACCTTCTTTGCTCCGACTGCATCTTCGTCAGAAACCACCTGGTGCGCGCCTGGCAATACAAAGGTAAAGGTACTGCCCAAGCCAAGGCCCGCGCTGCTGGCATGCAAGGTTCCGCCGTGCAACTCCACAAGTGACTTGGCCAGCGTCAGGCCGATGCCCAGCCCACTCTGCCCGGTCGCAGCACTCTCAACTTGGGAAAAAAGAGTGAAAATATTGACCAGCGAGTCGGACGCCATACCCACACCGGTGTCGGCGACAGAGGTATACAGGTGCGCACCGTCCAGCCACACGGCAACGCGAATGTCACCCCCTTCCGGGGTGAACTTGGCCGCATTGATAAGCAGGTTTTGCAACACCTGGGTCAAGCGTATGGCGTCTGCCACCACACCTACGCGCCGCAAAGGCATGTCCACTGACAAACGGTGGTGGCGTGCATCCATCAGAGGGCGCACGGCTTCCACACACTTTGCCACCGTGTCGTCATAGTCCAACTGCTCGGTCTGCAGCGTGATCTTTCCGGTGGTCAGCCGCCCAACGTCCAGCAGGTCGTCGACCAGCCGGGTCAGGTGCGAGAGTTGCCGGTCAATCATGTCACGGCCGCTTTTTACGATAGTGGAAGGCGCAGGTTCCAGCTGCAAAATGCTCACTGCATTGCGTATTGGGGCCAGCGGGTTGCGCAATTCGTGCGCCAGCATGGCCAGAAACTCCCGCATGCGCTGGCTGGACCGCTCCAGGTCCTCCAACTGACGGCGTTCCGTCATGTCTCGCGTCACCTTCGCATATCCCCGCAGGCGCTGCGTGTCGTCAAACACCGGAGTCAGTACCACGTTGGCCCAGAAGGCGGAGCCATCCCGGCGCACGCGCCAGCCTTCGTGCTCAACCTTGCCCACTGCCAATGCCAGCCTGAGCTCTTCCTCCGGCGCACCTTTCTGCCTGTCCTCCGACCGGTAAAACATGCGGAAGTGCTGACCAATGACCTCGCGCGCTGCATAACCCTTGATCACCTCTGCGCCGCTGTTCCAGCTTTCAATCAGGCCTTCCGGACTGAGCATGTAGATGGCGTAATCCTTGACCCCCTCCACCAGCAGGCGAAAGCGCTGCTCGCTTGCACGCAGGGCCTCTTCGTTCATGCGACGCTCAGTCAAGTCCCGCGTCACCTTGCCGAAGCCCGTCAGTACACCGGTTTTGTCCACCAGCGCCGTTATCACTACATTGGCCCAGAATCGGCTGCCGTCCTTTCGCACGCGCCAACCCTCGTCCTCGTACCGCCCTTTCTCCTGGGCATACTTCAGCTCCTCCGCAGGCCACCCTATGGCGTTGGCCTCAGGTGGATAGAACAGGGAAAAGTGCTTGCCTATCACTTCATGGGGTTCGTACTGCTTGATGCGCTGCGCACCGAGATTCCAGGACGCAACAATGCCGTTGGTGTCCAGCATGAAGATGCCGTAATCCTGCACAGCCTCCACGAGGAGTTGAAAGCGGTCAGTGCCGGCGAGGGTGTCCCTACTCATTGTTTTTGTTCCCGCGTTTTAAGACCGTTGCAACGGCAGCCGCCTGTGGGCGCTGCTGGTTTTTCTGGAAGCTCCACAACTGCTGTGCAACACAGAGGCTAAGCCGGGAGACGGAGCGCGTCCGTGCGCAGTCCAACAGATCAGCTCCTGGTTATTCAGAAGGTCTGTGGTTCTCTCTAAATGTGTATGGGTTTGAATATCCGCAGCAGGGCATCCAGCTCGAATGGCTTCTGAAAATAGTGATCCACCAGGTTGAAGGTGTCGGCCACGCGAATATCGTCCGCATCCAGGCCGGTCATTGCGATCAGGATCACATCGTCTCCGGAGGTGGACCGCAAACGCCTGGCCAGATCCAGACCATCCATGCCGGGCATGCAGATGTCAAACAGCACACAATGGGGTTGAAAACCATCCATGATCAGCACCGCTTCGTCTCCATCGTTTGCCGTTCTGGTCTCCAGACCATGCAGCCCCAAGGCGACGGAAAGCGTATCCGCGTTGTCTGCTACATCATCCACGATGATGACGCGCAATTGGTCACCAGAAGCAGGGCTATTCATCTGAGGTCTCTTTTGGTGGGTGTGAATGTCTACATCGCCGACTACCGTACGCTGGGCGAGCGCCATACCTTACCCAACATCCCAGGCGCAGTCAATTCGAATCTGCCAGCCCGCGAGAGCGTCGCCAACCACCAACTTATGCTCGGGTAATATCGCGCAGGAAGCAGCCAGGCCCGTCGTGTGCCTTGGCGGCGAGCTGATGTCGTTCATTTTGGCAATGAAATCCTAATCTAGAGGACGCAATGGATCAGACCGTTCAAGCAAAGCAAAAAAAGGCTCTCCCGAAACGTCCCAGGACAGTAGCCAACCGTGCCCCGCTTGCTGACGGGTTAGCCGGCAAATCGGCAACAGAGCCCGCGTCAGGCAAAAAACACACGGAAGAACTCCGTTCACTGCAAATCCTGGCGGCCCTGATGGCGTTTGAGGAAGGCGACTTCACAGTCCGCCTCCCCGCGGACTGGGCAGGCACTGACGGCCGCATTGCACAAACATTCAACCGCACGATTGGAAACGCAAAACGCCTCACCCAGGAGACTTTGCGCGTCAGCTCCACGGTGGGCAAAGAGGGACGGCTGTCGCAACGCATGTCAGTGCCCGGCACATCAGGCGGCTGGGTGGAACAAGTGGACTCCCTCAATACATTGATTGACGACCTGGTACGCCCCACCACAGAAATTGCGCGCACGATTGGTGCCGTAGCCAAGGGTGACGTGGGGCAGTCCATGGATTTGCAGGTGGATGGGCGTGCGCTGAAGGGCGAGTTCCTGCGCTCTGCCAAGCTCGTCAATTCCATGATCGAGCAGTTGTCCGTGTTCACGTCCGAGGTGACCCGTGTGGCGCGCGAGGTGGGTACCGAGGGCAAGTTGGGCGGTCAGGCCAAGGTCAAGGGCGTATCCGGCGTCTGGAAAGACCTGACGGACTCCGTCAACCAGATGGCAGGCAACCTGACCGCGCAGGTCCGCAATATTGCCGACGTGACCATTGCGGTGGCCAACGGCGACTTGTCCAAGAAGATTACCGTGGACGTGCGTGGCGAGTTTCTGCAATTGAAGGAAGCTACCAACACGATGGTCGACCAGTTGCGCTCCTTCGCCTCCGAGGTGACCCGTGTAGCCCGCGAAGTGGGTACCGACGGGCGCCTGGGCGGCCAGGCCGTGGTGCCCGGTGTGGCAGGTACATGGAAGGACTTGACCGACTCCGTCAACTCCATGGCCAACAATCTGACATCCCAGGTGCGCAACATCGCCACCGTGACGACCGCGGTGGCGCGGGGCGATCTGAGCCGAAAGATCACGGTCGACGTCAAAGGCGAAATTCTGGAGCTGAAGGAAACCATCAACACGATGGTGGACCAGTTGAATGGGTTCTCATCCGAAGTGACCCGCGTGGCGCGGGAGGTAGGTACCGAGGGCAAGCTGGGCGGCCAGGCCCAGGTGCCCGGTATTGCCGGCACCTGGAAGGATTTGACCGACTCGGTCAACTCCATGGCTTCCAACCTGACAGGCCAGGTGCGCAATATTGCCGGTGTGGCCACCGCGATTGCCAAGGGCGATCTCTCCTCCAAGATTACGGTAGAGGTGAAGGGCGAGATTCTGGCCCTGAAGGAAACCATCAACACCATGGTGGACCAGTTGAATGGATTTGCGTCCGAGGTGACACGGGTCGCCCGCGAGGTGGGTACCGAAGGCAAGCTGGGCGGTCAGGCCCAGGTGCCGGGCGTGGCAGGCACCTGGAAGGACTTGACGGACAACGTCAACTTCATGGCCTCCAACCTGACCGGTCAGGTGCGCAATATTGCGGAGGTCACCACTGCGGTGGCCAATGGCGACTTGTCCAAGACCATCACCGTGGACGTGAAAGGTGAAATCCTGGAGCTGAAAAACACCATCAACACCATGGTGGACCAGTTGAACGGCTTTGCATCGGAAGTGACCCGGGTGGCCCGCGAGGTGGGCACCGAAGGCAAGCTGGGCGGCCAGGCGGCGGTGCCGGGGGTCGCAGGTACATGGAAAGATTTGACCGACTCGGTGAACTTCATGGCCTCCAACCTGACTGGCCAGGTGCGCAATATTGCGGAAGTGACGACCGCGGTGGCACGCGGCGACCTGTCCAAGAAAATCACGGCCGACGTGAAAGGTGAAATTCTGGAACTGAAGAACACCATCAACACCATGGTGGACCAGTTGAACGGCTTTGCCGGCGAAGTGACGCGCGTGGCGCGCGAGGTGGGCACGGATGGCAAACTGGGCGGCCAGGCCCAGGTGCGGGGTGTGGCCGGCACCTGGAAAGATCTGACCGACAACGTCAATTCCATGGCCAATAACCTCACCGGCCAGGTGCGCAATATTGCCGACGTGACCACCGCCGTGGCGCGGGGCGATTTGAGCCGCAAGATCACTGTGGAGGTGAAAGGCGAAATCCTGGAACTGAAGAACACCATCAACACCATGGTGGACCAGTTGAACGGCTTTGCATCGGAAGTGACCCGGGTGGCCCGCGAGGTGGGCACTGAAGGCAAGCTGGGCGGCCAGGCGGCAGTGCCAGGTGTGGCGGGCACCTGGAAGGATTTGACCGACAACGTCAACTTCATGGCATCCAACCTGACCGGCCAGGTGCGCAATATTGCGGACGTGGCCACGGCCATTGCCAAGGGCGACCTGTCATCCAAGATCACGGTCGAGGTCAAGGGTGAGATCCTCCAGCTCAAACAAACCATGAACACCATGGTCGACCAGTTGAATGCGTTTGCCGGCGAAGTGAGCCGGGTAGCGCGCGAGGTGGGCACGGACGGCAAGCTCGGTGGCCAGGCTGAGGTGGAAGGGGTTGCCGGAACCTGGAAGGATTTGACCGACAACGTGAACTCCATG
>JAZKDY010000159.1:0-33470 GCA_040387325.1 Pseudomonadota bacterium | reverse complement strand
TGCAACCGCATTGGTGGCCGTGGAGCGTGAAGGCATTGTCGAAACCGAAGTGGTGCAGCTCAACGGCCAGGACCCGACCATCAGTCTGAAGATCAAGGACGGCTGGGGACCCAATGTGTACGTGAGTGTGCTGGCACTGCGCGGCCGCCTGCGCGAGGTGCCGTGGTACAGCTTCTTCACCTGGGGGTACAAGGCGCCGCGTGAATGGTGGACGTCCTTCTGGTACGAAGGCCGCGAATACGTGGCGCCGACTGCGCTGGTGGATCTGAGCAAGCCGGCCTTCCGTCTGGGCGTTGCCGAAATCCGCGTGGGCACCAAAGCCCACCAGTTGGATGTGAGTGTCAAGGCCGACAAGGAAAGCTACGCCGTACGCAGCCAGGCCAAGGTGACTATTCAAGTCAAGCTGCCCAATGGCCAACCCGCTGCGAACGCCGAAGTGGCCCTGGCCGCTGTAGACCAGGCCCTGCTGGAGCTGATGCCCAACACCAGCTGGAACCTGCTGGATGCGATGCTGCAACGCCGATCCTGGGGCGTTGAAACCTCCACCGCACAAATGGAGATCATTGGCCGCAGGCACTATGGCCGCAAGGCCGTGCCAGCCGGTGGTGGTGGTGGCAAGAGCGGCGCACGTGAACTGCTGGAAACCCTGCTGCTCTGGAACCCGAGTGTCAAGCTGGATGCCAATGGGCAAGCCGTGGTGACGGTACCGCTGAACGATGCACTGACCACCTTCAAGATCGTTGCGGTGGCCGATGCATCTACCGGTTTGTTTGGCACAGGCACCACCAGTATCCGCGCCACACAAGACCTGCAAATCATCAGCGGCCTGCCGCCCCTGGTGCGTGAGGACGACCAGTTCCGCGCCCAGATCACACTGCGCAACACCACCAAACAGGCGATGAAGGTGGAGGTAACGCCGCGCGCCACGCTGCTGGAATTGCCCACGCAGACCGTGGACATCCCCGCCGGTGACGCACGCGAAGTGGCGTGGATGGTGACAGCCCCCGCACAACTGGCCCAGATCCGCTCCGAGGCGATCCTGTGGGAGATAGAAGCCAAGGACACCATCAGCGGCGCACGCGACGCGCTGAAGGCCCGCCAGCGCATCATTCCTGCCGTGCCGCTGACGGTGCAGCAGGCCACGTTGGTGCAGTTGGACGGCCCCTTCACGCTGGATGTCAACGCACCGGCCGACGCATTGCCCGGACGTGGTGGACTGAAGTTATCACTGCAACCCAAGCTGGCCGAAGGCCTGCCGGGTGTGCGTGACTGGTTTGCCCGCTACCCCTTCGCCTGCCTGGAGCAAAAGACCAGCAAGTCCGTGGGCCTGCGTGACGGCAAATTGTGGGAAACCGTGGCCGCACAAATCCCCAGCTACCTGGACAGCGACGGCCTGGCCAACTACTTCCCGCCGCGTGATGGGGACGCCAACCGCGGCAGTGACACACTGACCGCCTACCTGCTGGCCGCCACACACGAGGCTGCTGGCGTCAACCCCGCCTTTGCACTCAGCGACGCGGTGCGCGCACCCATGGAGCGTGGCCTGATCGCGTTTGTGGAGGGCCGCATCCTGCGCGACTTCTGGAGCCCCCGCAAGGATCTGGACATCCGCAAGCTGGCCGCGCTGGAAGCCCTGTCGCGTTACGGCAAGGCGCAGGGCCGCATGGTGGGCAGCATCACCATTGCGCCCAACCAGTGGCCCACCCATGCGGTGATCGACTGGCTCAACATCCTGAAACGGGTGCAGGACGTGCCCGACCGTGACAAGCGCATCGCAGAGGCCAACCAGATCCTGCGCAGCCGCATCAGCTACCAGGGCACCAAGATGATCTTCAGCACCGAGAAGGACGACTACTGGTGGTGGCTGATGCAAAACGGCGATGTCAACACTGCAAGGCTGATACTCAGCGTGATCGACGACCCGGCCTGGAAAGACGACATGGGCCGACTGGCCAACGGCTTCATCAGCCGCCAGCAAGGCGGTGCATGGCACACCACCACGGCCAACCTGTGGGGCGGGCTGGCGCTGGAGAAGTTCTCTGCCAAGTTTGAAGCCGTCACCGTGGCGGGCTCTACCAAGGCATCCATGAGCACGGGAGCGGCGAGCGTGGAGTGGAGCAAGGTGGAGCGCATCAAGACCACAGACGCATTGGGCGCACCCAACCAGAGCACCTGGTTTGGCGCACCGGCGTCGCCCGGCAACTTCCGCAACAACAGCATGTTCCTGCCGTGGAGCAAGACACTGCCCAAAGACACGCTGAGTGTGACCCACCAGGGCCCCGGCAAGCCCTGGCTGACACTGCAGTCGGTCGCAGCGGTTCAGCTGAAGGAACCGTTCAACGCGGGGTACCAGATCAAGAAAACCATCACCCCCATCGAGCAGGCCAACAAGGCCTTGCCCTCCGGTAGCTATACGCGGGGCGATGTGCTGCGCATCACGCTGGAGGTGAACGCCAGTGCCGACATGACCTGGGCCGTCATCACCGACCCGGTACCCGGCGGCGCAACCATCCTGGGCAGTGGCCTGGGACGCGACAGCGAGATTGCAACACAGGGTGAGAAAAAGGAAGGTGATGGCTGGCTGGCGTTTGAAGAGCGCAGTTTTGAATCCTTCCGCAGCTACTACCAGTTCCTGCCCAAGGGTGTGATCAAGATGGAGTACACCATTCGCCTGAACAATGTGGGTGAGTTCTCGCTGCCACCATCACGCGTGGAGGCCATGTATGCGCCAGAGATGTTTGGCGAGACGCCGAATGCGCGGGTGAAGGTGGAGGCCGCGAAATAGCCATCAGATACGCTACATTTTTTGTAGCGTGTTTGTTATATTCCACGGGGGCTACAGCCCAATTTACCGCAAGGGCACCATGGCGGCGCCATAGGTGCCCATCAGTTCAAACCGGCCATACGCCAGTTGGGCCTGCAGCCCCGGCAGGTCCAGCTGGGTGGGCGAAACAATGGCCATGAGATAGGCCACGCCGGTCGGGGCGATGGCGGGCATGCGCCAGGTGCCGCGGGGCAGGTCCAGGTAACCGGCGCCCATGAAGTTGGCATCGTCCACCGCATTGGGGAACACCATGCGCAGGGCCTTGCCATCGCTGTCCAGTTGCAGCAGGTAGACAAAACCGGCGGTGTTGGAAAACACCCGCAGCTTCAGGGCCTCGCCCAGCTTGACCGGATTGGCGGCGGGTTGCACACGCACTTGCAGCGCAGGGGCGGCCTGGCGCAACACGGCATCCATACGCTGGCGCCAGTTGGCGTCAACCGGTGCATCTTTGGACGGCGCACCGCAGCCACCCACCAGCACCAGCGCCAAACCAAGGGCACAGCCCGCGACGCTGCTTGAAAATTTTGTCATGCAAAAGGATACCATCCGACTCGTGAAACCCATGCAATCCCGCAGCCTGCTCATCCTGTCCACCCTCGCCGTTGTTGTGATCTGGCAGGTGCCTTATGGCCGCCAGCTGCTGTACCCGCTGACACTGCTGGCCACTTATGCACACGAGATGGGGCATGGAATCACCGCGCTGCTGACCGGCTCGGAGTTTGACCATCTGGTGCTCAACGCCGATGGGTCGGGCATGGCAGCCTGGCGCGGCAACCCCGGGCGCCTGGCCACCGCCTTGATAGCGGCCGGTGGACTGGTGGGTCCCACGTTCGCCGGTATTGGCCTGCTGCTGGTGTCACGCAAACCGCGTTTTGCCCGCACGGTGCTGGCAAGCGTTGCGGCCCTTATCGTGGTGACGGTGGTGCTGTGGTCCCGCAATGTTTTTGGCGTGGCTTTTTTGCTGGCAGTGGCCGCCACGCTGGGCGTTGCTGCACGGGCGTTGCCCCCTGCTGCTGCTGCGTTTGTGTTGCACTTCATCGCCGCCACGCTGTGCCTGTCGTGGTTCAACCACCTGGGTTATCTGTTCTCTGCAGAGGCAGTGGTGAACGGTGTGGCCATGCCATCCGACAGCAGCGTCATTGCCCAGGCCCTGTGGTTGCCCTACTGGTTCTGGGGTGGCGTGCTGGCGCTGTTTTCACTGGCCGTAGCGGCCTGGGGCATCTCCAGAACCTAGGCGGCCAGATGGGCAGCCGCCAGCAGGGCCTTGGTGTACGGCTGCTGCGGAGCGTCGAACAGGGCCTGCGCCTCGCCCTCTTCAATCACATCACCGCTCTTCATCACCATGACCCGGTGCGACATGGCGCGCACAACCGCCAGGTCGTGGCTGATGAACACATAACTCAGGCCATACCGCTGCTGCAACTCGGCCAGCAGCTTCAGCACCTGCTGCTGCACCGACACGTCCAGCGCCGATGTCGGTTCGTCCAGCACCAGCACCTCGGGGCGCAGCACCATGGCACGGGCAATGGAAATGCGCTGCCGCTGACCGCCGGAAAACTCATGCGGATACCGTTGCATCACGTCGGCCACGCCACTGCGCTCACTCAAACCCACTTCGTCCAGCATCTGCAGCACCAGCGCGTCGCGTGCTGCCTTGTCCAGGTCTGTGCGGTGCAGAGCCAAGCCCTCGCCCACAATCTGTCCCACGGTCATGCGCGGGCTCAGCGATGCAAACGGATCCTGGAACACCACCTGCATGCGCTTGCGCATGGCCTGCAAAGCCTTGCGGTCCGCGTTGTCGATGCGTTCACCGCCCATAACAATTTCGCCGCCGGAGATCTGCTGCAGCGACAACAGCGCCATTCCCAGCGTGGTTTTCCCGGAACCCGATTCACCCACTATCCCCAGCGTCTCGCCCCGGCGCAGTTGCAGCGTGGCACCCGTCACAGCCTTGAAGTGGCGTTTGCCAAACCAGCCCTCAGCGCTACTGAAGCTCACCGCAACATCCTTTCCCGACAACAACACCGGCGCGTCAGGTTGCAAATCGACCACCACGCGCTCTGGCCGGCTGGCCATCAGCTTCTGGGTGTAGGCATGTTGGGGGTTGGCAAACACGGTTTCGGTCTCGCCGATTTCAACCAGCTTGCCGCGTTCCATCACACCCACGCGGTGGGTGAAGCGGCGCACCAGATTCAGGTCGTGGGTGATGAACAGCAGGGCCATGCCCATGTCGCGCTGCAAGGCATCCAGCAGGTCCAGAATCTGGGCCTGGATGGTCACGTCCAGCGCAGTGGTGGGCTCATCACAAATCAACAGTTTGGGGCGGCAGGCCAATGCCATGGCAATCATGGCGCGCTGGCGCTGACCACCCGAGAGCTGGTGCGGGTAGTAGTCGATGCGGCGTTCGGGCTCGGGTATGCCGGTCTGTGCCAGCAGTTCAATGGCGCGCGCACGGGCGGCATTGGGGCGCATGGCTTCGTGCAGTTCCAGCACCTCTCCAATCTGGTTGCCCACGGTGTACAGCGGGTTCAGCGCCGTCATGGGCTCCTGGAAGATCATGCCGATGTCGCCACCGCGGACCGCACGCATCTCGCGTTCACTCTTGGCCAGCAGGTCGTCACCGTTGAAACGGATGGCGCCCGTGGTGGTGGCCGCATCGGCCAGGCGCAGGACGGACATTGCCGTGATGGACTTGCCCGAACCGGACTCACCCACCAGCGCAAATTTCTCACCGGGCCGGATCGAGAATGACACGTCGTTGACGACGGTCGACGACCCGAAGCGCACCGTCAGGTGCTCGATATCCAATAGATTGGGCTGGCTCATCATGATTTACGGGTATCGAAGGCATCGCGCAGGGCGTCGCCGATAAAGGTGAGCAGCGTCGTGGTAAAGGTCAGCAGCACGAAGGTCGGGATGATGATCCACCAGGCGTCCAGGTTGTTCTTGCCCTGTTGCAGAAGCTCTCCCAGCGACGGCACAGAGGCCGGCACGCCCAGCCCCAGAAAGTCCAGCGCAGTCAACGACAGGATGGCAGCACTCATGCGGAATGGCAGAAAGGTGATCACAGGCGTCAGTGAGTTGGGCAACACATGGCGGCGGATGATCTGCAGGTTGGACAAGCCCAGCGCGCGCGCAGCCTTCACGTACTCCAGTGAACGGTTGCGGAAGAATTCGGCACGCACGTAATCCGACAGCCCCAACCAGCTCCACAGCGAGAGCAGCAGCAGCAGCAGCAAAAGCGACGGCTGAAAGATCGAGGCAAAAATGATCAACACATAGAGTTCGGGGATGGCACCCCAGATCTCCAGCAGACGCTGCAGTGTGAGATCCATACGCCCACCGAAGTAACCCATCAGCGCACCCATCAGCACCCCCACGATGGTGCCAATAAAGGTCAGCGCAATGGCAAACCAGATGCTGACGCGAAAGCCGTACAGCAACCTGGCCAGCATGTCACGACCCTTGTCGTCCGTGCCGATCCAGTTTTTGGCATTGGGCACAGCGGGTGGTGCGAGTTTGGTGAAGTAGTCGGTAGAGGTTGCCGAATGCGCATTCGGCGCACTGAACGACCAGTTGCCCGGCTTGGCCAGCAGCCCGGTGATAAAGGGGTCTTTCCAGTCGATAGGGGTGGCAAAGTCACCACCCAATGACTTTTCACTGGGGTTGTTGACGATAGGAAACAGAAGTTGGCCGTCGATGCGGGCAACAAAGGGTTTGTCGTTGCTGACCACCTCTGCCAGGGTCGCCAGCACCATCATGACGGCAAATATCCACAGCGACACATAACCGAGACGGTTGCGCTTGAAACGGGCCCAGGCCCGCTGATTGGGTGACATGCTCATTTGGCCACGCTCCCGAATTGCACACGGGGGTCGACCACGCGGTACAGAATGTCCGACACCAACTTCGTTACCAGGCCGATCAGCGTGAAGAAGTACAGTGAGCCCAGCACTACCGGATAGTCCCGGCGAATCACCGCTTCGTAACCTAGCAGGCCCAAACCGTCCAGCGAAAAAAGTGTCTCTATCAGCACAGAGCCTGCAAAGAAAGCCCCGATGAAGGCGGCAGGGAATCCGGTGATCAGTGGAATCAGCGCATTGCGGAAAATGTGTTTGTACAGAATTCTTTTCTCCGACAGGCCCTTGGCCCGCGCCACCAGCACATACTGCTTGCGAATCTCTTCTACGAAGGTGTTCTTGGTCAGGCTGGTCGTGATCGCAAACTGCCCGATGGTCAGGCAAATCAAGGGCATGGTGAGGTGCCAGAAATAGTCCTTGATGCGGCCCAGCACACTGAGCTCGGCCCAGTTGTCCGAGGTAATTCCGCGCAACGGAAACCAGTCCCAAAACGTGCCGCCGGCAAACAGCACAATCATCAACACACCCAGTACAAAACCGGGGATGGCATAACCCACCAGCACCGCGATGGTGGTCAGGGTGTCAAAACGTGAGCCCTCTCGTGCTGCCTTGGCTACTCCCAAGGGTATGGAAATCAGGTAGTGCAGCAGAAAGCTCCACATCCCCAGGCTGATGGAGACTGGCAGCTTTTCCTTGATCAATGCCCACACTTCCTTGTTGTGCATGAAGCTGCGCCCCAGGTCAAAGCTGGCGAAGTTCTTCAGCATTTCAAAGTAGCGCACGTGGGCAGGCTTGTCAAAGCCGTACAAGGCCTTGAGCTCGGCAATCTGTTTGGCATCAACATCGCGGCTGGCGCGGTAACCGCCGGTGTCGCCGCCACTGCCCGCCCGGGCTTCGGCCATCAGCTGTTCGACCGGCCCGCCGGGTATAAATTGCACGATGACAAAGGTGATGGTGAGAGCCCCCAGCAAGGTAGGCACCATCAGTAAAAGGCGTTTGAAGATATAGCTGATCATGGTTTTTTGCTCGGCGGGTTCGCAGCTACGGCAGGACGCTTGTCCAGCGACTTGTCCCACCATGTCCACAGCGGCCATGGCAGGCTGTGTTCGTCGGGGATGCTGTCAATCTGGAAGTATTTGGGCTTGATGGCTGGCAGGCCGAACTTGTTCCAGTACGAGGTGGGTTCGGTGCGAACAAACAGTTGCGGGATCTGCCAGTGGTTCCACATGATCACCCGGTCCAATGCATGCGCAGCCGTGCGAAGGTCTTCAATGGTAGACGCAGCGGTGATGCGTTCGATCAAGGCGTCCACCGCTTTGCTCTTCACTCCGCGGTAATTGTTGCCACCGGGCACATCCGCCCCCTGGCTTCCATACAGGGACCGCAGGTCGCCAGGATTGGGTAGCGTGAACTTGCCTTCCACAATGACGATGAGGTCATAGTCGTACGACTCCAGCCGTCGGCGGTACAGCGAAAAATCAACCAGGCGTTCGCTGTAGACGATGCCCAGCTTGAGCAGATTGCGCTGGAACTCGGGGTTGCGCCCCACCTGCACCGGCTCCAGGTACTCAATCGTGAACTGTTCTCCGGCTGCATTGCGCAGAAATCCATCCGCAGCAATCTTCCAGCCAGCCTGTTCCAGCAGCTCGGCCGAGCGTTTGAGGCTTTCGCGCAAGGCGTTGGGATGGGCGTCGTTGCGTGGTGCCTTGAACGCGGGGCCAAACACCTCGGCGGGCAGCTCGGCGCGGAAAGGCTCCAGCAGTTTGAGTTCTTCCGCAGACGGTGTGCCCTGTGCTGCGAACTCGGTGTTATTGAAAATGCTGTTGGCCCGCACAAAGGTGCCATAACGGTTGTAGGCCTCAAAGTCCCACGCCCGTGAGATAGCCTCTCGCACCCGTATGTCCTGGAATTTGGGCAGGCGCAAGTTGAAATCAAAGGCCTGCAGCATGCTGCCGGTCTCGACCTCAAACACCTTCTTGATGATGCGGCCATCTTCCCATTTGGCCCCCTTGTGCGCGCGCGCATACTGGGACGCTTTCATCTCCCGCAGTATGTCGAATTCGCCGGCCTTGAATGCCTCCCGACGGATTTCGTTGTCCTTGTACATGCGGTAAACGATGTGGTCAAAGTTGAAGAATCCGCGGCGTACGGGCAGATCCTTGGCCCAGTAGTCGGGGTTCAGTTTGAACTCAATACCGCTGGGCATACGCAACTTTGCAATGGTGTAGGGGCCGCTGGTGATGGGTTCCTCCGTCACGATGTCGGCCAGTGGCTTGCCACCACCCCACTTGCGCGAAAAAATGCGCATCTCGCCCAGCGCAAAAAGAATGTTGACGCTGCGTTCCTTCAGGTCAAAACGCACCGTACGCGCATCCACCACGACAACACCAGAGACACCCTCCAGCGGGGTCGTATATTGTGGCGATACCAGCTTGCCGTGGAAACGCTTGAAGCTGTCCGCCACATCCTCTGCCAATACGGGGTCCCCATTGGCAAAACGGGCCTTGGGGTGCAGGCGGAAGGTGATGGAGGACAGGTCGGGAGCCACCAGCATGGATTCGGCCAGCAGGCCATACATGGCATTGGGTTCGTCCATGGAGAACGTGCCCAGCCGCTCGAACATGAGCATGTCCAGCGCAGCCGGGGCCACGCCCTTGATGGTCCAGGGGTTGAGCTTGTCAATGCTGGAACGCCGGTCCGGGTTGGACAAACGCAGCGTGCCACCCTTGGGTGCAGCCGGGTCCACATAATCGAAGTGCTGGTAGTCCGGCGCGTACTTCGGAGGCTGGTAGGCCGACAAAGCGTGCACCCAAGTGCCCGTCACAACGGGCGCAACGGACGCTTTTATCGGAGGCGGTTTGGATGAAACCGGGGCTGCGGGTGCGGCAAAGGCAGGGGTAGCGCCCAGGGCCAGACTCATTGTGAGAGAAAGGCAAACACCGACAAAGCCCGACTCGATACGAGAGGGGATATTTAGCATGGCGCGTATGGTAGTGCATAGGGCGCGCGATTCGCGCGCCCATTCGTAGTGGTTTGTACCGGGCAAGCACGGCCCGTGCCAACCCTATGCCAGGGGCGCTGCCGCAGGCTCCACGCCCATTTTTTGCGCCCCAAACCGGCGTTTGAACCAGCGTGGCAGGTTGTCCAGGTAGGTATACAACACCGGCACCACGACCAGCGTCAGCAGGGTGCTGGTGATCAGCCCGCCTATCACTGCACGACCCATGGGCGCCTGCGCCTCACTGCCCTCCCCCCACCCAATGGCCATGGGCAACATGCCAAAAATCATGGCCAGCGTGGTCATGATGATGGGCCGCAGCCGCACCTGGCCGGCACGTAACACAGCGTCGTGCTGGTTCAGGCCTTCGCTCTGCGACTGGTTGGCAAAGTCCACCAGCAAAATCGCGTTTTTCACCACCAGGCCCATCAGCATGATGAAACCAATGATGGAGAACAGGTTCAACGTCGATCCCGTCAAGATCAGCGCCGCCATCACACCCACCAGTGTGAACGGCAGCGAGGCCATGATGGCAATAGGCTGCAAAAAGCTGGCGAACTGCGACGCAAGGATGAAGTAGATGAAGATGACCGCCAGCACCATGGCCACCATGGCGGCGGCGCCGGCCTCGTCGTTCTGCTCGGCCTCACCCTTGATGTCGAAGCGGTAGCCTTGGGGCAAGTTGATGGCCTGCACCACCTTTTTTACCTCCTTGGCCGCGTCACCCGTTGGCCGCCCTTCCACATTGGCATAAATGCCGACGCGGCGCTCCAGGTTCTGGCGTTTGATGACCTGCGGACTGGTAGACGGCACAAACTCAACCACCTGGCGCAGCGGCACCATGATGGGTGTGCCGCTGGCATCGACCCGGCTGGTGGAGATATACAGATCGCCCAGGTCCGACAGTTTTTGCCGGCCCGATGCGGGCAACTGCACATTCACCTCGTAGTTTTGCCCATCGGGCGCCAGCCAGTTGCTGACCTGGTCGCCATTGACAAAGGGGCGCAGCGCACTGCCCACACGCTCCAGCGACAGACCCAAGTCACTGGCAGCCGCCTGGTTGACCTTGATGATGACGGCGGGATTGGCCGCCTGCAGGCTGTGCTCCAGGTCCACCACACCCGGCACCGCCCGTATCTGGCCCATGACCTCGTCCAACAGCTGCGGCAGGTCGGCAGAGGCAGGGCCAATCAGGTTGATCCAGATCGGCTTGTCAAACCCCAACGAAGGCTCTATGCCCGGGATGCTCTTGAGCCGCTGGCGCACTGCGTTTTCCACCTCTTTCTGGCTGCGCCGCGCGGTGGTGCGTTTGTCCACCAGCTTGATCAACAACTCGGCCTCGTTGCGGTTGTTATTGCCCACCGTGGTGCTGACCAGCTCGATCTCGGGGAACTCCTTGATGGCTTCCTCCACCTGGCGGACCTTGTTGTCGGTGTACAGCAGGCTGGTGCCCACCGGTGTCTTGATCTTGAGCGCGAACACACCCTGGTCGGTCTTGGGCATGAACTCCCCCCCCACCAGCGGCACCAGTCCCAGGCTGCCCGCAAAAATGGCCGCGGCTACCGCCAGCGTGGTTTTGCGGCGCACCAGCGTGCGCTCCAGCAGGCGCCCGTAGACCACGTGCAGCCAATCCACCCGGTGCTCAATGCGCTCCATCAAACGGCCCAGCCAGGGCGCCCAGCTGAAGCGCGACTCCACCGGATCTTTCCACACCGACGACAACATCGGGTCCAGCGTAAAACTGACAAACAGCGACACCAGCACCGCCACGGTGACCGTGATGCCGAACTGGAAAAATATCTTGCCGATGATGCCGGTCATGAAGGCCACCGGGATAAACACCGCACAAATCGCCAGCGTGGTGGCCAGCACGGCCAGACCGATCTCTTGTGTGCCGTCGCGCGCTGCGGTGATGTGGTCCTTGCCCATGCCCACATGGCGCACGATGTTTTCACGCACCACAATCGCATCGTCAATCAGCAGGCCAATACACAGCGACAAGGCCATCAGCGTCACCGCGTTGATGGTGAAGCCAAAGGCATACATGGCGATAAAGGTGGACACCACCGAGATCGGCAGTGTGATGCCGGTGATGATGGTGCTGCGCCAGGAGTGCAGGAACAAAAACACAATCAATATGGTCAGCAAACCGCCTTCGACAATCGTGCTTTTGACACTGTCCAGCGACTTCTTGACATAACTCGCGTTCTCGGAGATGGAGCGTATCTCCACATCCGGCGGCAGCTGCTTGCGCAGGTTCTCCACCGCCTTGGCCACGTCATCACCCACCACGACCAGATTCGCGTCCTGGGTCTTGAACACGCTCAATGTCAATGCGGGCTGGCCGTTGATGCGGCCAATGGATTGCAGTTCACGCTCGCCGTCCTTGATGGTGGCCAGCTGGTCCAGCGTGACTGCAGTGCCATTGCGCCGCGCCACGATGATGTGGCGGAAGGCATCCACACTTTTGAGCTTGCCCTCTACCCGCACCAGCTGCTCCTGCTCGGTGGCGCGCAGGGACCCGGCGGGCATATCCTGGTTGATCTGGCGGATAGCAGTAACAATCTCGTCCACACCAATCTGGTACGCCAACATCTGCTGCGGCTTGAGCGATATGGACACCTGGCGCTGCACGGCGCCACCCATCGTTACCTGGCCCACGCCGGACACACCCTGCAGGCGCTTGACGATCTGCTGGTCGGCAAAGGTGGATAACTCGCGCATGCTGCGTGTGCTGGACATCACGCCAAAGGTGGCCGTGGGTTCGGCATTGTCAAACTGGCCCCGCACGATCAGCGGGTCTTTGGCATCACGCGGGAATGCGGGGCGTATCTGCGCCACCTTGTCGCGCATGTCCTGCACGGCCTTGGTCATGTCGGTGGCCAGCGCAAACTCGGTCCAGATCTCGGCGCGGCCTTCCAGCGAGTTGCTGAAAATATTGCGCACACCGTTCACGGTGTTGACGGCTTCTTCCAGTGGTTTGATCAGATCGGCCTCTACCTGTTCGGGTGAGGCACCGGGGTAACGCACCTGCATCCAGATGCCGGGCACCTGGATGTCGGGCATCTGCTCCACGCCCAGGCGGCTGTAGGAGATGACACCCAGCACCATCAGGGCCAGCATGACCATGGTGGCGAAGACGGGCTGGTTGATACTGGTTTTGGTAATCCACATGGTGTTGTTCTTCTATTTGGCGTTGGCACGCACCACGGCCGGGGCACCTACCTTCAGGCTACCCATGCGCACACGCACCACGTCGGCGCCCTGGGCCAGGCCGCTGTTTACCTCAACCAGGCCATTGACCTCATCACGCGCACCCAGGCCCACGGCTTTCTTGGCAATCTTGCCGCCCTCGACCGTGAACACATAACTTTGGCCTGCCTCTTCAAACAGCGCAGTGGCGGGCACCACGGGCACGGGTTTGGATTGCGACAGCGTGATCTGCCCCTGGGCAAACATGCCACCCCTGAGCAGGCCACTGGCATTGGGCACCGCGACAAACAATTTGATGGCGCGTGAGCCGGCCTCGGCCACGGGGTTGATGCGCTCCACCTTGCCCTCAAACGCGCGGTCACCAAAACCGTCCACTGAGAAATGCACGGCCTGGCCCAACGCAATGCTGGCGATGTCGGATGCGGGCACTGAGGCCTCCAGCTCCAGGCGCGACAAATCCACAATGGTCGCGATGGCAGCGTCGGGCAGCACCCGTTCGCCACCATTGACCATCCGTTTGGACACAGTGCCGCTGATGGGTGCGCGCACCACAGCGTCGTCCATCGCCTTTTTGGCCAGTTGCACCTGGGCATCACTCCAACGCACTGCCGCCTCGCTGCCCTGGTAGGTGCTGAGCAACTGGTCAAAGGCACTTTGCGAGATGAAGTTTTGTTTGAGCAGGGCCTGGTTGGTGTCGCGGTTGCGCTCGGCAATGGCCAGCTTGGCACGCCGCTCGGCCTGGTCGGCCTGGGCCGCGTCCAAGCGGGTGCGCAGGTCGGTGGTGTCCAGCTCGGCCAGCACATCACCCTGTTTGACGGCCATGCCCTCACGCACCAGCACTTTGCGCACTTCACCGGCCACGGTGGCCTTGACTACGGCCTGGGTCAGCGGCGTCAGCGTGCCCGACACACTGCTGGTGCGCACCAGGGGCTGCAGGGCCACCTTGGCGATGTCACCGGTGGTGAACTCCAGCGTGACGGCGGGTGCATTTTTCTTGGCCGCTTCAGCCGAGCGCGCTGCAGAGTTCTTGGAAATAAGGAAGGCTGCCCCGCCGCCCACCACGACCAAGGCAGTCAGGGCCAGCCAGACCAGCTTGCGCCGTGCGGGGTTTCGGTTGCTGGTGGGAAATGTAGGGTGGTGCATGGGTATCTCCTCCTGCGGCTTTTGGGTAAAGCCGTCGTGTATGTCGTCGTGCTAAACCCAAAATTGTAGGCCGTTGTCAAAGCCTCGGGCGCTGCAACGCTGCAAGCCTTCGGGCGGGCGGCTGAATCACGTTATTCTCTGGCACCGCACCATGGCAAGCCTCAGCCCCCCACTCCACCCATCTGCCAGCCGCTCTGCCGTCAAGCGGTTCACATACGCTCTATTTTTTGTAGCGGTATACGTCCAACCGGCGGGGGCTACAGCCACATTTAACCAAACACGATCCGGCTACCAGCCATCGGACACCCTGGTCTTGGACCGCCGCGGCGAAGTGCTGCACCGCCTGCGCATCGATGCCACGGTGCGCCGCGGCCAATGGGTGGCGCTGGCCGACATATCACCCGCGCTGCGCACGGCGCTGGTGTTGTCGGAAGACAAACGTTTTTACGAACACAGCGGTGTCGACTGGCAGGCCGCCACCAGCGCCGCCTGGGCCAACCTGTGGAACACCAAAACACGCGGTGCATCCACCATCACCATGCAGCTGGCCGGATTGCTGGACGAGGATTTGAAGCGCAATGCCGGTGGGCGCAGCGTGGTGCAGAAGATTGGCCAGACGGTATCGGCCAGCGTGCTGGAGCGCAGCTGGCGCAAGGACCAGATCCTGGAGGCTTACCTGAATTTGGTGCCGTTCCGTGGCGAGCTGGTGGGCATAGACGCCATGAGCCAGACCCTGTTTGGCAAGGCGCCCCATGGGCTGGACGCACGCGAGGCCGCGGTGGCCGCCGCGCTGGTGCGCGCCCCCAACGCCAAGCAGGCCCAGGTGGTGCAAAGGGCCTGCGCGGTGTTGCAGAGTCTGGCACCTGCCGGCACCAGACGCGGCACGGGTATGGCCGACTGCGAGGCGCTGGACCTGTTCACCACCGCCGTGCTGCAGCGGCGCGACTACGCGGCCAGCGAAGGTTTCGCACCCCATGTGGCGCGGCAACTGGTGCAGGGAGCCACCCGCCCGGCCCCTGCGCCTATCCCCCGCACGTTCAAGACCAGCCTGCACGCCCCGCTGCAACGTTTTGCCGTACAAACCCTGCAGCAGCACCTGCGTGAGTTGGCGGGCCGCCATGTCGAAGACGGCGCCCTGGTGGTGCTGGACAACGCCACGGGCGAGGTGCTGGCCTGGGTGGGATCGTCCGGCGCACTCAGCAATGCGGCCGAGGTCGATGGTGTCACCGCACTGCGTCAGCCCGGCTCCACCCTCAAACCCTTTTTGTTTGGCCAGGCGATTGCCGAGCGGCGCATCACCGCCGCGTCGCTGCTGGAAGACTCGGGCACCCAAATACAGACATCGGGCGGCCTCTACATCCCGCAGAACTACGACCACCAGTTCAAGGGTTGGGTGTCGGCCCGCACGGCGCTGGGCGCGTCACTCAATGTGCCAGCTGTGCGCACGCTGGTCATGGTGTCGCCCGACGCGTTTCAAAAACAATTGGTCAAACTCGGCATACCGTTCAAGGAGAGCGGCGATTTTTACGGCTACAGCCTGGCCCTGGGCAGCGCTGAGGTCTCGCTGCTGAACCTGGCCAATGCCTACCGCGCGCTGGCCAATGGCGGGCGGGCCAGCCCCACATCGCTGGTGACCCCTGCGTCCAGGAAGCCCGCCACACAGGCGCTGGACCCACGCGCCGCCTTCATCGTCGGCGACATCCTGAGCGATACCTACGCCCGCGCCCGCACCTTTGGCACCGACAGCGTGCTGGCCACCCGCTTCTGGACCGCCGTCAAAACCGGCACCAGCAAAGACATGCGCGACAACTGGGCCATGGGTTATTCGCAGCGCTACACGGTGGGCGTGTGGGTGGGCAATGCCAGCGGCGCGCCCATGTGGGACGTGAGCGGCACCACCGGCGCAGCACCCATCTGGGCGGCGGTGATGAACCACCTGCACGCCAAGCAGCCCAGCCGCCCACCCAAGGCGCCGCCGGGTGTGGTGCAGGCTGCCGTGCAGTTTGCCGACCCCGGCGCCCGGGCGGGTGGCGCCGCACCACTGGAGGCCGCCCGCACCGAGTGGTTTGTGCAGGGGACGCAGCAAACCACGTTTGCTATGCATTCAGTAGCGCATACCCCATATTCCGCGGGGGCTAGAGGCCAAAAAGGCTTAAGCCCCCCGGACAAACAGGCCACCCAGCCGGCCGCCCGCATCACCGCACCCACTACCGGCACCATCATCGCGCTGGACCCCGACATCCCCCCCAAACACCAGCGTGTGAGTTTTGCCGCCCAGGGCAGCAACCTGCGCTGGCTGATGGATGGCAAGCCGTTCGCCAAAGGCACATCCGCCCAATGGCTGCCCTGGCCGGGCCGGCATGTGGTGCAGATTGTGGATGCCAAGGGCCGGGTGCTGGACGAGGTGCGGCTGGAGGTGCGGGGCGCGGGGGTGGCGGGCAAGCGTTAATACGCAGCCCCATGCAAAACGGGAACCGAAGTCCCCGTTTGTTTGGCCACTAGAAATGGAAACGTTCAGACGGCGGCGGCGGCCTTTTTGGCGCGGCGGCGGGCAAGACCGCCTACAACACCCAGACCCGCCAACATCAGCGCGTAGGACTCTGGCTCGGGAACGGCTGTGGTGAATTCGACAATACCGTGCTTGGGACCTTGATATCCATCCAGATTTGACAAGTCATTCCAGGTTCCATTGGTGAAGGTGTGTGTGTAATCCTCACCCGAGCAGCAGTTGTTGGGCTCACCAGCTGCCCAGTTGGTATAGGTCACCGCCTGGCCACTGGTCCACGCAAAGGTGGGAGCATTGGGAGCAACGCGGAACAGGCCCAGCCACAGCGATTGTTGGCCGCCAAAGGTCGTCGTCAAAAAGATGTTTTCGGCTTCGTCGTTGACGGTGACCAGATGGCCGCCCACGGACACGGCATAGGCCTCACTGTCGGTCCAGCTGCCGGCGGACAACAACTGGTAGGTGTTGCCGTTGTAATTGACCGTATCCAGCACGTCGAAGGCGGCGTTGGCCGCACCACACACCAGAACGCTGGCCGCTATGGCGGCCTTCACAAAATTCTTGACCATTGGTTTCCCCCTGAAAAGAAAAAATCAAAGCACCAGAATTAGCGCTCTGTATCCAATGTATGTCTGCCGCCGGATTGGAACAATAGTCCGTTTGGACTAGTTGCACCTCAGAACCCCTCATTGCTCCGTGTAGTAGTGGCTGACGGGGTCTTTTGCCAGGTGCGCGGCCAGCGTCGCCCAGCCTCCGGAAGACACCGCGTGGTCAATGTGGCGCTGGTGCTGCGCCTGGGATTCCCAGTCTTCCAGCAGTGTGAAGATGCAAGGGTTGGTGCTGGCGGCAAAAAGCCGCACCGAGCGGCAACCCGGCACCGTGGGCAGGTCGCGTTTGACCTGCTCCAGCAGAGCCGCAAAGGGTGCGGCGGATTCGGGTTTGGCCTCGAACGTGATGATGATCTGGGTGCTGTGCATGGGTTGTTCCTCGAAGTTGTTGAATGCAGCCCGCACTGTAATTTCAGGGCAGGCAACCCACAAGAACGCAAACTGCGCTTGTATTGACCGGCACTGCGAAACTGCAAAAAACCTAACGCGCGACCTGCCCCTGGCATTCAGTGGGAGAGACACCAAAGCGGCGCCTGAATTCGCGGGTGAAATGCTCCGGACTCTCGAAGCCCACCCGTGCCGCCACTTCACTGGCGCGCAAGCCACCACCCAGCAGCAGCACCCGCGCCTCATCCAGGCGCAGACCCCGCAGGTAACGCATGGGGCTTACCCCCGCCACATCGCGAAAGCTGTGCGCATAGTGCGAGGGACTCATGGCACTGTGGCTGGCCAATTCGGCAATGCCCAATGGGCGGTGGAACTGGGTACGTATGAACTGGATGGAGCGCTGAACCTTGGCCGCCGAGCGGCTGACCGCTGCGGCATCACGCAAGGCCGCGCCTGCGGGTGAACGCAACAGGCGCAGGATGATTTCCTCCAGCACGAGTGGCGCGATGGTGCGGCGATCGACCGGGTCATCCGCGGCGGGCAGCAAACGGGTGAACGCGTCCAGCACTTGCGGGTCAACCGGTGCAACCGCATGCGGTGTGTAGGCGGGTGTGTGGGCGGGCGCGTCTGCTAGCCTGGGCTGGTTCTCCTCCAGTGCGATCAAACTCTTCACCAGCACATCGGCCGGCAGATCCAGATGAATCGCAAGATAGGGCCGCTCCGGGGTGGCCGTCACCACCGTGGCGTGGCAGGCAGCTTCGCGGCCCAGCACCAGACACTGCAGCGCTTCGTAGGTGAACACCCTGTCATGCAGCCGCGCCGTCTTGCGGCCCTGCAACACCACAACCAGACCCGGCACCAGAAGCTGCGTCTTTTGATACTCCACCAGGCTGGAAAACCGGTAGTAACGCAGGCCGGCCATCGCGGCATCGGTGCGGCCTTCCGCAACGGCGCGTTGGGCCACCATGGGCAGCAGGCGCGCTGCAGTGCAATCAGGTGAAATGGACATCTGGAAAAAAGATCGCTGAAACAGGAAATGTGCCGTCGATTTTGCACCGCCGCGGGGCGTGAAAACCCCAACGCTCTGGCGGGCAACAAAGGTCTATAGTCCGCAGCACAGGCATGTGTTGGGCCTGTTGCGAACAACAACAATCCTGAGGTAGACCTTGAATCCAAAATCCCCTCTGCACCTGCTGACGATTGCTGCCGCCCTGTTGGGTCTGGGTACGCTTGCCCACGCCCAGGAGGGTGTATCCAAGACCACGATCGTGCTGGGGCAGTCGGTCACGCTGACTGGCCCGTCCGCCCAGCTGGGGCAGTCCTTTGTACAGGGGGCCAAGCTGTATTTTGACCGCCTCAATGCGAGCGGCGGCGTCAATGGCCGCAGCGTCGAGCTTGTCACACTGGACGACGCCGGTATACCGGTCAATACAGTTGCCAACACCCGCAAGCTGTTGACGCAGGGCGTGTTCTCGCTGTTTGGTTACTACGGTTCCCCCCAGCTGACCGCCGCCTATGCCGCGGCCAAGGGCACCGATGTCATGTTCTTCGCACCCATGGCAGCCGCCGATGAATTCCGCGGAAGTTTGTATCCAAATGTGTATTCCATACGGCCGGGTTACTCTGAAGAAGCCGCAGCCATCACGCTGCATGCCGAGACCCTGGGCGCACGCAAGCTGGCCATCCTGCATTCGGCCGATGGGGAGTCGCTGGCCGCACTGGAATCCGCCGAGCGCACCATGACCGGCCTGGGCGCCAACCTGCTGATCAAAACGCCGATTGAAAATGTGGACAAGGCCTTGCAGACCAAGCCCGAATCCGTTCTGGTGATCAGTGACCCCAAGGGCGCCGCCACAGCGATCAAGGACCTGCGCACCCGCCTGTTCCGCGGGCCGGTCTATGGCTTCTCCAACACCGGAGAAAGTCTGCTGGCCGAACAGTTGGGCCCCCAGGGCGCGGGTGTCATCGTAGCGCGGGTGGTGCCCAAGAGTGACAACAACAAGTTTGCGCTGGTGCGGGAGATGCTGGCCGACCTGGCTGCGGCCAAATTGGGCAAGCCCAATGTGTACATGCTCGAAGGCTACATTGCCGCCCGGGTTTACGCATTTGCCCTGCGCAATGCCGGCAAGGACCCGACCCGCACCAAGCTGAAAACCGCCATGGATGCGATGGACGATGTCAACATTGGCGACTTCCGCGTGCATTTTGCACAGGACCGCGTAGCCTCCAAACTGGTGCAGCTGGGCGTTATTGACTCTTTGGGTCGGGTGCGCGAATAAAGACACTGGCCTACGCCCTCTTCCCCACGGCACTGGGCCACTGCGGCATTGCCTGGGGAACACAAGGCCTGACGGGCGTGCAACTGCCCGAGCAGGACGAAGCCACTACGCGTGCGCGCATGGCGCACCGGTTTCCACAGTGTGAAGAAGCCGCACCACCACCCAGTGTGCAGTTGGCCATTACCGCCGTGACCGCTCTGCTGGACGGCACACCACCCAAGCCTGCGGATTTGACCCATGTGCTATTGGACATGGATGGCGTGCCCCCCTTTCACCAGCGGGTGTATGCGCTGGCACGCCAGATACCGCCGGGTGAAACATTGACCTATGGAGAGCTGGCGCGGCAACTGGGTGAGCCCGGTGCCGCGCGTGCCGTGGGACAGGCACTGGGGCACAACCCCTTTGCACCGGTGGTGCCCTGCCACCGCGTGCTGGCCGCAGACGGCCGCTCGGGAGGTTTCTCGGCCAGTGGCGGGGTGTCTACCAAGCTGCGCATGCTGCTGACAGAGCGGGCCCGCTTCAACGGGCCGGGCTTGTTTGATACCTAGTTTTCGCGGTAGTTCGCAAAAATCCGGCCCAGGTCTCCACGCCGGGACAACTTGTTCAACGCGGCCTCCAGCCGATCACGGTTGGCCTGTGGCCATGCCGGAGCCACGGCAAACAACAGGGCCTCGGACTTGAATACCGTGGGCAAGAGCTTGACCTTGGACTGCAGCTTGCCCTCATCGATGTAGCGCAGCAGCGCGTTTTCGGTGTGGTACAAAAATCGGCCACGGCCACCTACCAGCATGCGCAGATTGACATCGGTGCTGCCACTGCTGGCCTCCAGCAGCAACCCGCCCTGGTTCCTGAGATAACTTTCGTGTGCGGTTGCCTTACCAACGATCACAACCCCATCCACACCGAGTTTGCGGATGTCATCCAGGCTGCTCACCTGCGCCGCATCGTCCGCCCGCACCGCAATACGATGCTGGGCGTGGTAAACCGGAACGTCTATGAAGCCGAACCGGGTCTCACGGTCAGGTGTCTTGATCAATGCACAAAAGGCATCCAGCTGATTCTGTGCCAGGCGCTGCTCCACACGGGGCAAGGCCATGGGCGTAGCCCAGCCAGAAAACTGGATACCGGGGTCCAGGCGCTCGATGGCGTGTATCACTTCCACACAAATGCCCGGCTTTTGCGCATTGGAGCGGTCGTACTTCAGAACATTGTTGTCTTGCGCAGCCGTGCGAACAACGAGTGGCTGGGCCAAGGCTGCAGGGCCACTAAGGAATAGACAGGCCACTGCCAAACCCGCACGCATCGTTTGTTGTAGAAATTGCATATTCACACTGTTGCCACCCTGCGCCAAAGGCTAGGCACATTCGCATTGCCTGTCAATCCAATTCTGGGGGGCGATGCACCGCCCGATGGGGACATGTGCCGCGGGGTTAGTGGTCTTTCTTGGTGATGATGCGGTCGTTCCTGCGCGGCTTGCCCGCACGCCCGGCCTTGGACCAGTCATAGTCCTCACCGTCCGGCGTCTTGCCATCCACGATGGTGTCCACGCCCTGCTTGCCCACGTGCTGCGGGTTCTCGTTGGCCATGGTCACAAAGGTGTAGCCGGCGTCGCGCTTCTCCTTGGTGATCTGCAGGGCCTGCACGATCTCGGAGGCCTCTTGGCCGTGCACCTGGTTGTTGTTGTCGGTCCAGTAGATTTTGAACATGCTCGTCTGTCTCAGAAAAAATCAAATCACGCCGTGTTTTGGGCAATGCGCCAGAGAACGCCCGATGGATCCGTCACGCAAAAATCGCGCATTCTCCAGGGTTGCTTTTCAATCGCCGTGATTTTTACGCCGAACTCTTTCGCAATCCCACTCTCCTGGAGTGTGTTCCACCAGGCATCCACATCGTGCACGAGCATATGCATCATGAAGTTTTCTGCAAGGCCCTGCGCGCAAAAATCCTGCAAAAGAAAACTGGTGTGGTCCCGGTGGAAATACGCTACCCCGCCAACGTCTGAAGCCATGGTGAAGCCCATGTGCTGGTAAAACCGCTTGGATAGCTCAAAGTCTTTGGAGGGTACAAAAGCTTTGATTTCCGTGATTGCCATATTCGATGCTGTTGTCATGCAGGGCCCTCCGTTTGAACATCTGTTTGTGGTGATGGTAATGCCACCGCCCGCTCCATGAACCGCCACCCCCCATGCAGCACCGCCGGCACTTCCGCACCCGCATACGGCGCGCAATCCACAAACCCCGCAGCAAGGTAGAGGCGTTGGGCCGATGGCATGAAGGGTGCCGAGTCCAGACACACACGCTGGTAACCAAACGCCTGCGCGTCATCCAGCAGGCGTTGCAATATGGACTGGCCCAGTTGCAGGCCACGCAAGGCGGGGCGCACATAGATGCGCTTCAACTCACAGGCACCACCATTCAAGGGCCGCAGGCCACCCATACCCGCCAACTCACCGGCCACGTGGACCAGGTAAAACGCACCACGCGGTGGTGGCTCGCCACAGACCTTGTCGATCATGCTGGCCACGTACTCCGGAAGCTCCATTCCCGACAGATCCCTGGACGTCAGTCCGTAGGATGCTTCGATGCCGGCAGAGACCCAGGCCATGTATTCCAGGTTAAGGGCCAGCAGCGCATCGCGGTGGGCCACTGGGCTCGCCAGTGTGAAGGTGACCGTGTTGTTGCGGCTCATGTTTCGCTCACATGCCCGCGTTTGATGGCAGCAGGCTGGTCCTGGAAGATCGCCATGGCGGTGAGCATGCGCAAAAATCCAAGCTTGCGGTAGAAGCCTTCCTTGCCGGGCACGGAGTACAGAATGATTTTCTTGTGCCCCTGGGACATCTGCATCAGCCTTTCGACAACGGCCTTGCCCAGTCCCGTGTTCTGGTGGCTGGGCATCACGGCCACGTCGCAGATGTAAGAGCAATCCACACCGTCGGCCAGCGCGCGGCCCACGGCCACCAGTTTGCCGGCCTCGCGCACGAAGCAGCGGAAGCGGCTGTTGGCAAAGGCGATCTCCAGCTCACTGGCCTGTTTACGCCCCAGTGGGGCCGCGTGGTACAGCGCCTCCAGCTCGTGCCAGTCGAGAGTTGCCAGGTCATCGGTCCAGGATAAAGACATCAGTGTTTTCCCTCCAACAGTTGCTCAGATTTCGTACACCGTCGCGGCGCTGATCTCCACTGCCGCGGCTTCTGCCAGCGCCTTCGGGTCCACACCCATGGCCTTGAGCGCGCGTATGGCCACGCCATGCTGGGCGGCGGCCACGGCAACCAGCACATGGGCGCTCAACAAGGGGGCACCGGCATTGGCTTTTTGCTGGCTGGCCAGCAGTTGCACCATGGATTGGGCCGAGGCCTGGGTCTGGTAAGCGCCAGTTCCGGGCGGCACAACCACCGCAGCTTCGCCCGTGCCAGCTGCGCCTGGCGCGGTGTCAATGCCGACAGCCTTCAGCGCATCCGCATACTGTTGTGCGATGGCCTCGCGCAAGCCATTGGGGTCCGCCCCGATGTGTTCAAACGCCTTGCGCGCAGTGCCGTCGGGCGACTCCAGTGCTGCCAACACAAAGTGCTCTGCACCCGGCGCCTTCTTGCCGTCGGCATTGGCGTGTTGCTCGGCGGCCAGACACAGGGTCTTGATAGTGCTCATATCTCGAAAACGTTGCTTGATGGTTTCAAACATGGGGACTCCTAAGAAGATGGGGAAGATGGCGATTTGGGAAAGATGCCGGACAGGCGCTTGTGGGCCGCCTGCTTGGACACGCCCAGCGCCTCGGCAATCTGCGACCATGACCAACCCTGGTCCAGCGCGGCCTGCACAGCGGCCAGCTCCAGCTTGTCTGCCATCGTGCGCAAGGCCACGACGGCGGCCAAGGCTTGCTCGGGATCGGTGGCGGGCGGGAGTGACTTGGGATGGATCATTCGTCAATATTAGTTGACGAATAGTTACTTGTCAACAAATGTTGACGAATATCAAAGTCCGGCCAATCGATCCACCAAATCGACCATCCCCGGTCGCCGCGCAGGTGTGGCGAGCAGACAGTCCTGCGCCATTGCGGCAATGGCTGTCAGTGTGGCGGTATCCGCGACATCGGGCGCCACGGTGTATGCCACCAACTCCTCCAGCAAGTAGCCAAAGGCACGCACCTCCAGCGCCTGCAGCGCGCGGCTCAGCACGGGCTGGTCCGCGGGCAGCAAGCTGCCGGCGCCAAAGTCGCTCAGCAGGCCTTGGCCGGTGGCGGGGTCCCACAGGATGTTGTGCGCATAGAAGTCGCCGTGTATCACGCCGCGCTGGTGCAGGTGCGCCACCGCCGCGGCCATGTCCTGCGCCAGGCGCAGCATGGCGGGCACGGGGATGCGCATGCCGCTGGCATAGACATCGCGCGTGCAAGAGTCCAGGCTGGGTGGCCCGGCCAGGTTGGCGTAGTGCGGTGGTATCAGCGGCAGCAGCAGGCCGCGTGTACCCTCTGGGTGGCCTGTCAGTTCTGCGCTGGGTGTGCACATGGCTGGGTGTTGGCCCGCGGCCAGGCAGGCGGCCAGTTCGTGCTCGGGCAGGCCGTCGCTGGTGACGGCGCCCTTGAAGAGCTTGAGCGCCAAGCCTTGTGTACTGCCCTCCTGGTGCACGCGGTGGATATGGCCGGACGCGCCTTCGCCCAACAGGCCATCCACGCGCAACTGGGCCCATTGCACGCGAGGCATGGCCGCAGGCTCCGCGCGGTGCCAGCCCAGCGGGTTACCGGCCAGCGCCAGCCATGCCAAACGTGGCAGTTCGGTAAGCCAGCCCGGCAGTTGTGCAAACTGGTTGGCCGACAGGCGCAGCAGTTCCAGGTTGTGGGCCGCGGCCAGGCCGGCGGGCACATCGCGCAGTTGGTTGCCGGCCAGCATCAGCTTTTGCATGGCAGGCCTTTGACCCACTTCCGGCGGCAAGTGGGTGATGGCGTTGTCGGTCAATGTCAGCCAGCGCAGCAGCGGCGGCAAGGCAGCGCCGGGCACGTGGGTGATGCGGCAGGCCTTGAAGCCCACCTGTTGCAGCGCCGCGCAGTCGCCCAACACTTCGGGTAGGGTCGTGAACGGATTGTTGGAGCAGAAGATGGCCTTGAGCCGGTGCAGGCGCGGCAGGTCGTGCGGCAGGCTGCAGAGCCGGTTGTTGGAGAGGTTGAGGACCTCCAGCGTGTCGGCCAGATCGAACACCTCGGGCGGTAGGGTCTCCAGATCACAGGACAGGTCCAGGCGGCGGATACCAGCGAGTGCGCCACTGCGCAATTGTTCAAGGGTGTGCATGCGGGCCAATTATCCCGCCCGTGCCGTGCGAACCGTCTTTGGCGCTTGACCCTCACGTTACGTCAGGGTTGATACTGCGGGGTCTGGTCTACAAGGAAACGCATTTTGCTACTGCTCAAGGTTGGAGAACTGGCCGCCCGCACAGGCCTCACGGTGCGCACGCTGCACCACTACGACACCATAGAGTTGCTCAAACCCTCGGCGCGCTCCGACGCGGGCTACCGCCTCTACAACCAGGACGATGTGGCCCGGCTGCACGCCATCCAGGCGCTGCGACATATGGGGCTGTCGCTGGCCGATGTGGGCGACATGCTGGCGCGCGGCGGCGAGGGCCTGGGCGACACCATCGCCCGCCAGATCCGCGCGCTGGGCCATGAGATCACCCAGGCCACCGAGCTGCAGGCGCGGCTGCAACTACTGCATGAGCGCCTGGCCATCGGCGACGCGCCCGACATGGCGGACTGGCTGAACACGCTGTCCCTGATGACGACCTATTCCAAATACTTCAGCGCCGCCGAGATCAAGCGCATCCTGGACAACCGCAAGGCCCAGGGCGCGATCTGGGAAAAGCTGATCGCCGAGGTGCACACCGCCATCCAACAGCAACTGGCCATGGACAGCAAAACCGTGCAATCGCTGGCCTTGCGCTGGATGAACCTGACGCTGGCCATGATGGACGACGACTTCAAACTCATCGAGCGCTGGGGCCAGATGTACAACACCGAACCCAAGGGACAGTTCAAGAACGGACCCGGCCCCGAGGTGCTGAACTTCATCAACGCTGCCATTGCAATACGCATGGAAGCCATGTTGCGCCATATGTCGCTGGCAGAGCTGCAAACGCTGCGCACCGGGCCACAGGCCGACATTGACCAGCTGGCGCGCGATGCCCATGCGCTGCACGCGGCACAGGCGGACCTGGCAGGGCCGGCCGCGCGCAAGCTGGTGGGGCGCTGGGAGCAGTTCATGCTGGTGGTCTGTGGCCAAAAGCCCGCGCTGCTGCGCAAGCTGATCGTGGCCTACACGGCCGAGCCTTTGCTGCACGGGACCACCGTGTTCGACACGCTGACGCTGGATGTCATCAAACGCGCCATGGATGCACAGGGCCACGCCCTGTCCAAGCCTTTACTCGCAAATAGTTGAAATAAGCACTTGACCCTGACGCAACGTCAGGGCCGACCATTGCGGTTTTGGATACGTCAACGCAATGAGAGGACAGACCATGGGCCACCCCCAAACACCACCCAACCCGGACCGCGCCGCCCTGATGCGCGACAAGAATTTCGTCTGGCTGATGGCCGGCTCCATCATCTCCATGCTGGGTGACCAGTTCACGATGGTGGCCCTGCCCTGGCTGGTGCTGCGCTTGACCGGCGACACACTGGTTTTGGGCACCGTGCTGGCACTGATGAGCCTGCCGCGCGCCGCCTTCATCCTGATCGGTGGCGCCGTGGTGGACCGCTACTCACCGAAGAAAGTGTTGATGATTACCAAGTACATCAACGCCGTGCTGCTCGCGGCGCTGGCTGTGCTGGTGCTGGTCGGCGGCCTGTCGTTGTGGGCCGTGTACACCCTGGCCTTTGCCATCGGTCTGGCAACAGCGTTCAGCATCCCCTCGGCCACGTCCATGCTGCCCCACGTGATGCAGCGCGACCAATTGCCTGCCGCCAACGGCGTAATGATGGGGCTGCGCCAGTTGTCCATGTTCCTCGGGCCGCTGCTGGCAGGCTTGCTGATCGTGCTGTTTGGTGATGGGCCATCGGGCAGTACCACCGCTGGTGCCGTGACAGATGCCACCGGCCTGGGCGTGGCTTTCGGTTTGGACGCGCTCAGCTTCTTGCTATCCGCCTGGACGCTGTCCCGGGTGCGCCTGCACAGCCAGGTGGCGGCCAACCCTGCCGCCCCGGCTCCCGCCAACCAGGCGGTGTTTGCGGCCGTGGGCGCCGGTCTGCGCCACCTGTGGAACGACCGCGATATGCGCCTGTGTTTCATCTACTGGGGCGTGGTGGCGGTGCTGATCACCGGGCCGGTGCAGATTGCGGTACCGGTGCTGGCGACCACGCTGAACCTGGGCGCCGCGGCGCTGGGCATCTTGCTCGGCGCCCACGGTGCAGGCACGCTGGTGGGTATGGCGGTGTCGGGCGCGCGGCCCGGCATGCGCCTGGGCACGCTGGGCATGACCATGCTGGCGATCGACGTGGTGGTAGGTGTGCTGTTCATGCCCATGGGCCTGATCACGGCCACCTGGCAGGGCGCGGCGCTGCTGGGCACTATCGGGGTGCTGGGCGGTTTCATGCAGGTGTCCATCTTCACCTGGTTGCAGCGGCGCACGCCGCCGGCGCTGATGGGGCGGGTGATGGGCATGTTCATGTTTATCTTTTTGGGGCTGGCCCCGCTGTCGGGTGCAGTCACGGGCTGGATGCTGCGCTCCATCACACTCACACAACTGTTCGTGGGCAGCGGTGGTCTGCTGGTGTGCATCGCGCTGCTGGCGCTGGTGGCATCGCCGGTGCGCCAGGTGACCGATGCAACCCAGCCGCAACCGCTATGAATTCAGGAGCGCATTTGTTATATTCGACGGGGGCTGCAGGCCAATTTAACGTATAAACATCCCGCATGCCATACTCCTGGACAGTAGGGTGCCTCAGGCACCCGTATGGTATGGAAGGCGTGCATGAGAAAGTTTTTATTGTTGGCACTGCTGGCGGTGGTGGCCTATAAATTTTCCACCAATGGTTTCCCATCTTTCTCACCGGCGGGTGCCTTTGACAAAAGTGGCAAGCCGCTGGTGGTGTTTTTTGTGGGGCCCAACTGCGGCGGACCCTGCGCCACCGTGCAGAGCCTGCTGACGCAGCGCCGGATCCCGTTCGCGGAAGTCAACGTGGTGGGGTCGGACGGTGCACCCGTGAAAAACAAGTACGGTATCCACCGCTACCCGACCACACTGATAGGCAAGCAGGAGATTCTGGGTGACGACACCCAGCGCATCACCGCCGTCCTGGCGGAAGCCTATGGCATGGAGACCCTGCCCCGTATGGAGCGACTGGCCATGGCCAACCACTTCGATACAGAAGGGCGCGCCAAGGTCTTCATGTACGGCACAAGCTGGTGCCCGTACTGCAAGCAGCAACGCGAATTCTTCCTGGCCAACGGCGTTGGCTTTGAGGAAGTCGACGTGGAGGCTTCGCAGGCCAATGAACTGGCCTACCGCGCACTGGGCGGCAGTGGGTATCCGCTGACCTATGTGGGCTTTCGGCGCTTTGCCGGCTACCAGGAGCGGGAAATACTGCAGGCCATTGCCGAGCTGAAGAAATCCAGACCGGGCAAGACGGGGTAGCACATAATTCCTCCACACGTGCGGAGATTGATGTGAAAGACGCCATGCATTGCAGAGTGAACCAGAAAAGGCCTGGCGCATGCGCTGGTTAGCCTCCCTGTCACTCAAGGGTGCCATCGTGCTGGGCATGGCATTGGGCATCCTGTTGCCCGTGCTGGCTGTGGGCCCGGTGCTGGCGCTGGACAGCTACCAGCGCGAGATCGACGCCCGCATCACCACCCTGCTCAAGCAATACGGCACCATGCTGGCGCAGAGCATGTCCACACCCATATGGCATGTGGACCTGCCGACAGCAGAGTCTTTCGTCAACTCCCTGATGTCCAACCCCGACGTGATACGTGTGCGGGTCGAAGATGCAGCCCTGGGCCCCTTTATCGTGGTGGAAAAACCAGTCCCTGCCGGAGGCAAGCTGGTGCAGGAGGTGCGCCCGGTGGTCCGCGACGGCGCCACCATCGGCCGGGTCACGATAGACATGACCACCCACTATGTGCAGGAGCAGTTCCTGGGCAAACTGGTCACAGCGGCTGTGGCCCTTCTCATGCAGGTGCTGATCTCGTTTGGCCTGTTGTTTCTGCTGTTTGAGCACCGCCTGATGCGGCCCTTGCGCCAGTTGCTGGGCGATGCCAAACGCCTGTCCAGCGGCGAGCTCACCCAGCCTGTGTCCGTATTGCGCCGCGATGAAATCGGCGCACTGGCCGAGGGGCTGGACACCATGCGTGAGAACCTGAACGAACAGATCTCACACGTGCGTGACCTCAATGCGACGCTGGAGCAGCGGGTCAGCGACCGCACCCAATCCCTGAACGCGGCCAACCAGGAACTGGTCAGCGCCATGGCCGCATTGAAAACTGCTCACGACGAGATCCAGCGCTCCGAGCGTCTGGCGGCGCTGGGCGCCCTGGTGGCAGGTGTGGCCCATGAGCTCAATACGCCGATAGGCAACTGTGTAACGGTGGCCAGCACGCTGCAGGACATCAGCAAGCAGTTCGCACAGACCAGCACAACCGGCCTGACCCGGTCTGCGCTGGCTTCCTTTGTTGAAAATACCGAACATGCCAGCGAGCTGTTGACGCGCAACCTGAATGTTGCGGTCGATCTGATCCGCAGCTTCAAACAGGTTGCAGTGGACCGCACGCGCGCCCAGCGCAGGGAGTTTCAGCTCGATGCCATGGTGGCCGAAACCCTGCTGATCCTGAGCCCCGGCTTCAAACGCAGCTACCACCAGATCCAGGTCGATGTACCCACCGGTATCACCATGACCAGCTACCCGGGCCAACTGGGGCAGATACTGACCAACCTCATCAACAATGCGGTGTTGCACGGCTTTGGGGAAGACAAGCCCGGCGTCATCCGCATCAGCGCGCGCCTGCTGACCGCCGAATCGGTCGAAATGGTGGTAACGGATGACGGCGTGGGCGTGCCCGAGGTGAACTTGCGGCGTATCTTTGACCCGTTTTTCACCACGCGCCTGGGTCAGGGCGGCAGCGGCCTGGGGCTCAATATTGTCTACAACCTGATGAAGGATGTGATGGGCGGGACCGTCCAGGTTCAGAGTACGTTGGGCAGTGGTACCCGCTTCATCCTGGTGATGCCACGCGTGGCCAGCGACCACCAAGACCCCGACGACGCCTGAACTGGCGCCTGGCCGCTACTTGCTGGCGGCGGTGCCGCTCCAGCCCGAAGGACACGTCACCTGCGACAGCAATCTGGCGTATTCCGGCGAGGCCTTGAGCTTCTTGAGACCCGCATTGAAGTCGGCCATGCGCGTGGCGCTGTCGGGCAACGAACGGGGCAGCAGCACATGCGAGGTGAAGGAATCAATCATCTGCTTGGGATCTACCGAGAGTTTGGCCGCGTCTGCATCACTGAAGTTTTTCTGCAGCACATCACAGGCCACATTGCGCTCCATGGGGGCCACATCCAGGCGATCCAGCAACAGCATCTTGATGGCCGCCGCCTCGTTGGGCAACTTGTCGCTCTTGAAGTCACCCGCCTGGGCCATGCTCCAGATTTGCGGCGTGTAGGTGTAATCCTGGATCAGGGCCACGCGGTAGGGCTTGAGATCGGCCAGAGTGTTCCAGCTGAACTTGGCTGCATTGCGATAAACAAACACCCATTTCTCGGTGACCACGTTGTCGCTGACAAAAAAAGGCGGATTGCGCTCGGGGCTGTTGCCCCAGGCGGCAGTAGCATCCCACTTGCCGAGCCGGGTTTCGGCCAGGGCACGCGACCAGGGCAAAAAGGTAAATTCAACCCGGTAGCCCGACAGCTCGAAGGCGCGGCGCACCAGGCTCAGCGAAATGCCGTAGTCCGCCCGTGCGGCCGTCATGTAGGGTGGCAATTCGCCAGTGGCAATCTTCAGGGTCTGGGGTTGGGTTTGGGCCAACACCGGCAGCAATGCAGCCGTCGCCAGAGCCAACACACCATACACACGCATCTTTTTCACGGAGCTCCTCCAGAAGCAAGACTTCCCGGGACACAGCCTAGCACCCATTTCAAGAACTGGAAACTACGTTCTGCCAAATATTTGGGTGCTGTCCCGCGCGGCAACGGCTGTGGGCAGGTGCCGGTTTACGATACCGCATGCTTGAACTGAACCCGCAATTCCCGGGGCCACTGGTCCTGGTGGACGTGGCCCTGCGTGGCGCGTTGATCGCGCTGCTGGTGGTGCTTGCCACCGTGATGCGCCGCGACCGCCCCCACCTGGCGGCAGCGCGTGTCGGTGTTGCCATGGTTCTGGGCCTGTGCGCCCAGGTCATCAGCGCCACGCCACTGTTTGAAGACATGGTGCCGCGCCTTTGGCAGGCACCCTGGGTGGCGGTATCGGTCGCCAACGCCGTGTTGTTCTGGGTCTTTGTGCAGGCGCTGTTTGACGATGAATTTGCGTTGCGTCCCGTGCATGGGGTGGCCTGGCTCCTCACCGCACTGCTGAGCGGGCTCAATTGCGCAGCATTGGCCAACAGTGCTTCCATCGTCGCACCGGTCACGATGGGTGTGCAGCGTGCAGTGCCGCTGGTGTTTGCCGTGATGGCCGCACTGGCCGCCGCCCGACACTGGCGCAACGATCTGGTGGAGGAACGCCGGCGTCTGCGCATTTTTGTCGTGGTAACCGGCGTCGTCTACTCGTTGGCCATGCTGGGGGCGCGGTTGGGCTCGCCGCAAGGGCGCTTGATGGGTCTGAGCGCAACCTTGGACGTATTGGCACTGCTATTCATTGCCACCGTGCTCGTGGCCCGATTGCTGCGCCTGGGCAACTCCAACCTGTTTCCGGCCACTACTCCCGCCGCTGTGGTGCACCAAGGGGGCACCAGCGAGTCCCCATCCGCTTCTGTGCCCGCCCCGGACACAACTGAAACCACCGATAACCTGCTGCCTCCACCCGACCCGGCCGAAGAGCGGCTGGCCCAGGCACTGCAGCACCTGATGACTGTCGAGCATGCCTACCGCGCCGAGGACATGAGCCTGGCCAGCCTGGCTGCAAGACTGAAGGCACCTGAATACAAACTGCGGCGGTTGATCAACCAGCGCATGGGCTACCGCAATTTCAATGCCTTTATCAACGGACTGCGGCTGGACGCGGTACAAGCCGCATTGCGGGACCCGGCCCGGCGCGACCTGCCGGTGCTGACGCTGGCGCTGGACGCAGGTTTCCAGTCCATTGGTCCGTTCAACCGCGCGTTCAAGGTCGCTACCGGCCTGACACCCACCGAATTTCGCCGGACAAACCAAGGCCCCGCGCAACAAAATAGCGCCGATTCCTGAAATCGGCCAGCCGAAAGCTGCGCTTGCAGGCTTCGGCAAGACTTTACCGACCCTGCCCGGCACAGTCCGCCCACCCATCGGCAACCGCCGCTGGTTTTTAGGAGATCGGACCATGTTTTCACCCTTGCATTCCTTCGTTTTTAAAGACTGGCGCCCAGCGCTGCTGGCAATTGCCTGCACACTGAGTAGCGGCTGGGCCCAGGCCAACTTGGGCCTCAGCACCCTTGCCGGCGTCGATGGCGACGGCCCCGTCACGCTGTTTTACCCCACCCGGGCGGCTGCGGTACCCATACAGCGTGGCCCCTTTACGCTGCCACTGGCAGAGCAGGCGCCGCCGCAACGCGGCAACGGCCGCCTGGTCGTCATCTCCCATGGTTCGGGTGGCGGGCCCTGGGTGCATGCCGACCTGGCCCGTAGCCTGGTGGAGGCCGGCTTCATGGTTGCCGTGCCCCAACACTATGCCGACAACAGCAAGGACGGCAGCAACCCCGGCCCCGCCAGTTGGGCGATCCGTCCGCAGGAAGTGTCACGCGCGATTGACGCTGTCGGCCGCGATGCCCGTTTTGCACCGCTGCTCTCGCTGGACCAGGTGGGCATGTATGGCATGTCGGCAGGTGGTCACACGGCGCTGACCATGGCCGGCGGGCGCTGGTCTGCTGCGGGATTCAAGCAGCATTGCGAGGCCAACCTGGTGGAGGACTTCCAAACTTGTGTGGGCTTGCTGACCCGCCTGACCGGAGGCATCTTTGATGGCATCAAGAAATGGGTAGCGCTGGCTGTGATACGCCACCGCTTTGACGACACCACGCCACACACCCATACCGACCCGCGGGTCACCGCCGTGGTGGCCGGTGTGCCGGCCGCGGCGGACTTTGACATGGCTACATTGGTCACACCCCGGGTGCCACTGGGCCTGGTCACCGCTCACGGGGACCGCTGGCTGATCCCCCGCTTTCACAGCGACCGCGTGCTGCAGGCCTGCAGCACCTGCGAACACGTTGCGGACCTGCCCACAGCGGGCCATGGTGCGCTGCTGTCGCCACTTCCCCCAGGGCTTACGGGCTTGGTGGGTGACATGTTGAACGACCCTTCTGGCTTTGACCGCAGCCAGATGGCGGGCGTGGACCAGAGGATCACCGCATTCTTTGCGCGCCATTTGATGCGCTAAGCGGGGCCCGGCCGCCACGGTGCTCTGGCAGAATGGTTTTCCATGGACCCACGCACCGTATTCATCATCTCCACCATCATGATGCTGCTCAATGGGGGCATGCTGGGGTTGTTGCA
>JAZKDY010000158.1:0-5281 GCA_040387325.1 Pseudomonadota bacterium | reverse complement strand
CACCACGTTGTTGCGCTTGCGGTCCAGCTTGATGACCTTGAATTCCATGGTCTTGTTTTCGTACGGAGACAGATCCTTGGTAGGACGTGTGTCAACCAACGAACCGGGCAGGAAGGCACGGATGCCATTGACCAGAACGGTCAGGCCGCCCTTGACCTTGCCGGAAGTGGTACCGGTGACGAATTCGCCGGATTCCAAAGACTTTTCCAGAGACATCCACGAAGCGAGACGCTTGGCGGTGTCGCGGCTGACGATGGTGTCGCCGTAGCCGTTTTCCATGGCCACGATGGCGACGGACACAAACTCACCTACTTGAACTTCGAGTTCACCCTTGTCGCTCTTGAATTCGGACAATGGAACATAGGCTTCGGACTTCAGGCCGGCATTGACCACGACGAAGTTGTGTTCGATACGAACGACTTCAGCGGTAACGACTTCACCGATGCGGGTTTCCGAGCGTTTTTGTGACTCTTCAAATAGGTCTGCGAAAGATTCTGACATTTGCTTTGCGGTAAAAGAACCGCGGGGTTAAGTTGTTGAACCACACCACCAGTGCGCTGCTGCGCGAGAGGGGCGGTATGGACCGACCAACCTTCTCAAACGGTTTGAAAAGGCTGTTTGCCCTGCCACCAGTCCAACACCAGATTCACCGATTCTTCAACCGTCAAATCCGAGTTGTCCAGCAACCGGGCGTCTTCTGCGGGCTTGAGCGGGGCGACCACTCGGGATGAATCCCGGGCGTCACGTGCCTCCAGGTCCGTGCGAAGAGATGGGAGTGTAGTTGAAATCCCCTTAGAAATCAACTGCTTATAGCGCCGCTCGGCCCGGCGCTCGGCGCTGGCGGTCAGGAATACCTTGAGCGGGGCATCGGGAAAGATCACGGTGCCCATGTCCCGCCCATCGGCCACCAGGCCCGGCAGCTGGAGGAAACTGTGCTGCAAATCGATCAAAGCGTCGCGAACGCGGGGCAACGCGGACACTTTGGAGGCGTTCATGCCGGCTTCTTCGGTGCGGATCGTGTCGCTGACGTCGTCACTGTCCAGCAACACCCGGCCGTTGGTGAAGTGGATGTGCAGGCCCTTGACCAGCTCGGCGATAGCCGCTTCATGGGCAAGGTCCAGGCCCAGTCCTGCACGCTGGGCCGCCAGCGCAGTGATGCGGTACAGCGAACCAGAGTCCAGGAAGTGGTAACCCAGTTTTTGTGCCAACACCACGGCCAGCGTACCCTTGCCAGAGGCGGTGGGACCGTCGACGCAGACCACGGGAATGGAGGCTTGTGGTGTGTGGGTGACCGAAAACAGCGCCTCAAAGTAGTCAGGAAAGGTTTTGGCTACACATTTGGGGTCTTCAATGCGCACCGGGATACCGGCGGGGTTGAAGGCCGCCAGCGAGAAACACATGGCCACCCGGTGGTCGTCGTAGGTGTGGATAGATGCACTCTTCCAGTGCGTAGCGTCCACAGGCGGCGTTACCTGGATAAAGTCCGCACCTTCCACGACAGTGGCGCCCAGCTTGCGCAGTTCGGTCGCCATGGCGGCAATACGGTCGGTTTCCTTGACACGCCAGCTGGCAATATTGCGCAGTGTGGTAGTGCCCTCGGCATACAGGGCCATCACCGCCAGCGTCATGGCTGCATCGGGGATGTGGTTGCAGTCCAGGTCAATGGCCTTCAAGGGCCAGCTGCCGCGGGAGATTTGCAGCCAGTTGGGACCGCTCTCGATGCGCGCACCCATTTGCTGGGCCGCCTCCATGAACCGGATGTCGCCCTGGATGGAATCAGCGCCTACGCCCAGAATCCTTATGGATTTCTGGCCGCTAGCCCCCGTCGCTATTGAACCTAGCGCTATGAAATAGCTAGCAGATGAAGCGTCCGCCTCGACATGGATGTCACCCGGTGACCGCAGGCGGCATCCGGCGGGGATGGTGAATCGTTGCCAGCTGTCGCGCTGCACAACGACGCCAAAACGCGCCAGCAGTTTCAGGGTGATCTCAATGTAGGGGCGCGAAATCAGCTCCCCAACCACCTCAATCACGATGTCTTTTTGCGCTACCAGGGGCAGGGCCATCAGCAACGCCGTCAGGAATTGGCTGGATACGTCGCCCCGTACCTGGATAGGCGCATCCAGGACCAAAGCTGGCGTGCCAATGTGCAGTGGCGGAAAGCCGGCGTTGCCCAGGTAATCAATGCTGCAACCCAGTTGGCGCAAGGCATCCACCAAATCACCTATGGGTCGCTCGTGCATGCGGGGGATGCCGCTCAGCTCAAAATCTCCGCCCAGCACCGCCAAAGCGGCGGTCAGCGGGCGCATGGCCGTGCCGGCATTGCCCAGGAAGAGTTTGGCGTGGGAAGACACCGGTTTGCCGCCCAATCCGTCGATCTGCACGGTGGTGCCCGACTGGCGCAGGCCGCAGCCCAGTACGCGCAGGGCGTCCAGCATGACGCGGGTATCGTCGGAGTCCAGCAGGTCATGGACGGTGGTGGTGCCTGTGCACATGGCCGCCAACAGCAGAACCCGATTGGAGATGCTCTTGGAGCCGGGGAGGGTGACTGTGCCAGCTGCGCCGGCCAGTGGGGGCAAGTCTAGGAATGCGGTGGAATACATCAGGGATTGTGTCGGGAGGTCATGCTCCACGTGCCGCGGGTGATGCTGGCCTGCTCGATCAAACCTTCGAGCGCTTCGGTGTTGCCGCTGGAAATCATCAACTCCAGTGCGTGCAGGTTGCGCTGGAAAATCTTGGACTGGGCCAGCAACTCTTCCCGGTTGGAAATCAGGATGTCGCGCCACACCTTGGGGTCGCTGGCGGCAATGCGGGTGAAGTCGCGAAAGCCCGGGCCGGCCAGCGACAGGTAATCCTTGCCCTGGGGTTGGCCAGAGATGGCGTTCATCAGTGCAAAGGCGATCAGATGCGGCAGGTGGCTGACAGAAGCAAAGGCGGCATCGTGCTGTTCAGGTGACATTTTCAGCACCCGGCAACCCAGTGCGGTCCATACGTCTACGGCCTTCTGCAACTGCACAGTCAGTGTGCGTTCAATCGGTGTCAGGATGACCTGGCGGCCCATGTACAGGTCCGGGTCGGCATTGTCCACGCCCGAAACTTCCTTGCCGGTGATGGGGTGGGCAGGTACGAAGGAACCGACGTGCTCGCGCAGGGCGCGGCGGCCGGCATCAATCACGTCACGTTTGGTGGAACCCACGTCCATGACCAGCATTTTGTCGGTGACCAGGTGTTTGATGGCCTTGAACGTGGCTTCCGTGGCGGCAACGGGTACTGCGATCAGCACGATGTCTGCGCCCGACACCGCCAACAGCGCGGAGGGTGCTTCCACATCGATAACGCCCATCAGCCGGGCGCGTTCGGTGGTGCTGGGTGACTTGCTGTAACCGACCACACGCTTGACCAGGCCTGCACGTTTGAGCGCGAGCGCAAACGAACCGCCCATCAGGCCACATCCAATCAAGCCGAGCTGTTCAAACATAAAGGTCCCTGAAGATTGGCATCAATCGGCTACCGGGTAGGTTCCCAGCACCTTGTAAAAGGCGCACAGACGCTGCAGTTCCTGGAGCGCGAGTGCCACATTGGGCTGCGAGGGGTGGCCTTGCAGATCAATGTAGAAATAGTATTCCCATTGGCCGGTTCGCGCTGGACGCGACTCGAACCGGGTCATGGACACGCCATGGGCCTTGAGCGGCACCAACAGGTCGTGCACGGCACCGGGCTTATTGGGGACGGACACGATGAGGCTGGTGCAGTCCTTGCCCGACGGGGGTGGGGTGCCTACCGTTTGCGGCAGGCAGATGATGGCAAAACGCGTGCGGTTGTAGGCCTCGTCCTGGATGGCGTGGGCAGCAATGTGCAAGCCAAACTGGGTGGCTGCGCGCTCGCTGGCCAAACCGGCCCATGCTGGGTTGGTGGTGGCCAGGCGCGCACCTTCGGCATTGCTGGACACGGGGCGGCGTTCGGCATGCGGCAGGTGTTTGGTCAGCCAGGCCTGGCACTGCGCCAGTGCCAGCGGGTGGGCCAATACCACCTCGATGTTGTCGAGCGAGTTTTCCAGGCGCAGCAGGTTGTGGCGCACCAGCAGGGTCACTTCACCAATGACGTGGGTCGGTGAATGCAGGAACAGGTCCAGTGACCGTGTCACCATGCCTTCGGTGGAATTCTCGACCCCGACCACACCATACTGGGCGCTGCCTGCCGCCGTGGCGTGGAACACCTCATCAAAGTTATTGCAGTAGATCAGGTCGGCCGCACCACCAAAATACTCGATGGCAGCCTGCTCGCAAAAGGTACCCGCCGGGCCCAGCACGGCCACCCGCTGCGGGGCTTCCAGCGCCAGGCAGGCGGACATGATTTCACGCCAGATATCGGCCACATGAGCGTTCTTCAGAGGACCAGGATTGGCGCTCTGGATCTTGTCAATGACCTGCGCCACGCGGTCTGGGCGGAAAAAGGCAGTGCCTTCCCGCTTCTTGACTTCTCCAACCTTCTCTGCCACCAGTGCACGGTCATTGAGCAAGCGCAGCAATTGCTGGTCGATGGCGTCGATCTGGACGCGCAGCTCCGGCAGGCTCAGGCTGGTCGCACTAGGTTCTGTCATGGCTAATGATTTTTGTAAATATGGGCCGCAGCCCGCATGGAATCGTTAGGTACCGCTATATAAAAAGGAGCAATTACTCTGCCGCTGTGGTGTCTTCGCCCGCGTCTTCGTCGCCAACCGCATTGGCATCGTTTTCAACGATGCGTTGCAGCCCGCTGAGCTTGGAGCCTTCGTCCAGGCCAATCAGGGTCACGCCTTGTGTGGCACGTCCGAGTTCGCGGATCTCGCTGACGCGGGTGCGAACCAGCACACCCTTGTCGGTGATCAGCATGATCTCGTCGTCCACATGGACCAGCGTGGCGGCAACGACTTTGCCGTTGCGCTCGCTCTGCTGGATGGCAATCATGCCCTTGGTACCACGGCCATGGCGCGTGTACTCGGTGATGCTGGTGCGTTTGCCATAGCCGTTCTCGGTGGCCGTGAGCACGCTTTGCTGCTCGTCCTCTGCCACCAGCATGGCAATGACTGACTGGCCGTCGGGCAGGTCCATGCCGCGCACGCCGCGTGTGTTGCGGCCCAGGGCTCGCACGTCGTTTTCGTCAAAGCGCACGGCCTTGCCACCATCGCTGAACAGCATCACGTCGTGTTTGCCGTCGGTGAGCGCCGCGCCGATGAGAAAGTCACCCTCGTCGAGGTCGACGGCAATGATGCCGGCCTTGCGCGGGTTGCTGAACTCGTCGA
>JAZKDY010000157.1:0-3350 GCA_040387325.1 Pseudomonadota bacterium | reverse complement strand
GTCACCCGCGTCAGTGTTGGATGCCTTCACATAAGCCTGCTGCGTCCATGTGACGCCCGCGCGGTTGAAGACATAGACCGCGCCTGAATCGGCCCTGTTGTTGAGGGTCTCGTTGCCGCCGATGCCGCTTACGCTGCTGTCCTCTGCAGGTGCCCCCACTGCCAGTGTGTTGCCGTCGCCAGACAGGGCCACTGACCAGCCAAACTGGTCAACCGCCCCGGTGTTGGAGGCCTTCACATAGGCCTGCTGCGTCCAGATGCCGCCCGTGCGGATGAAGACGTAGACTGCGCCTGCGCTGCTCGCGCCGTTGTTAGTCTGGTCGCCGTTGACGCCGGTGGCATTGCTGGCCTCTCCACGTGCCCCGACCGCCAGCGTACTGCCGTCGCCGGACAGGGCCACGGAACTTCCGAAAAGATCATTTACCCCGGTGTTGGACGCCTTGAAGTAGCCGATAGCCTGGGTCAGGTTGGGCGTGATGGCTGCGGTCAGCGCACTACAACCGCTGGTATTGCAGGCCTGCACACGGTACTGGGCGTTGAGCCGGGTGTGCAGCAGGCCGCTGACGCTGTGGGCGTAAGCCCCAGCGCTGAGCGTGCCGCCAATCTGGCTGCTGGCCAGGGGCCCGGCACCGTCCGGGTCCTCAAACAGCTTGTAGCTGACCGCACCGCCACCTGCGGGCGCGGTCACTGGATTCCAGCTAAGGTTAAAGCTCTTGACGCCGTAAGTCGTGGCCAGGTTGGCCGGCACGGCAGGCACGGGAACCGGTGGCACCAAAACCACAACGGCCGTGCAGCTGACCGCAATGTCGCGTACATCCGCCAGGGCCGTGCCTGTGCTGTTGCCCACGCTGCAAGTCTGGCTGGCACCCGCGTCCAAGACGCTGACGCCATAACCCGTGCCGTGCAGCACGGGCTGGGTAAAGGCAAACGCACCATTGCCAGAGACCGTGGCGCTGTCGCCGTTGGCACTGTTGCGCAGAACCACCACGCCGGTACTGCCGCTGACGCTGCCACCCAGCGTGTAGGCGCTGCTGGCGCAGGAGACGCTGATGGCGGCGCCACTTTGCCCCACCACACCCTGACCATTGGCCACCGTGCAGGCCTGGCCTGTTGGGGGGGTCTTGACGGTGACCGTGTAGGTGCCAGTGATGCCCTGCGGAAACTGAAAGCTGCCGTCGGCATTGACTACAGCGTCCTGCGTGCTGCCAACTGCGTTGAGCTGCAGCACCAGGGTCTTGCCAGCGCCCAGGCCGGTGATGCTGCCGGTGACGGGTTTGGCCTCGGGCGCTACCACCGTGTCCTGGCAGGCCACGCCGATGGTGTTGACATCCGCAGATGCCGTGCCGGTGCCATTGACCACCGTGCAGGTCTGGGCCTGAGGCTGCACCAACACCCGCAAGTTGTACACGGTGCCCGCGGGCAGGCGCAGGGCATAAAACCCATTGGCGCTCAGGGCCGCACTTTGCACGGTGGCACCTGCCGCATCCACATGTGCCAGCGTCACGTTCTTGCCTGAGCCCAGACCGGCCAGCAGGCCGCCGACGTTGTAGGTGGTGATTCCCGGTTGCGTGGCAGGGCTGCTACTACTGCCGCCACCGCAGGCGGTCAACAACGCCAGTGAAACCCACAACGTGAAGGACCGAAACAGACACGAGGCGCGAGGGTGGTGCAGGGGTGGCATGTGCGAGCCTTCAGGGATTGGAAAAATTCTGGTGGATGCTACGGACCCACCGCGGTTTTGTCTGTCCTCCGAACGGATGACAAAAGCGGCTGTGTTGCGCGTGTAGCCATAATCGAAGCAGCCATGCATGCCGCCCCACCTTCCTCTGCCGCAACCTGGCCACAGCGACTGCGGGTCGGTGTGGTCGAGGACGATCCGCAAAGCCGCGAAACCCTGCTGGACGTGGTCCGTGGGGCATCCGATCTGTCGCTCGTGTTGGTGGCCAGCAGTCGGCACGAGGCGCTGGCGCTGTTGCCCCTGCATGCCATGGATGTGCTGGTGTGTGACCTGGGCCTGCCCGATGGCAGTGGTCTGGATGTGATCCGCGCGGCGCGGGCACAATGGCCCGCATGCAGCATCCTGGTCAGTACTCTTTTTGGCGACGACACGCACATATTGCGCTCGATCGAGGCCGGTGCCATGGGTTACCTGCTCAAGGACGGCGCGTTCGACGAGATGGCACAGGAGATTCGCAACATCCACGCCGGAGGCAGCCCGATCAGCCCCATGGTGGCGCGCAAGATTCTGGCGCGCGCAGCCAGCATGCCACTGCCGACCGAGCCAGCGCCCCCGGCGTCCCACGCGGCCGGTGCACCGGTGGCGCTGTCGGCACGCGAGCAGCAGGTACTCACGCTGGTGAGCAAGGGCTTCAGCACCGACGAGGTGGCGCAGACGCTGGGTGTGTCGCGCACCACCGTGCGTACATTCGTGCGGCGCATTTATGCCAAGCTGGAAGTGAACACCCGCGCCGAGGCCATCCATGAAGCGCACCGCAAGGGCTTGCTGGCGAACTAGCCTGCTCGGCTGGCTGCTGCTGGCCGTGGTGCAGACTGCGGCGGCGCAAGCGCCCGCTGCCCACCTCACGCAGGCCTTTTTCTATATCGAAGCCGACGCTGGTTGGGACGCCCCGGTGCGTGTGCCTGCCGCGGTGGCGCAGCACGCCCATACCAATACCGCCGCCACCGTGGCGCTGCCCCATGTGCGGCCGCGCGCATTGGCGTCCAGCGGCGCCACGCTGGATGCACTGCCCGAAGTGGCCTGGTACCGCCTGACGGTGCCGCCCGGCACAAGCACCCCGCAGGCGCTGCACGATGCGCTGTTTCTGTACCTGCCGCGCTGGCAGACCATAGGCACGGTGGCGGTCTATGCGGATAGTCAACTGGCCTGGCGCACCGGTGGCAGCCGGGTCTGGAATTCGTTCAACCGGCCTCTGTGGGTGCCGCTGGCGCAAGACACCAGCGAGCCGGTACCAACCGTTGTGTGGATCCGCATGGCGAGCCAGCAAGGTGTGGGTGGTGCGCTGTCCACCGCCTGGATCGGGACCGGCGACGATCTGCTGTGGCGTTGGCGCCTTCGCAACTGGCTGCAGACCGATCTGGTCTCTCTCACTACGGGTGCTTACTCCATCATTGGGCTTTTCGCGCTGGCGGTCTGGTGTGTGCGGCGGCGTGAACCGCTGTATGCGCTATTCTTCCTCGCATCGGTGGCACATGCCATGCGGGCGGCGCACTATGTGATGGGTGAGCAGCCACCGGTGCTGCCAGACGCCTGGTTCGGCTGGATAACGGTCAACGCCGTGTCGTGGACGCAGATGTGTGTGTTCGCCTTCGCCTTCCGGGTGCATGGCAAAC
>JAZKDY010000156.1:0-2932 GCA_040387325.1 Pseudomonadota bacterium | reverse complement strand
AGCCCACTGCCGGTGAGGCAGAAGCCGCCCGGCCGGAGTAACCCAGACGCTGGCCGTCGGCCATGTTTTCGTGGATGTTGTGCTGGATGAAGAACCAGGCGCCCTGGTTCTGTGGCTCGTCCTGGCACCACACGATGTCGGTCGCATTGGGGTACTTCTTCAGTTCCGTCGCAAACGCCTTGTGCGGGAAGGGGTACAGCTGCTCGACGCGGATGATGGCCACATCGTCCAGGCCCTTTTCTTCGCGCTTCTTGACCAGGTCGTAATACACCTTGCCGGAGCAGGCCAACACGCGTTTGACCTTGTCACCCTTGAGCTCCTTGTTCTCGGGGATAACGGTCTGGAAGAAGCCCTTGGTGAACTCGGACAGCGGCGATGCCGCATCCTTGGCCCGCAGCAGCGACTTGGGCGTCATGATGATCAGCGGCTTGCGCAGGTTGCGCACCATCTGGCGGCGCAACAGGTGGAAGATCTGGCTGGCCGTGGTGGGTTGCACCACCTGCATATTGGTGTCCGCGCTCAATTGCATGAAGCGCTCCAGGCGTGCCGAGCTGTGCTCGGGGCCCTGGCCTTCATAACCGTGCGGCAGCATCAGTGTGATGCCGTTGACGCGGCCCCACTTCACTTCACCGGAGGCGATGAACTGGTCGATCACCACCTGGGCACCGTTGGCGAAATCGCCAAACTGGGCTTCCCAGATCACAAAGGTGTTGGGGTCGTTGGACGCATAACCGTATTCAAACGCCAGCACCGCTTCCTCGGACAGGATGGAGTCGATGACCACAAATGGCGCCTGGTTGGGGGTGATGTTCTGCAGCGGAGTGTAGGTACCCTCGTCGTACTTTTCACGGTTCTGGTCGTGGATCACCGAGTGGCGGTGGGTGAACGTGCCACGGCCACAGTCTTCGCCGGACAGGCGCACGGCATAACCGCTGGCCACCAGGGATGCGAAAGCCATGCTCTCGCCCATGCCCCAGTCGATGGGGATCTCGCCGCGGCCCATGGCTGCACGGTCGTCGTACACCTTCTTGACCAGCGAATGGGGTGTGATGTTGGCGGGGATGGTGGTCAACCGTTCTGCCAGACGTTTCCACTCGGAGGTGGGGATGGCGGTATCACCGGCATCGGTCCACTTCTTGTTCACGAAGGGTGCCCAATCCACCGCATACTTGCTCTTGAAGTTGGTCAGCACCGGGTTGAAGGTGTTTTTGCCTGCATCCAGCGCGGCGCGCATGGCCTTGACCATGTCGTCGCCCAAGGTCTCGCCAAAGCCCTGCAAGGCCAGCTTGTCGGCGTAGAGCTTGCGGGTGCCGGGGTGCTGGGCAATCTTCTTGTACATCAGCGGCTGGGTCAGCGCCGGAGTGTCCTGTTCGTTATGGCCCAGTTTGCGGAAGCAGATGATGTCCACCACCACGTCCTTCTGGAAGGCCATGCGGTACTCCAGCGCCAGCTGGGTGCAAAGCACCACGGCTTCAGCATCGTCGCCGTTGACGTGTAACACCGGCGCTTCGATCATCTTGACCACGTCCGAGCAGTACAGCGTGGAGCGGCTATCGCGCGGGTCGCTGGTGGTGAAACCGATCTGGTTGTTGATGACGATGTGCACCGTGCCACCTGTGGTGTAACCACGGGTTTCGGCCAATGCCAGCGTCTCCATGACCACGCCCTGGCCAGCAAAAGCCGCATCGCCGTGCACCAGCACGGGCAAGACCTGCAGGCCTTTGGGGTCGCCACGGCGGTCCATTCGCGAACGCACCGAACCTTCGACCACAGGGTTGACGATTTCCAGGTGCGAGGGGTTGAACGCCAGCGTCAGGTGCACCGGGCCGCCAGGCGTGGTGACATCCGAGCTGAAGCCCTGGTGGTATTTCACGTCGCCGCTGGGCAGGTCTTCGGGAGCGGTGTGGTCAAACTCGGCGAACAAGTCGGCGGGCACCTTGCCCAGCGAGTTGACCAGCACGTTCAAACGGCCGCGGTGGGCCATGCCGATGACGATTTCCTGCAGACCGACGGTGCCACCGGTCTGGATCAATTCGTCCATGGCGGCGATAAAGCTCTCGCCACCTTCGAGCGAGAAGCGCTTCTGGCCCACGTATTTGGTGTGCAGAAAACGCTCCAGGCCCTCGGCCGCGGTCAGACGGTCCAGGATGTGGAGTTTCTTCTCTTTGGTGAAATGCGGCTTGGAGCGGATGGACTCCAGCTTTTCCTGCCACCAGCGCTTGTGGCCTTGGTCGCTCAGGTACATGTACTCGGCGCCGATGCTGCTGCAATAGGTCTCGCGCAGCGCATTCATCAGCTCCCGCAGGCTCATGCGCTCTTTGCCGAAGAAGGTATTGCTGGTGTTGAAAATTGTTTCCTGGTCCGCGTCGGTGAAACCGTAGAAGGCGGGGTCCAGTTCAGGAATGTGTTCACGCTCGGTGCGCTTCAGTGGGTCCAAGTCGGCCCAGCGCTGGCCCACGTTGCGGTGTGCAGCGATCAGCTGCTGCACGGCGGTGCGTTTGCGCCCCATTTCGACATCCGCACTGGCCTCGACAACCTTGGTGCCGCCCTGTTTGGCACGTTCGGCAAAAGCGTTGACCACAGGCAGGTGGGGTACGTCGCGGGCATCGGTGCCGTCCACGGCCGGTACGTGCTGCAGCGCATCAAAATAGTCGCGCCAGGTGTCGGGCACACTGCCGGGGTTGGCGAGGTAGTTTTCGTACATCTCTTCGACGTATGGCGCATTGCCACCGAAAAGGTACGTATTGCTTGCGTATGCGCTGTAGACAGACGCTGGGCTCGTCTTCTGCGACGTTGTTTCACTCATATTCCGCTGACCTCCGTTTCCCTGCAGGAAACATTAGCTGGTTAAAGCTGTTTTTGATTAACCTTCCGCGGCACGGCTGAACCGTTTGGCGGATGCGACTGTGGCGTGGGAAGGGCCTAGTTACGG
>JAZKDY010000155.1:0-33302 GCA_040387325.1 Pseudomonadota bacterium | reverse complement strand
TGCCACCGGCACGCAGGCAGGCCTGTACCGATGCGGCGCGCACATAACTGCGCTTGTCGGTGCCCAAAAACACGTCCTTGAACTGCACCATGCCGGAATTGGTGAACATCAGCGTGGGGTCGTTGCCAGGCACCAGCGGGCTGCTGGCCACCACGGTGTGGCCTTTGGAGGCGAAGAAGTCGAGGAAAGACTTGCGGATTTCGGCGACGTTCATTACAGCTTGGGTCATGGCGTGGGCTCGTTAAACAACAACAAAAGGGAAATCGAAAGCTTTCTATTATCGCCGCGAGTGGCGCAGATACGGCAGGCAAGCGGCCCGGCATGGGCCAGGTCGTATTTTCGGGGTAGCCAAGCCCGGACGCACCACTGGCTGACACCCAGGTGATTACCATGGAGGGCGGAGTTCGCTACAGTCAGCATCCCAGACACAAAAAATCCACGAGACCCTACCCATGCCAAATCTGTCCGGCCCCCTGGCCCAGCTCAAAGACCCCAGCATTTTTAAAACCGACGCCCTGGTCAATGGCCAATGGGTGACAGGCGCCGGCCGTTTCGATGTACTGGACCCCGCCACCGGCGAAAAACTGACCGGTGTAGCCAACCTGGGTGCCGCCGACGCCGAGGCGGCCATCACTGCCGCCAACGCCGCCTGGCCCGCCTGGCGCAGCAAGACCGCCAAGGAACGCAGCACCATCCTGCGCAAGTGGTTCGATTTGCTGATGGCCAACCAGGAGGACCTGGGCCGCATCATGACCGCCGAACAGGGCAAACCCTTTGCCGAGGCCAAGGGCGAAGTGGCCTATGCCGCCAGTTTTGTGGAATGGTTTGCCGAAGAGGCCAAGCGCGTCAATGGCGAGACCCTGCCCCAGTTCGACAACAACCGCCGCCTGATGGTCATCAAACAGCCGATTGGCGTTTGTGCGGCCATCACGCCGTGGAATTTCCCGCTGGCCATGATCACCCGTAAAGTCGCACCCGCGCTGGCCGCCGGTTGCACCGTCATCATCAAACCGGCCGAACTGACACCGCTGACCGCCCTGGCAGCGGCCGAACTGGCTATCCGTGCGGGCATCCCGGCCGGTGTGCTGAATATGCTCTGCGCCGACAGCGACAACTCCATCGCCATTGGCAAAGTGTTGTGCGCCAGTGATGTGGTGCGCCACATCAGCTTCACCGGCTCTACCGAAGTGGGCCGCATATTGATGACGCAATGCGCGCCGACCGTCAAAAAGCTGTCACTGGAGCTGGGTGGCAATGCGCCCTTCATCGTGTTCGACGATGCCAATATCGACAGCGCGGTCGAAGGCGCCTTTGCCAGCAAGTACCGCAATGCCGGCCAGACCTGCGTGTGCACCAACCGCTTCTATGTGCAAGAGGGTGTGTACGACCAGTTCGTCGAAAAGTTTGCAGCCAAGGTGCGCACCGCCAAAGTTGGCAATGGGTTTGAAGACGGTGTGAACCAGGGCCCGCTGATCGAAGAGGCTGCGCTGGTCAAGGTGCAGCGCCATGTGGACGATGCCGTGGCCAAAGGTGGCCGCGTGGTCGTGGGCGGCAAGCGGTTGAAGGCACTGGGCTCGGGCCAGTTTTTCGAGCCCACCGTGGTGGCCGACGCCACGCCCGACATGTTGTGCGCCCGCGAAGAGACCTTTGGGCCGTTTGCACCAGTCTTCAAATTCAAGACCGAACAAGAGGCTATAGCCGCCGCCAACGACACCGAGTTCGGCCTGGCCAGCTATTTCTACAGCCGTGACATCGGCCGCATCTACCGCGTGGGCGAGGCGCTGGAGTACGGCATGGTGGGCATCAACGTGGGCATTTTGGCGACCGAACATGTGCCCTTTGGTGGTGTCAAGCAGTCCGGCCTGGGGCGCGAGGGTTCACACTTCGGCATGGATGATTACGTGGAAATCAAGTACCTGTGCATCGGTGATGTTCAACAGCCCTGATTCGCAATTGCCTGCCAGAATGCCTATAAATGCAGGCAGGCATGACTCAAAAACAAGCAAATAGTTGGATTACGCGGGAGACGCAATGGCGCGACAGAATGAGAAAGAACCCAATGTCTGGGTGACAGCCTTGAAGCTGGTGTTAGGCGCCGCGGTGATCATCGGCGGTGTGGGTTTTGCGCTGTGGATGGCGGCACAGGGATCTGGTTACTCACCGGCGCTGCAGCAAGCGCTGGAGGAAGTGAAAGCCAAGTCACCCAAAGGCACGTCTACCGATTCGTCATGGGGGATTTCCAAAGACTCGCCCGTGCGCAAATAACGCCGCCACTGGCGGCCGGCACGGCTACAACTTGCCGAAGCGCGACGGGGTGCCACCCAGGTGGTGCTTTTTGAACAGCGCAGTGATCTCGGCCATACACTCTTGCGCCACTTGCTCGCCCTGGGCAGCGGCGACCACCTGCATCAGTTCTGGGCGCAGGTACCAAAGCTCTGCCACTTCGCGGGCAAAGTTGATCTTCATGTCCAGCCGTATGTGGTCGTCTCCACCAAACTCCTCCACCACCAACAGCATGGCTTTGCGCACGCGCTCCAGCGCCACGTCGGGTGAGTCTGACGTATCCCCCCGGCCCAATACGGCCCAAAAACTGCTTCGGATGCCCATTCCAACCACTCTGGTGCTTGGCACGCGCGGATGCACGGTGCTCGGGGCCCATTGTGCCCGCACTGCGAGACCCGCCCGTGACACCAGCAAGACCCGTTAAAACGGTGGCGGGCCCCCTGGGCGTTACAAGCTGATGGGAGCGCTGGTGCTGGCTGCCAGTACACCCCCGCTGAAATTCCATTCAAATGGTGTCAGCGCCAGGGTGCTGGTCTTGTCGCCCGCCCGCAATTCCACTGAGCTGGCGCCGTCGTAACCCACCACACGCAAGCGCAGCGGTTTCCAGCCGGTTTGCAATGCGCTGACATCCAGCGTCAGCACATCGCCTGCTCGGCTGGCGGTCAGGCGGTAGACATTGCGCACGCCGCGCTGGTAGCCGTAGCTCAGACCATCGTCGGCCACATAGTCCAGCGTGGCGGTGTCGGTGCTGCCTGCGCCGAGGATTACATGCAATTCGATATCGCCCAGGTCATTGGCTGCCGTGGTGCGCACCCCAACCTGCATGGGCACCAGGCTGCCTTCGCGCAGATAGATGGGCGTGCTTTCAGCATTGCTGGTGACGTGGATATTGCGGCCACCCGCGAGGAACGCGCCGGTGTTGACATCCATCCATCGTCCGGTTCCGGGCAACGCCACCGTGCGTTGCTGCTGGCCCTGCTGCACCAGAGGTGCCTGCAGAATGGCCGGGCCAATCAAAAACTGGTCGTCGATGCGGTCCAGCTCCATGGCATCGGTATTGGCATAGTCATGGAACAGCGGGCGCATGACGGCAGTGCCGTTTTTCTCCTGCTCGTTCCACAGCTGGTACATGTAGGGCAGCAGCTTGTAGCGCAGGCGCACATGGTGGCGGATGGTCTGCAGCGCCTCGGGGCCAAAGACCCATGGCTCTTGCCGCGCCGTGCCCGCATTGGCGTGGTTGCGCATGAAGGGGAACAGGCAGCCGGCCTTGTACCAGGCAATGGCCAGTTCCTTGTCCGCATGGCTGCCAAAGCCGGGCACGTCCGGGCCGTTGAACGGGATGCCCGACAGCGCCAGGTTCATGCTGCAATGGATGCTGGTGCGCAGGTGGTGCCAGTTGCTGTGGTTGTCGCCAGTCCACAGCGCCGTGAAGCGGCTGGAACCGGTGTAGGCACTGCGGGCCAGCAAAAAGGGCCGCTCATCAGGTTTGGCCGCCAGGAAGCCGTCACGTGTGGCCTGGGCCATGCCGACCGCGTATTGGTTGTGGTAGGTCCAGTGCGGCCAGGTGCCACGGTTGAATAACATGTCGTCCACCTCGGCGGCACCGGTGCTGGGGTCGTTCATGTCCAGCCAGGCGCCATCAAAGCCCGACTCGCGGAAGGCCTTGGAGTATTTAGCCCACCAGTCGCGCCCCTCGGGCAGTGAATAGTCCGGGAACCAGGTGCGGCCTGGCCACACAAAACCCACATACGGCTGGCCTTCGGGGTTGTGGCAGAAGATGCCAGCGGCCGTGCCGCTCTCGGCCACTTCGTAGCCCGCTTCCACCTTCACACCGGGGTCCAGGATCGGCACGATGCGCCGGCCATTGGCCTGCAGCTTTTTCAGCTCCGCGCCCAAATCACCGAAGTGCTCAGGACTGGTGGTGAATACCTTGTAGCGGTCCATGTAGTCAATGTCCAACCACAGGCCGTCGGCGGGGAATTCATGTTCGGTAAAGCCTGCATCCAGCGCGTTCAGATCCTTGGTACCGGCGTAACCCCAGCGGCACTGGTGGTGGCCCAGCGACCACAGCGGTGGCAGCGGCGTGGTGCCCACCAAGCGTTGCAGGCGCTGCGTGACGGATGCCGCGCTGTCTCCGGCAATCACGTAAAACGCGGGCACACCCTCGTCCGCGCCAAACCAGAAAGCGGGTGGCGCATTCTGGTCGTCCTTGCCGGAGAAGAACCAGTTGGAGCCCGTGTCCATAAACACCGCACCGGGATGGTCGACGAGGATGCCAACCCAGCGCGCACCATGGCGCACCAGCAGGTAAGGCACGGCCGCGTATTGCGGATCGGCCTGGCCGTTCTCGATCGTGTGCATGGCGTGGTCGGCCCATACATCGGCGTTCCAGAATTTGGTGCGTTTGCCGGTCTTCTCCAGGCCGGTGGTTTTTTCGCCCTGGCCGAAGAAACGCATATCGGTGTTACGTGCGAATTGCACCAGCCAGGCGCTGCCGCAGACACCGACGCTGGCCTGGGCCACGCCGCTGAGTAACTCCGTGCCATCGGCTGCTGTTAAAGCCAGATGGCCGCTGGCAGAAATGCCGAGCTGGTACTGCGATTTGCTGGCCTTGAAGGCATCGTCGTGCAAAGGCAACACACGCGCATCCAGCGGCCAGCGTTGGGTGTCGTTCAGCTCCAGATGGAACACGTCTTCACCCAGATCGCGCACCGTGGCCTGCACGGTTTTGGCGCCCACACTCAGCGTCTGGTTGGCATGTGCGCTGGCGAAGGTGAAGTTGGACGGGTGGCGGATTTTGTTGAAGTACATGGTGGCGAGGCGTAAGAGGTTGAGGCTAAGGATAGACGCGGTGTTTACGGTTGCAAGCGGTAGACCTGCACCGATTGGGCAGGCGGGCTCAGGTGGAGCACGCCGCGGGCATTGGCAACTGCAGTTTTGGCTTTGGCGGGATAGGCAGATACGAATCTTGCCTGCGGCTGCAGGTCTTTGAGCGCGAGCGTGCTGGCCTGGGTGCCATAGTTGATGACAACCAGCGTGGTCTCAGCCCCCAGCGTGCGCCGGTAGGCCATCACCCTGCCCTGCGCCACCGGCGCGTCATAACTTCCGCTGGCCAGCGACGGCAGGCTGTTGCGCAATGCCAGCATGCTTTTGTAAAACGCCAGCAGGGAGTTGGGATCGGCCAGTTGCGCCGCCACGTTGTAACGCGCCACATTGGGCGCAACGGGCCGGAAGGATTTGATGCTGGTGGTAAAGCCTGCGCCCTGCTTGTCTGCCGTCCAGCTCATAGGCGCGCGCAAGGGCTGATCACCCTCCAGCCCCCGGATGCCCGCCATGCCAATCTCTTCGCCGTAATAGATGAAGGGTGTGCCGGGTTGCAGCAGGTAGGACGCCGCGGCCAGCTTGTACTGCGCCTGGTTGCCACGCAACTGGTCCCACAGCCGCGCACCAGCAAAGATGTCGTGGTTGGCGACAAAGGTGGCCATGGTCTGCGGCGCGGTGGTGAAGTAATCCGCTACGTAGCGGATCGCCTTGGGGTCACCCTTGGCTGCATTGACGATGTTGCGCTCCAGGCCAAACGCAAAGGCACTGCCGCAGATATCGGCGGCCGCATAAGCCTGCGGGTTGGCTGTCGCCTCACATACCACGTGGCGCTGCGGGTAAGCGGTGATCAGCGTGCGCAAATCAGCCGTGATGCGGCGGCTCTCGGGCTGGTCGTTCCATTCTTTTGCACTGTTCTCCACCAGGTGCGGCACGGCGTCCAGGCGGAAGCCGTCCAGCCCACGGTTCAGCCAGAAACGCAGGCTGTCCTGGTGGTAGGCCCGCACGGCAGGGTTCTTGAAATTGAAGTCCGGCATGTGTTTGCCAAAGGTGCCGAAGTAATACCCCTTGTGTGTGCGGCTCCACGGGTATGCGCCCCAGATGTCCCAGCCTTGGGGGGCATCTTTCTCCCACACATACCAGTCGTAAAACGGGCTGGCCGGGCCTTCGGCGAGCGCGCTTACAAACATGGGGTGCGCCCGCGCGCTGTGGTTGATGACGTAGTCCATAACCACGCCGATGCCGCGCGCATGGGCCTGGCGCAGCAGTTCGTCGAAATCTTCCAGCGAGCCGTAGGCTGGGTCTACGCCGCGGAAGTCGGTCGTGGCGTAGCCGTGGTCGCCATCGGCACTGGTGGTGATGGGCATCAGCCAGATGCCGGTGATGCCCAGGTTTTTCAGATAGTCCAGCTGCTGGGTCAGGCCCTTGAGGTCACCCACGCCGTCGCCATCACTATCTTTGTAGGCACGTACAAAGATTTCCATAAAGGCGCCGCGCTGCCAGTCGGCCGGCAGCGTGCTGGTTTGCACGGCGGCTGGCACCGGTCGGGTGTCGATGGCAAAGCTGGCCGCACCCCAGCAGAGCCCGGCCAGCAACAGCGCAGACCGGGCAGCGGTACGTAAACCCCATTGACATGCCATCCGCGAGACGGCAAAAGGCAGAACCATTGAAACCTCTTTGTAGTCAAACTACTTATAAATATTAAACCGAGAATGGTTAAATATCGTTGATTATTCAAACAATTCTACACAATTCTGAATGTATATGTAATCATACTACCAACAAACTTGTAACCCTGTAGTAAAACACCACGTACACCCCATCCCCAGTGACAGATCGCCACGTCCGCATGATTGCTATTACATTGATAGCGCATGGAGCATATTTCACGGGGGCTATAGCCCGATTTAATCTATGACACTTTCCCTCACCCGTCTTAAACGCTTGGCCAGCGGCTGCGTACTGGCTTGCACCCTGGCGGCTGCGGGCAGCGGCGCAGCGGCTACCGCAACGCCCTCGGCATTGCTGGAAGCCTGCAATACAAACGGCTTCCAAACCGTGCTGCAGGCCGTGCCCACGCCGGGCCACCCAACACCGCCCGCACCGCAGGCAGTGTGGCTAAACCAGCAGTTGTTGCAATGGCCCGGTGCCACCGCACAGGGGCGGTTCACGCTGCACCACTCCAGAACCGGCCAGTTGCAAGCGGCCCCAGGTTCGCCCGTCACCGGATCAGACGGCGCTCCGCTGGTACTCACGCTGCACACCAAGCCGCTCCCGGCGAACATGGCCCAGCGTTTTGCCTACGTGAAACCCGGTACGGTGCTGGCCGTCAACGGCGCGGGCCTGCGGCGCCTGCACACGCTGCGCCAGGGTCAGCTGCTGCTGGTGCAGGCGGACGCCAACGGCCGCGTCCTGCAGGCCACACCCTTGCAGCCGGCCGGCGCTCTGGACGACGCCTATGCCGACGCAGCCCGCATCCCCGACCTGGGTGCCAGCGTGGGCCTGCGCCACACCCAGCTCAAGCTATGGGCCCCCACGGCCCAGCAGGTCCACGCCTGCCTGTTTAACACCGCCCAGGGCGGCGCCATTGCCGCGCCCGCGCTGCAGCGCGATGCAGCCACCGGTGCATGGCGTTACCGCCACGGCGGCAATCTGAGCGGTCGCTACTACAACTACCTGGTCGATGTTTTTGTACCCGGCGTGGGCCTGGTGCGCAACCGCGTAACCGACCCCTATGCCGTCAGCCTGAACGCCGATTCGCAGCGCAGCTACATCGCCGACCTGGGCGACACCAGACTCAAACCCGCCGGCTGGGACCAACATGCCACACCCCAGCGCGTCAACGCACCCGTGGACATGGCCATTTATGAGTTGCATGTGCGCGACTTCTCGGTGGGTGACGCCACGGTGCCCGTAACCCATCGCGGCAAGTACCTGGCGTTCACCCAAGCGGAGTCCAACGGCATGCGCCACTTGCGCACGTTATCCCAAGCGGGCATGACCGATGTGCACCTGCTGCCCATCTTCGACATCGCCTCGGTGCCCGAGCGCGGCTGCACCACACCCGCCATCGCCACACCCGAACACGGCGACAGCGAGGCGCCCCAGGCCGCCAGCACCGCCGCTGCCGCCAGGGACTGCTTCAACTGGGGCTACGACCCGCTGCACTTCAACGCACCCGAAGGCAGCTACGCCAGCAATGCGGACGACGGTGCCACGCGCATCAAAGAACTGCGCCAGATGGTAATGGCCCTGCACGCGGCCGGCCTGCGCGTCGGCATGGACGTGGTCTATAACCACACCAGCGCTTCGGGGCAACACGCGCAATCGGTGCTGGACCGCATCGTCCCCGGTTATTACCACCGGCTGGATGCAAACGGTGTGGTGGAGCGCTCCACGTGCTGCGACAACACCGCCACCGAGAACCTGATGATGGGCAAGCTGATGGTCGATTCGGTGGAACTGTGGGCCAAGCAGTACCGCATCGACTCTTTCCGGTTTGACCTGATGGCCCACCAGCCCCGTGCGGTGATGGAGGTGCTGCAGAAGCGCGTGAACGCAACCACGGGCCGTCACGTCCACCTGCTGGGTGAAGGCTGGAATTTTGGCGAAGTGGCCAACGGCGCACGTTTTGTGCAGGCCTCACAACTGTCGCTCAACGGCAGCGACATAGGCACCTTCAGCGACCGGGGGCGCGACGCCGTACGCGGTGGCAGCGCGGGTGACAACGGCAATGCCCTCATCCGCAACCAGGGCTATACCAACGGCATGGTCCATGACCGCAATGCGCAATCCACTGCAACACAGGAAGACCTGCTGCGCACAGCCGACATGGTGCGTGTGGGCCTTGCCGGGTCCATCCGAAATTTCGAGATGCTGACCTACACCGGCCAACGTAAAAAACTCTCCGATATCGATTACGCGGGCCAGCCCGCGGGTTATGCAAGTCAGCCATCCGAAGTGGTGAACTACGTGGAGAACCATGACAACCAGACGCTGTTTGACAACAACATCTTGAAGCTGCCCGCAGGCACCAGCACCGAGGATCGCGCTCGGGTCCAGGTACTGGCCATGGCCATCAATGCCTTCAGCCAGGGTGTCGCCTATTTCCATGCGGGCACGGAGATCCTGCGCTCCAAGTCGCTGGACCGCAACAGTTATGACTCGGGTGACTGGTTCAACCGCCTGGACTGGACCTTTCAGACCAACTTCTTCGGCACCGGCCTGCCACCCAAGGCCGACAACGCAGAGAGCTGGCCGCTGATGCGCCCCTTGCTGGCCAATACCAGCCTGCGCCCCACACCGGCAGATATTGCCTTTACACGCGATGCCTTCAATGACCTGTTGGCCATCCGCGCCAGCACCACATTGTTCCGGCTGCGCACGGCGGCCGATATCCAGCAACGTCTGAGCTTTCCCAACACAGGCCCTGCACAAAACGCGGTGGTGCTGGTGGGCCATCTGAATGGCCGTGATTACCCGGGCGCCAATTTCTCGGAATTGCTGTACCTGATCAACGTGGACAAACAGGTGCAACACATCAGCTTGCCTGAGCAAGCGGGCAAGGCTTACCAATTGCACCCGGTGCAAGCCGCTTCAACTGCATCCGATGCACGTGTACGCGGCACTGCCGTGGTGGACAGCAAGAGCGGTCGGTTTACCCTGCCGGCACGCAGCGCCGTGGTCTACGTTGTGAATTGAACCGGCTTTACACACATACACACACTTTCACATTTGCCCGCACTGGCAAATCGGCATAAGAACTATCATCCCGTTACTTAGTTCACTGCCCCAACTTGCCATGCACATCCTGTCAAAAACATTGGTATCTCTTTCGTTCACACTGCTGCTAGCTGGCCAGGCCGGCGCCCAGGAGGCGGTCGACGCGCCTATCAAGCCCAACCCCGGCCCCGTTGACAAAGTGGCCAATGCGATCAAGCGTGGCGCCAGTGCTGCAGCCACCGGCATTGAAAAGGGTGCAAGAGCTGCAGCCAGTGGCATAGAACGCGGCACCAAGGCAGCAGCCAAAGGTGTTGAGCGCGGCGCAGAGGCCACTGCGCGCGGCGTGGAACGCGGCGCCAACGCCACTGGCAAAGCCGCAAACAAGGTGGCCGACAAGATCGGTGGATCGTCTGAATCCGCCACCCCTCCGGCCTCCGTGCCTGTGACCGACAGGTAATTGCCGCGTTTGACTAAGGCTGCAGCGGCATGCCGAAGATGTCCGCAAACCGTTTGCGCGCCGCCGGTGTTGCATTGGGGTTGGGCAGCAGATGGGTCTCCAGCATGCCGAACTGGTGCAGGCGCAGGCCTATGTCGGCCATCAGCGGCTCCAGGTCCAGCAGCGTGGTGCTGTTGACGATGCGCTCCAGTGTGGGCTGCAGATCAATGCCCGCCAGCTTGCGGCCGTGGCGCACGATGTCGGCCTGGGTGTAACGTTTACCGGGCTGGCCAAACTCGGCATAGACCGACTGCATCAACTGGGGCATGCCAAGCTTGCCGTTAGTGGCGCGGCGCATTTCCACATCCATGGCCAGGCCGGCAATCGTGCCGCCGCCGTACACCAACAGCCAGCTGTTGTGTTTGTCCTTGACGGCATCCCGCACGGTGCCTTTCAAGCCCATCAGGTTGCGCGCCACACCCTGGCCGCGGGGCAGGTTCTCCAGGTTGCTGATCAGGAATTTGCGGTCCATGACCTTGTTGCGCACCAGGGTCACCAGCGTCAGGTAGTCAGTCACACCTTCCTTGAACCATTCGTCCTGCGGCTCGGCCGGCACCAGCGTATGTCCGTTCCAGAAATGCAGCAGTTCGTGCGCCACGATGCGCCCCCAGATCACACGCGAAATGGCATCTGCTTCGCCCTGGATGATCTGGCTGAAACTGTTGGCAAAGGCGCCGCCGTCGCTGACGGCCCCATCGTTGATGACCACCAGGTAGCGGTTGGTGCGGGGTGGCCCACCGAACAGGGTTTGGTAGGAGGCCAGTTGGCGGCGCATCAGGTCCATGAACAGGGCTTTTTGCGGCCAGTAGCGCTTGCCCATTACCAGCGTCAGCTCCACACCACCGGCCATAAAACGCTCGCCATATGCAGTGCCCAGAAACATCGCGTTGCTGACCAGCTCGCGTCGCGTCTCGGCGACAAAGCTGCCGGGCTTGCTGCCCGCCAGCCACGGCGTATTTGCCTTCCAGCCCGGGGGCAGTGTGAACGACACCTCAGTCTTGCCCGGCATGGCCACGCCGGGCACCAGGAACAGGCTGTTACCCACGGCCATGATGCCCTCATCCGTGTGGTACAAAACCTCTTCCACTCCACCCGGCCAGTGGTACTTGGCGTGGTCCAGCCGCACCTCATACGCCAGCGCCAGGCGGCGGTCACCCTCTTCCACCTCGTATTCCGCTTCGCCCTTGTCCTTGAGCGCGACCGGCTTGCCCGCCATGTCCCGAACCACGATATTTTCCAGAAAGTCTCCCTGGCCATTCTTCAGCGTGGGCAGCACATCCACACCAAACAGCGCCAGCTCATTGCCCTGCACATACACATCTGCCTTGACATGGGCGCGCTTGCCATCATTGGTGATGGTCACGTGGTAGTGGTTGGGCTGCTGGTCCCACGCGGCCCACGCGGCCTGGCTGGCCAACAGCGCTACCAAGGCGGCGCCGAACACCCGTTGTTGGAGTCTCATCATTTTTTTCCTTTCAATCCTGGCCGTCCAACGACCGTATTACGAACGGGCGCCACTGTAAAGGGACAACGCCTCCGCGCCGGCAGCAGAGAGACGAACGGCAAAAAGAGCGGCCTGGATTGCAGAAAACACGGGCACCCGCAAAACCAATCTACGCATAGCCACCACAACTGACAGTAATTCGGCTAACCTCCAATCTGTGCTTCATTCCCCCATTGCAAGCTTTGCAGCAGGAGACACAAGATATGGCCCGTAGCCTGCCCGACCTCGTGCCCGAGGCCAAAGACGAAACCGACAAGGCCAAGAAACTGGTCGCCCTGGGCCACCCCGCAGTAGCACCCGTGCTGGGTGAAATTCTGGAGTGGGTGGAAGACGCCAACTGGCCGGTGGCCAAAGTCTTCATCCCCTTTCTGGCCCGCATCGGCGCACCGCTGGTGCCCCATGTGCGCTACGTGCTGCAGTCGCAGGACGAACAGTGGAAACGCGTGGTGCTGGACCACATCGTCAGCGAATCGGGTGACCTGGCGCACGGCATATCCGTGGACCTGCTGCGCCTGATCGATACCCCCACGGATGCGGAGCGTGCCGAAGGCCTGCACACCACGGCGGATGAACTGTTCCAGAAATACTGCAAAAACGGCACGTCATAATCGCTAGCTTTTTTGCCCTGCCATGTCCCAGCGCACACCAGGCTACAACTCTCGCTACGACATCCTCTTTGAGCCGGTCCAGATCGGACCGGTAAAAACCAGGAACCGCTTCTACCAGGTACCCCACTGCAACGGCATGGGCCATGGCAAACCACAGTCACTGGCCGCCATGCGCGGTGTCAAGGCCGAGGGCGGCTGGGGCGTGGTCTGTACCGAAGAGATCGAGATCAGCCCCTTCTCCGAAATCGCGCCGCATTTTGAGGGCCGCCTGTGGGACGACTCCGACATCCCCGCACAGCGTCTGATGACGGACGCCTGCCACGCCCACGGCGCGCTGGCCGGGGCCGAGTTGTTCTTCAATGGCTACGCCACACCCAACCGCTACAGCCGCGAGATACCGATGGCGCCCTCACACATACCGGTCAAGGCCACCGACCCCATCCAGGCGCGCAGCATGGACAAGGCCGACATTGCGAACGTGCGCCGCTGGCACCGCGCCGCCGCGCTGCGCGCCCGTGATGCCGGTTTCGACATCGTTTACGTCTATGCGGGGCACGACCTGGGCCTGCCCATGCATTTCCTCTCGCGCCGCACCAACCGCCGCACCGACGAATACGGCGGCAGCCTGGAGAACCGCGTGCGCTTTTTGCGCGAGCTGATTGAAGACACCAAAGACGCTGTGGGCGACCGCTGTGCCATCGCCGTACGCCTTGCGGTGGACCAGTTGCTGGGGCCGCTGGGCATCACATCCGAAAACGAAGGCCGCGATGCCATTGCCATGCTGGCCGAGCTGCCGGATCTGTGGGACGTCAATATCGCCGACTGGTCCAACGACAGCCAGACCGCACGCTTCTCGGCCGAGGGTTACCAGGAACAGTACATCGCCCATGTGAAGTCCCTGACCACCAAGCCGGTGGTGGGAGTGGGTCGTTACACGTCACCCGACGCCATGGTCTCGGCCATCAAACGCGGTGTCATGGATTTGATAGGCGCGGCGCGCCCTTCGATTGCCGACCCGTTTTTACCGCGCAAGATTGAAGAGGGCCGCTTCGACGACATCCGCGAATGTATAGGCTGCAATATCTGTGTGACCGGCGACAACCTCAGCGTGCCGATTCGCTGCACACAAAACCCGACCATGGGTGAAGAGTGGCGCAAAGGCTGGCACCCCGAGCGCATCACACCCGCGCAGTCCAAGGACAGTGTGCTGGTCGTCGGCGCTGGCCCCACCGGCCTGGAGCTGACCCGCGCCTTGGGCCAGCGCGGTTATGAGGTGGCGCTGGCCGACGCCGGCACCCGCGTGGGCGGCAGACTCATCCACGACGCCGCACTGCCCGGCCTGGCCACCTGGATGCGTGTGGCCGACCACCGCATGCTGCAGATCCAGAAGATGACCAACGTCAACCTCTACCTGGACAGCCACCTCAGCGCGGACGAGGTGCTGGAGTTCGGCTTCAACCGCGTCTTCATCGCCACGGGTGCACGCTGGCGCAAGGATGGTTTGGGCCGCCAGCACCGTACTGCCATCAACGGCATTGCGCATGCCGATGTGGCACGCAGGGTGTTTAGCCCCGATGACGTGTTTGCCGGTGCAACGCTGCCGTCTCCGGTGCTGATTTATGACGACGACCACTACTACATGGCCGGTGCCTTGGCCGAGCGTTTGCGCAAACAAGGGCTGGAGGTTTTTCTGGTCACGCCATCGGTGAAGGTATCCGAATTCACCGACATGACCATGGAACAGCAGCGGATTCAGTCGGGACTGTTGAAGATGGGTGTGAACATTCAAACCAGCACGTCTATTGCCAGCCTATCGGCCACGGCAGATGGCGGCCTGAACGTGGAGCTGGCTAACACCTACACCGATGCCCGCACGCCACTGCTGTGCGCCAGTCTATTGCTGGTCACGATGCGGGATCCGGTGGATGACTTGTTTGTGGCACTGCAGGAGCGGCATGATGAATGGCAAGCTGCGGGCATCCAGACAGTGCAGTGTGTGGGCGACGCGTATGCGCCGGGCACAGTGGCAGCGGCTGTGTATGCGGGGCACGGGGCTGCGCGGCAACTGGATGCTGCAGCCTTGCCTGATGGCATGGTGTCGTTTAAACGAGAAATGGTGGCGCTCTAGTGCAACACAGCTCACGCAAACAAAAGGGCCTTTAAGTGCGTCGGAAAGGAGGTCCGCCCCCTTCCAATACCCCTGCACAGATTGGGACGTTGTGCTGCAAGACATCGCCGCGCGCCACAGCCTCGTGGTCTCCATCGAAAACAGGACCATCTTTGTCCGTAAACGCTAAGGATGCGGCAGACAGACTATGTCAACGCCCGAGCAGCCTTGAGACCAGCTCACGCACGCGCGCCGGAATAGGTTTAGTGGTCGCCGCAGGTGTCTCAATGGACAGCGGTGACTTCTGGTCCACCGGAGGGAACGCGTAGTAGTGCGACCCATTGGGATCCACCACACTGCTGCCAAAATCCGTTCGACGTTTGACCGACGAGTAGTGGCAGATCAGCGATTTTCTTAGCAGCTCAGGGTTGCGTGGCTGTGAGCCGCGGTGGATCAGATTGGAATGCCAGATCAGCAGGTCGCCGCCCTTGGGGATGAACTCTTCAACGCTGGCGCCCCGGCGGGCGATTTCGGCCTCGCAGGCCTGTGATACCCATTCCTGCGTGAAGCTTGGCCAGTTGGACATCTCACGTTCTTCGGGTGTCAGATAGGCCATCAGTTTGTCGCGCCGCAGCACGTTCCACGTGTGCGATCCGCGCACGAACTGGAATGGCCCGGCGTCGGCATGGACATCATCCAGCGCGATCCAGGCCGCCACGTAGTGGGACCACAGATCCGGTGGATTCAGGTAGGTGTCCTGGTGAAAATTGCGCTCGGTGGACACCCACCCGGTCAACGCAAGGTGCAGACCCAATTCATCACCAATGACTTCGCGCAGGGCTTCCGTCAGGGGGCGGTACAGGGCGAGCTGCTTCAACGTGCCCGAATCCATGTAGGGATAGGGATGGTGCCAACCACCCCAGAAATTGTCGCGCTGGGACCGGTCGCGGGGCAACATACGTTCACGCTCTTCGCAATACGCCTGCCGCAAATCTGCGGGGATGAAATTGCGCAGGATCACAACACCATCTTCACGCCACTGCCGCTGCAGTTCTGTCAACTCGGTGTGCGGCGCCCGTTCAACCCACGTCTTGGTGTCCGCTGGCTGAGGGTCGGAAAGGGTGCCAAAATTGACCCCCTCCATACGTTGTGCAAGGTCATGCCCGCCATGGACGGGACTGGTCATCGTCATCAATTTATTCTCTCCCTACGCTGCAAGTATTGGATCTCGCATCTCCAGTCAGCGCTGGGGTAGAACCCCGCTGTGTGTAATGACTTTGCATAAGAAAGTCTTGGAGAATGAAAGTCTGTTTCAAAGTATAAAAGCAAACTCTTTGCCCACACGGTAAACCATGACACCTTTTGAAACCCCGTCCGTTGCGCAGGTGTTTGAGACCTATCCCCAGGCCGCCAGGAAACGCCTGCTGGCACTGCGCGAACTCATTTTCAGAACGGCTGCCGCCACCGATGGTGTGGGGGAACTGGAAGAAACGCTCAAATGGGGTGAGCCCGCCTACCTGACCGCACAGAGCAAGAGCGGCAGCACCATCCGCATCGCGTGGAACAAGAAATCGCCGTTGCAATACGGTATCTATTTCAACTGCCAGACCACGCTGGTCGAGACTTTCAAAACCATGTTCCCGGGTGAATTCACCTTCGAAGGCAACCGCGCCATCGTCTTTGATGTGACGAACACCGTGCCCACCGAAACGCTGGCATTCTGCATTGCGGCCGCCCTCACCTACCACCGCCGCTAGGGCGGTTAGGTTGCGCCATTAGTCCAGCAAGACCAGCTTGCCATCGTCGCGTGCTGTCTCGATCACCTCGATTGGCAGAGAGACAAAGTTCTGGCCGTCCGCGCCCCACACGATGTCGATGGAGCGATTGCCAAACGACTCGATCAGCACGGGGCCAACCGGGATGTTCAACATGCGCCCACCCAGGGCCACATAAGGCATGGGTGTGGTGACGCGGGCGCTGTGTGTGATGTGTCTCATGGCGTTGCCTCTAGTAGTCCTTGACGAGACTCCAGTCTGCAGCAACCGGATCACGGGATCTGTGCGTCAGCCAACAGCAAAGAGCCTGGATACGCCTGCAAACCCCAGGCTGTGTGGCGGCGCACAGACAACGCCCCAGCCCACCCACATCATGGGCCTACCACCAGGTATTTAGCTGGTTGGGCCATTCACTCAGGGAGGAGCACCATGTTGCGTAATTCGCAAGAACTCAATAGTTATGCCATAGGCGCCACCGATGGCGAGGTGGGCAAGGTAGTGGACATTTTCTTTGATGACCAGTCCTGGGTGGTCCGCTACCTGGTGGTCGATACGGGCTCGTGGCTGAGCAGCCGCAAGGTTTTGATTTCGCCCTACGCGGTGCAGCGCGCCGATTGGGACGACAAACTTCTTCCCGTCAGCCTGAGCAAGGAACAGGTCAAGAACAGTCCCGACATCGATACCGACATGCCGGTGTCACGCCAGCATGAAATGGCCTATGCCGATTACTACCGCTACCCCTACTACTGGGGCGTGGACGGGTACTGGGGAGACGGTTTGTACTACCCCATGGAGCCCACGCGGTCCGAGGCGGCAGAGGCCCACGCGCTGTCTGAGCGCGCGCGCCAAATGGACGGTGACCCGCACCTGCGCAGTTGCAAGTCCGTTGTGGGGCATCACATCCACGCCCGCGATGGCGACATTGGCCACGTGCAGAGCATGCTGGTGGATGAGGCGACGTGGGCCATTCGTTACCTGGTGATCGACACCAGCAACTGGTGGATGGGCCACAAGGTCTTGATCCCGCCAGAGTGGATCACCAAGGTCAATTGGCCGGACTCCAGTGTGACGGTCAACCTGACGCGCGAGACGGTTCGAAACAGCCCACGCTACGAATCATCCGACGACCTGAACCGCAGCCACGAACTGGAGCTTTACAGCCACTACGGCCGCCCCACCTATTGGGAGCGGGAGCATGCGCGCGAGACGGCGCCAGCCGAGCTCCACGATTGAACCCGACTTCAAACCACCCCGCACCGAGCCACACACCATGCCCATCATCCAACTCCTCCGCGCGACCAACCCACCCACACCTGAGGCGGTGCATATCAATTCGGGGGCGGTGTTGTTTGTCGAGGCAACGACCGAACACCAGGTGGGGCAAACGCTGATCCAGGTGTTTGGCCAGACCGAGCAGGGTATTCGGGTTGTTGAGTCCATCCAGCACGTGCTGGAGGCGCTGCCGGGCTCGTTTGGTGCCTACCGGCATTACCATGCCGGAGCGCCACCCGAGGGTGAAAGTGTGGTGCACATTTATGAGCACAACATTGCCTCCATCACCCCCAATACACCCCATGACACGGTGTTCTGGACCATCACCTTCAAAGACCAGTTTGCACTGCGGGTGATGGCGCCGTTGCCGCTGGGCCTGTAGCGGCCGGTTGATCAGTTCAGCAAATCGGCGGGGATGTTACCGCCATTGGCCGCCAGCTTTTGCAGCACGGTCTTGTGCAGCCACATGTTCATCTGGGCAGAGTCGCCCATCTTGTCTGCCGGGCAGCCCAGTTCGGTGGCCAGTTCTTTGCGCACGGCGAGGCTGCTGTCCAGCCCCAGGAGCTTGAGCAGGTCAACGATGGACGTTTTCCAGTTCAGTTTTTCGGCGTGGGCCGCGGCCAGTTTGGTCAGGTTGGCCACGACGTCGACCTCGCTGATGGCAACCGGAGCCGGCGCCACGGGAGCAGCAGGCGCCGCATGTGGGGCAGGCGTGGGCGCAGTGACTGCTGCCATGGCTTCTGCATTCTTGTCGCCGAAGCCGAGTTTGGAGAGGATGCTGCTGAAAATGCTCATGGGAGTGATTCCTGGTTGGATAGGTGGATTGAACAATGCCAGCAAACATCGTAACCGCTGTGGATGACGCCCAAGCCTTCGCCACCGTTCTGCTATGTTTTTGATAGTTATACTGCCATATCCGACGGGGGCTACAGGCCAATTAACCTTAAAGACCCTGCCACAACACGGCCCTGGAGACCCTTCCGATGCCCCTCCACCCCAAATTCGGCGCAGTGATCTACGCCAAAGACCTTGCCAGCATTGCCCGCTTCTATGCCGAACTGCTGTCCATGGACGTGGTGCACCGTGAGCCGGACCACACCGTGCTGGAGTCGTCCGACTTGCAGCTCGTACTGCATGGCATCCCCCAGCACGTAGCCGACACCTTTGAGATCACGTCGCCACCGGAGCGCCGCACCGACACGGCTATCAAACTGTTCTTCACGGTGGCGGACCTGGTCCAGGCCCGCGCCACGGCCGCGCGCCTGGGTGGCTGCTTGAATGATCCGGACCAGGAATGGGAATGGGCAGCCCAGGGGGTCCGCGCCTGCGACGGGCACGATCCCGAGGGCAACGTATTTCAGTTGCGTGTAGCCATAGCCTGAGCGCGGGCCCGCGCATCGCGGACAATGCGCACCCAACACTGCCTCCAGGCCGATCCCGCACCATGCAAGCCCCTTCCGACGAATCGCAAGTACACGACGCATCCGCACCACCCGCAGCCGAAACACACGCGCCTGCGCCGCCGCCCACACCGCCCGAACGCCTGGACTTGCCCCAATGGATAGGCGCCGGGCTGCGGGCTGCAGCGTGCCTGCCCGCCCGCATTGGCAACGCCGCACCTGAGCCCTGGCAGCTGTTCTGGCTGATAGCCATCGTGACGGCCACGCAGGTGGGCCTGGCGCGGCTGGAGGTGCCGGGTGCGGCCACCTTCCATCTGGCGGGTTGGCTGTACCCCTTTTGCACGCTTGGTTTTGTGCTGTTCCTGGTGTGGGCCTGCCTGGGCCCGGCCCGCACGCCACCAGCGCACCCGGCGCCGGTGCCCGCGTGGTTTGCGATGTGGGCTGTATCAGGCCTGCCCATGGGTGCAGTAGGTGTGTTGCTCAGCGCCCTGGCCGTACGCGAACAGTTGCCCGCCTGGTGGCTGGACGGCGCCTGGCTGGCCTGGCTGATATATGGACTGATGTGGGTGTGGATCATGCTGGTGGCGTGGCGGGTCACCGCGGCGCTGACGCCGTCCCGTAGCGCGCAGACGGCCATCATCGTGGGGATGCTGCTGATCGAGGCCTTTGCCAGCACCTACATCGATGGTCGCCCCTGGCAGCCCGACTACGCCGAGCAGGAGTCTGCCGAATCGGGTGCTGCACCGCCAGCACTCACGCTCAACCAGGAGGTTTTTGCGGACCAGCAAGCCCTGCTGGCCGAGACCCTTGCCGCCATTACGCCCCGGCAAGCGGGTCGCACCAATGTGTTTGGCCTGGTCTATGCGCCCTATGCGCAAAGCGTGTTTGTGCGCGAAAGCGCCATGGTGGCCGGTGTGTTGCAAGAGCGTTTTGGCGCAGAGGGCCATGTGGTGCAGTTGGTCAACCACCCATCGGTGACGGACAGCATCCCGTGGGCCACCAACCAAAACCTGCGCGCCAGCCTGCAAGCCCTGGCCGCGCGCATGGACCGCCAGAACGATGTGCTGGTGGTCTACCTCAGCTCGCACGGCGGGGCCGACTTCAAGCTCGCCACATCCCATTGGCCGCTGGAGGTGGCAGAGCTGACGCCGCAGATGCTGCGCAGCATGCTGGACGAAGTGGGCGTGCGCAACCGCGTACTTGCCGTGTCGGCCTGTTATGCGGGCGGGTGGATAGAGCCATTGACCGGCGACAACACGCTGGTGATGACCGCCGCGGACGCGACACACACCTCGTATGGCTGTGGCAGCAGATCCGAGCTCACCTTCTTCGGCCGCGCACTGTTTGATGAGCAGTTGCGCAAGACCCATTCGTTTGAGGAGGCGTTCGCCGCCGCGGTGCCCGTCATCCAGCAGCGTGAGATCGAGGGCAAAAAAGACGACGGCTTCTCCAACCCGCAGATCGCGGTGGGAAAAGACATTCGTCCGGTATTGAGGGGTTTGGCGCAGGAACGCCAACTGCTGAAGTAGCTACCAAATTAATAGCTACTAAAGCATATCCGACGGGGGCTATAGGCCTGTTTTGCCTAAAGCCCCTCGGCGGATTAGATCGCCAGGCGGTCACGCATCACGTGGATGGTGTCGTGGGCCTGCTTGACACTGTAGCTTTGGCGCTGGACGATCTCGCGCACATCGGCTGGCAGGGTTTTGGTCAGCGCCTTCTGGTACTCGCGCACGGCCTGGTCTTCACTGGATTCGACCACCACCAGAATGGCATGGTCGCCGCCGCCCAGGGCAGACTTCAGGTCCATCCAGCCGCGGCGCAGTGCGCCGGTGATGGTGCCGGTGTTGTCGGGCTCGTCACCCAGCACGTGGACCAGGGTTTGCAGCTCGCCCACAAAATGTGCGCGCTGGCGGCTTTGCTCCAGGCAGAAGGTTCTGGTATCGGGTGCGTCAATTTTTTCGGCAGCTTCTTGAAAGCCCTTTTGACCGTCGCGGCTGAGTTCAATCAGGCTGTTCAGCGTGTCGATTACGTCGCTGGGGGATAGGGTAGTGTCGTTCATGGGAGAGTCCTTTCAGTTTGAAGAAGCAGCGCAGGCACCGGGGTGACGCGCTACAGGTCCAATGTATGTTTGTGTGCGCCCGGAGTCTGTGCCGCAACGCACATTGCTTGTGAGTGCGAATTTCCGGCTATGCTTTCTGGCATCCGCCTCGCCAATTTTTTTATCCACTTTTTTGCACATACTTTCTCCATGCAACACATTCTGATAACCGCCCGTCCCCTGCTTTGCGCGCTGGCCCTGGGTCTGGTGACCGCTACCGCCTGGGCCGACAGCACCTCGTCCGCTTCCAGTGCGGCGTCCACCTCCATCGGCAGCTCGTCGGCGTCGGTCGAAAAATCCAGCAACAGCTCGTCCACCAAGGACAAGGTGGCGCAGGGCCCGTATACCGTGGTGGAGATGGTGGCACTGGCCCAGCAGCCGGACATGCTGCGCCTGCGGCTGCAGGCGGTCGCGACAACACCCGGCACACACCCCACCAGCGAAATCGTGCTGCTGCTGCCACGCCAGGCCGCCGAGCGCGGGCAATTGGCCGTGGGCCAGGTGGTAGCGGCCGAGCACCGTCCGTATGGCGTCGCGTTTGCTACCGTTGCGGCGGCAGGCAGTGCCAACACCACACCTTTCTTCCTGGTGCTGGACGATGCCTGGTTTGGTGAGCTGGAGAGCCGCCCGCTTGGTGTGTAAGTTGCCCGGTAGCGGGCGCACCGCACGCCGTGTGGTGCTGGCGCTGGCCTGTGCCTGGGGTGCACCGGCCGCGTGGTCGGGCTCGCTCAACTACTGCCAGGGCCAGACCGAACCCAGCGCAGCCACACAAGACCGATTGATGCAGGTTGCGGCCGTGGTCAAGGCCGAGCTGGAGCGCTCGGGCCACCGCGTGGCCATCGTGTCGCGCTCGGGCCTTGCACTGCAGCGCTTGGGCCACCGTTACTCCCATGCCGGTGTGAGTCTCAAGGCCAGCCCCAGCATTCCATGGTCGGTGCGGCAGCTGTACTACGCCTGTGACGAGAAACGCCCGCGCATTTTTGACCAGGGCATGACCGGCTTTGTGATGGGTGCGCTGGACCCGGCTGAAGGTTATGTCTCCATCGTGCTGCTGCCCCCCGACGCGGCGCAGGCGCTGGAGCGCACCGCTCTGGACGACCACCAGGCCCTGCGCCTGCTGGGCGCCACCTACAGCGCCAATGCCTATGCCTTTGGCCAGCGTTACCAGAACTGCAACCAGTGGCTGGCCGAGCTGCTGGCCCATGCCTGGGGCGCGTTGGCGCATGAAGGCGACGCGCGGGGCCAGGCACAGAGCTGGCTGCGCGACCAGCATTACCAGCCCAGCAGCTTCAGCCTGGGCTGGGGGCCGCTGGCCTGGCTGGCGGGTCTATTGCCGTGGCTACACACCGACGACCACCCGGAACAAAACATCATCGATGCGCAGTACCAGGTCAGCATGCCAGCGTCGATTGAGGCATTCGTTCAGCAACGCCTGCCCCAGGCCACCCGCATCGAGCTGTGTTACACGCCGCAGCACATCGTGGTGCGCCGCGGCTGGGAGCCGATCGCGCCCGGTTGCCAGCCGGGCGCAGAGGACACCGTCACAGCCCTGCCTTAACTGTTACGGCCTGCCATCACACCGCCGTCCACATTCCATACGGCGCCGGTAACCCATCCCGCCTTGTCCGACAGCAAAAACGCAACTACCGTCGCCACATCATCGGCTTGGCCAATGCGGCCCAGCGGATGGAAGGCATTAAAGCTGGCCAGCACCGCATCATGCTGTTCACGGGGCACAAAACTGTCATACACCGGTGTGTCCACAACCGCTGGTGCCACGGCATTCACGCGGATGTGGTGCACGCCCAGCTCCAGCGCCAGGTGCTGGGTCAGCGCGTGGATACCGGCCTTGGCCATGGAATAGGCCGAGGATGGTGTAGCCAGGATGGCCTGCTGCGCCCACATGGAGCCTATGTTCACAATCGCGCCGCGCTGGGCCGGGACCATGCGCCGCGCTACGGCCTGCGTCGCAAAGAACAGGGCCTTGCTGATGGCAAGGTAGCTGTCGTAATCGGCCTCGCTGTGGTCCAGAAACGCCTTTGGGGAAAACACGCCGGCCGCATTGACCAGCAGGTCGAACGGTTTGCTGCGCGTCTGCACCACGTCGGTCAATGCCCGTAGACCATCGGGTGTGGTGATGTCAGCCTGCAAGGTGTGGATGGATGCCTCACGCTCTGCGGCACTGCGTGCCAGCTTTTGTGCACTGCGACCCACCACCAGCACCTGCGCGCCAGCATCGGCCAGCCGGTGGGCCACCGCGCGGCCTATGCCGCTGGAGCCACCGATCACCAATGCGTTCTTACCCGAAAAATCCTGATGCATATTCACTCCTATACCTACCAGTAGGTAGTTTTTTGGGCCAAAAAAAAGGTCAGCCCTTCCTCATAAAACCATTCACCAAAATTGCCGTTGTGCGGTCAAACGCGTCCATGTCACCGCTGGAGCGGCACACCAGCGAAGCCCCTTGCAACGTGGACAGGGCCGCACGCGCATGGTCTGCCGCTGCGCCGTCAAACACCAACATACCCTGTGAGCGCCCCTCGGCCAACAACTGGGCCAGCCACTCGGTGTTGCGGGCAAAAAACCGCTGCAGCCGTGGCAACATGGCGGCGTCCAGTGTCAGCGCCTCTGTGGCCAGCATGCCGCACATACACAGACGGTCACTTTGCAGTGTGGCGCGGTAGATGGCTACATAGTCTTTCAACTTGTCCAGCGCGGTGGTGTCACGCCGCTCTATCTCAGCCAAGGCCTGGTCAAACTGCGCCGCATAGGCTTCGACCAGGGCCACACCCAGGTCCACCTTGCTGGCAAAGTGGTGGTGCAGGCTGGCCTTGCGTATGCCCACCTCGTCCGCCACATCGGCATAACTGAAGCCGTTGAAGCCGCGCTGCTGCACCAGGCGCTGGGCGCTGGAGAGGATTAGTTCTTTGGTGTCCATAGATGCAGTTTAGCCTACCTAGTGGATGGTAGTCAACAACTGCAATCGCCAAATCCTCAAAACTGTTGAGGGCAGATGGTTCGTTTTGCCAGTCCTGACCGGGCTCAGGCAATAGACTCCTCCCCTTTACCCTGATGGTTTTGCTATGGAACTCCTGACTGATCCGAACACTTGGATAGCCTTCTTCATGCTCGCAGCACTCGAAATTGTGCTGGGCATCGACAACATCATCTTCATCAGCATTCTGGTCGGGCGCCTGCCACCCGAACGCCGCGACCTTGCGCGCCGCTTGGGCCTGGGGTTTGCGATGTTCTCGCGCATTGCGCTGCTTTTCAGCCTGTCGTGGGTGATGACACTGACCAGCCCCTTGTTTACGGTGATGGCCCAGGAGATCAGTGGCCGCGACCTGATATTGCTGGGCGGGGGCCTGTTCCTGCTGTACAAGGCCTCGCACGAGATTTTTATGGAAGTCGAAGCCCAGGAGTCCGATGAAGTCAAAGCCGGCGAGACCACCACCAAGACTGGCGCCACGCTGTTCTGGGGCACCATTGTGCAGATCGGCATTGTGGACATCGTGTTTTCACTGGATTCGGTAATCACCGCGGTCGGTATGGTGGACCAGATCAGTGTCATGGTGGCGGCGGTGATTGCATCGGTCGCCGTGATGATGTTTGCCGCCAAACCGATTGGCGAGTTTGTTGACAAACACCCGTCCATCAAGGTCCTGGCCCTGGCCTTTTTGACCATGGTGGGTACGCTGCTGATCGCCGAGGCATTTGACGTGCATGTGCCCAAGGCCTATGTCTATGTCGCGATGCTGTTTTCACTGGGCGTGGAGGCACTCAACATCCGGGCCCGCACCAAGCGCGCGGCGCGCAAGGCCTAGGGCTAGAATCGGTCTCCCCCACAAGGAGACTGATAAAAATGCTCAACGCACGTACGGTTTTTGATACCCTCAACACCGAATACCTCGCCGTCCACAAGACCAAGGAAGACCTGTTCTGGGACACCTATATGGCTGTCTCCAGCGACGATGCAGGTTTCGCCCGCGCCGAAGAGGCGTACAAAAATTTCATCTCGGATCCGGCCCGTCTGGACACGGTGCGCAAGGCACTGGCCAGCATGGGCGATACCGATGCAGACGAGGCAACCGCCGCGCTGCGCCACGGCCTGAAGGGCTGGCTGGCATTGTTCGAGAACAACATCGTCGACAGCGATGCGGCCCGCACCATGATGGCCGAGCTGATCCAGCTGGAGTCCGACCTGTTTGCCAAGCGCCGCGAACTGGTGCTGCGCCACACCAATGAGGCCGGCACCGTGGAAGACGCCACGCTGAGCATGTTGTCCACCAATATGGGCAGCAACCCCAACGAAGAAGCCCGCAAGAGTTCACACGACGCCCTGATGCAGCTGGAGCACTGGGTGCTGGCCAATGGCCTCCTGGACATTGTCAAAAAACGCAACGCCTTTGCCCGCGCACAGGGCTACCCCAACTACTTTGACTACAAGGTCCAGAAGAACGAGCAGATGTCGGCCGACCATTTGTTCACCATACTGGACGATTTCGAAGAACGCACCCGCGCATCCAACACCCGTGCCCTGAACGATCTGGTGCAGGCCCACGGCGCCAAGGCCACGCAGCCCTGGAACCTGCGCTTTTTTGTCAGTGGCGATGTGACGCGCCAGTTTGACCCCTACCTGTCCTTCGCCAAAGGGCTGGAGCGCTGGTTGCAGAGTTTTCGCAAACTGGGCATTGCCTACCGTGGCGCGACCATGCAGCTGGACCTGCTGGAGCGCAAGGGCAAATACCAGAACGGTTTCTGCCATGGCCCCATCCCTTCGTTTTATGACGCCAAGCAGCAATGGGTGGCGGGCCAGATCAACTTTACGGCCGATGCCAAGCCCGACCAGATCGGCAGCGGAGCGCGCGCCATCAACACGCTGTTCCACGAAGGTGGCCACGCCGCGCACTTTGCCAATGTGACGCAAAACTCACCCTGCTTCTCGCAGGAGTTTGCCCCCACCTCCATGGCCTATGCCGAAACGCAGTCCATGTTCTGCGACAGCCTGCTGGACGACGCCGACTGGCTCAAACGGTATGCCCACAATGCCAAGGGTGAACCGGTACCCGATGCGCTGATCCACGCCCGCATCAAGACCACCCAGCCCTTTGCAGCATTCGGTGAGCGCGGTATTCTGGTCGTGCCTTACTTTGAGCGTGCGATGTACCAGATGGGTGACGATGACTTGACGCCCGAAGCAGTGCTGACACTGGCGCGCGCCACCGAGCTGCGCATCCTGGGTGTTGCCATCGGCCCGCGCCCCCTGCTGGCGATTCCGCATTTGCTGAACCAGGAGTCGGCCGCCTCGTACCACGGCTATTTGCTGGCCAATATGGCGGTGTACCAGACCCGCGCCTTCTTTGAGCGCACCTATGGTTACCTGACCGACAACCCGGCCATCGGGCCGGCACTGTCCCAGCACTACTGGGCACGGGGCAACAGCATCAGCCACAACGACACCTTGGTCAGCCTGACCGGCGAGTCCTTCAACGCCAAGTACCTGGCCGACAGCTGCAACCAGACCGTGGACGAGGCCTGGGCCGAGGCACAGGCCAAGATGGCGGCCGCCACGGCACGCAGTTACCCGCCAGCGCCTGCGCCCGATCTGGATGCCACCATCCGTATCGTGCACGGTGCCGAGCTGATTGCCGACAACAGCGAGTCAGACCAGGCCATGTGCCAGCAGTTTGAACGCTGGGTGGGGCAACACTACCCGGCAACTGTGCAGTAGCGTTCTTCATCTCCCCTGCGTACATCTCTTCGCGCCAACTCCCGTTGGGTTGGCGCGCAAGAATGGACTAAGGCATAGCTCAGCTCGGCCGCTAAAAATAATTGTCAAGCTTGCTTGACAATTCAGACGCGGGTCGCTTACCATAATGTCAAGTTCACTTAACATTACAGGAAAGCATATGCACCACGAGCATGGTCCCGCCGCAACACACCCCGTCTATATCTTCAAAGTTCTTGCAGGGCTTTTGGCCATGGGGCTGTTGGGCCTCTGCGCGGTTTGGCTCCCGGTTTCGGGGGCAACGCCTGCGCAACAAAGCGCGGGCGTTGCCGTGCTGGTCGTTTTGGCTCTGACCCTGGTTCCGGCCATCCAGTGGGTGGTCTCCCGACGTGACGAACTGCAGCGCTTGCAGCATCAGCAGGCGAGCGCAGGCACCATTACCGTGCTGGCTTCTGCATTCACCGTTGTCGGTATTTTGCAGGCGAACCAGTGGCTCCCCCTGTTCAACCAATTTTGGACCCTTGGCCTGCTGCTGGCGGTATGGGGCATGCGCCTGATGTGGGCGGACCGACGCTTCCGCTGAGCCTGAATTTTCCAAACGAACCCTTGTACAACTCCACACCACAACCATCCCATGACATCCACCAACACCATTCTCGTCACCGGTGCCGCCGGCTATATCGCATCCTGGGTTGTTGCCCAATTGCTGCAAGCCGGCCACCGTGTACACGGCACCGTCCGCAGCCTGTCTGACCGCCACAAGATCCAGCACCTTACGGTCCTGGAGACCCAATATGCGGGACAGTTGACCCTGTTTGCTGCCGATCTGGAGGTTCCGCACAGCTTCGACGCAGCCATGCAAGGCTGCACGCATGTGATTCACGTGGCATCGCCCTATTTCTTCTCGAAGCCCAAGGACCCCATGCGCGAATTGGTCCAACCCGCACTGGAGGGCACGCGCAATGTATTGGCAAGCGTAAACCGGACGGAGTCGGTGAAGCGCGTGGTGCTGACCAGCAGCGTGGTTGCGCTCTACAACGACGCCTGCGACGTAGGTGCAGAGACCAACCACACGGTTCAGGAAAGCGACGTTAACCCCATCACCGACCCCCATACGAACCCATACGCGTATTCGAAAACGGTAGCAGAGAAAGCCGCGTGGGACATGCAAGGCCAGCAGCAGCGTTGGGACCTGGTGACCATTCACCCGGGAGCCGTGTTCGGCCCCTCACTGTCACAGCGTGTGGACGCCAGCAGCGTCACTATGGTGATCCAGTTCCTCAAAGGCGCCTTCCGTAGCGGCGTGCCAGCGTTGGAGCTCGGCTTGGTGGACGTACGCGACGTCGCACACGCGCACGTGCAGGCCGCGTTACGGCCACAGGCCAGGCATCGATACACCGTGGTCGCCCAAAGCCTGCGTCTGCTTGACATGGCCAAACGCATGCGGCTGGACGGCACCGGCATAGCAGACAAATTGCCGCGCAGCGAAGCGCCGAAGTGGCTGATGTGGCTGATAGGTCCACTAGTGGGCCTGCAGCGCAGCTACGTTGCACGCAACGTAGGCCATACCCTTCGGTTCAACAACCAGCGCGGCCAAACTGAACTGGGGTTGCGCTACCGCAGCCCGGACGAAACGCTAAACGATCAAATTCAGCAGCTGTTGCGCGATGGCCTGCTAACTGGCACGCCATGAACAACACGCTAAAACTCCTGCGTACGGAACGCGGGCTGACCCAACAACAGTTCGCCGACGCGCTGGGGGTCAGTCGCCAAACCGTAATTTCCATTGAAAACGGAAAATATGACCCAAGCCTGCCGCTAGCCTTCAAAATCGCCCAATTCCTGAAGGCCCGCATCGAAGACATTTTTCTACCCTGAAACGGCGCGTGCCTACCCAAGCATGGATAGACTATGGCTCCATTGCGTAGCAACCGGCAGCCCATATGCAAGCACAAGACATCCTCCACTTCTGGTTTGAAGAACTGGGCGGCCAGCAACGCTTTGTCAAAGACGCGGCGCTGGACACCCAGATGCGGGAGCGTTTTGGGACGGTCTTGCAGGCTGCGTCGCGGGGGGAGCTGTTCACCTGGCGCACCACACCCCAGGGTCGCCTGGCGGAGATCATTGTGCTGGACCAGTTCTCGCGCAACATCCACCGCGACACCCCGGCCGCATTTGCACAGGATGCACAGGCGCTAACGCTGGCGCAGGAACTGGTGGCCAGTGGCCAGGATTATGTGCTGGACCCAGCCCGGCGCAGCTTTGCCTACATGCCCTATATGCACAGTGAATCGCCGCTGATCCATGCACAGGCCATGGCACTGTTTGCGCAGCCGGGCATGGAAGGCACACTGGACTTTGAAAAACGGCACAAGGCCATCATTGACCAGTTTGGCCGCTACCCGCACCGCAATGCACTGCTGGGCCGCGCGTCCACCCCGCAAGAGCTGGATTTCCTGTCCCGACCGGGATCGTCGTTTTAGGCATCGCGCTCGGCGGCCCGATTCTTACTGCCTGCTGACTACCCTGCGCACTGTGGATAACATCGCCACCCATCAGGACACCTCAAATGGGAGGATTTCTGGCAAAAACCTCGGAACGCCGTTCCAATTTAGGGTTAACCCGAGATTCAGCCGGCCACATTTACCAATGAAAAAGACGCGCGTGATAGCAAAAATTATGGGCTGCCCCACCGCTGCATTGCAGCATCCACAACGCCGCAGTTACCCCCCGTTTCTGTGGGCGTCTTTGTGGATAACTATGTTTACAACCCCCCCAGGCCGCGCCAGTACTGGGTTTGGATGGGATGCCTGCTAAATGACCGATCCATTCAAAACGGTGTGTGTGCTCGGTTGTGGCGCGATTGGCGGCTGGCTGGGAGCGGGGCTCGCCCGCGCGGGCTGCCAGGTCAGTGTGTTTGCACGGGGTGCCACGCTGGCGGCATTGCAGAGCCAGGGTCTGCGACTGGGTGCCGAGCAACACACGGTCCGTGCCAGCGCGGATGCTGCGGCTCTGGGTGTTCAGGATCTGGTGGTATTGGCAGTCAAGGCCCCTGCCCTGCGCGATGTTGTGAACCAGATTGGCCCGCTGATGGGACCCCATACCGTCGTGCTGACAGCCATGAATGGTGTACCCTGGTGGTTCTTCCAAGGTTTTGGCGGCGCGCTGGCTGGCACACAGCTGCGGGCGGTGGACGCTGGTGGCGCGATCGCGGCCGCCATTCCCGCAGCAAGCGTCATCGGGTGTGTGGTGCATGCCAGCTGCTCGGTAGACGCGCCCGGCGTCATCCACCACCACTTTGGCAATGGCCTCATTCTGGGCGAACCCTCTGGTCAATTGAGCACACGTGTGCAGGCCTTGGCCGCACTGCTGACCCAGGCTGGATTTGCCGCCAGTGTGTCCCCCCAGGTGCAAAAAGACGTCTGGTACAAACTGTGGGGCAATATGACGGTCAACCCCATCAGCGCGCTGACCGGAGCCACCACCGACCTGATTTTGGGTGACGAGCTGGTGCGCAACTTTGTCTCCACCGTGATGCTGGAGGCCAAGGAGATTGGCAAACGCATCGGCATTCCCATTGAGCAGCAACCCGCCGACCGGCACCAGGTCACGCTGAAGCTGGGTGCCTTCAAAACCTCGATGCTGCAGGACGTGGAAGCCGGCAAGGCCGTAGAACTGGATGCACTGGTCACGGTTGTCAAAGAGCTGGGCGCCCTGACCGGCGTACCCACACCCTTCACCGATGCCCTGCTGGGCCTTAGCCGTTTGCAGGCCCGTGTGCGCGGCTTGTACTGATTGCAATGAACACTTTACGGAGACACCATGGCAACCTACCTCATTGTTGACACCCTGCTGGACAAACCCGAACTGTACGAAGAGTACAAACTCAAGGCCAAGCCCCTGGTCGAACGTTTTGGTGGCGAATACCTGGCGCGCGGTGGCGCGCTGAGCCTGAAGGAAATCGACCTGTGGTCACCGACCCGCATGGTGTTGGTCCGCTTCCCTGACGCGGATTCTGCAAACCGTTTCTATGACTCGCCCGAGTACCAGGCCATACTGCCCATCAGCCGCGGTTCGGCCCGCCGGACCATGGTCATGCTCGAAGGCATCTAGGCTGCTGCTCACCAGTCAGCAGGGTCCACCTTGTAATAGCCGCTGAGCTCGCGGTACAGCGCCGGATACGCATAGGCCAGTTCCTGGGGCTGTTCAAAAAACACCTCGGACACCACGGCAAAAAACTCGGCCGGGTCTTGTGCGCCATAGTGGTTGATCAAGCCCTGTACACCGTGGTCCACCTCGGACTGCAGGTGTGCGAAGGCCGCGTGGAAGACCTGCGACCAGCGCCGCGCATCGTATTCGGTATCGCCCAGGGTTGGGGGCGGTGCACCGCGGGCGGCGCCGTTTTCCTGGTCGAGCTGGTGGGCAAACTCATGTATCACCACGTTGCGGCCGTCATTCGCCACGGCAGCCCCTTCGATCGTGTCCTGCCACGACAAAATCACCTGCCCCTGTGACCAGGACTCACCTGCCAGTGCCTGCCGGTTTTCCTGCTGCACACCCGAGCCGTCCAGTGATGTGCGGTTGACAAAAAAAGCACCGGGGTAGACCAGCACCTGGCGCACATTGGCGAAGTAATCGGTGGCGCGGTTCAGAATCAGCAGGCAGGCCTGGGCGGCAATCACCACCCGCATTTCTTCAGTGATGCGCAGGCCTGCGCAACCCAGAAACGACTTCTCGGCGATGAAGACCTGCATGTTCTTCTTGAGCTGCATTTGCAGATGGGCCGGCAGCTTGCGCACCAGCGGCACGCGGCGCTGCAGTATCTTGCGCCAGGCAGCGGGGAATGCGGTGGCACGCACCCGGTTGCGCCGGTACCGCAGCCAGGCGGGCTGGCCCAACAGCCCCACAATCAGGAGCAAGGCCAGGCCACACAAGAGAATAAAAGCCACGGCACACGCTCCATTTAATACGTTATCAGACTCCCTAACTGGGACTCACCCGGGCGTTTTCAAGCCCTCCCGTTCAACCAGCGCCACGCGCCTGTTGGCTCACAAAATACACCACCTTGCGCGCCCGCATGACATCGCCCAGTGGCCGGTGCGCGGCCAGCGCCTGCCAGGGGTCAAAAATAGCCGACTCGACCTGCGTGGCCAGGGCCTGGCCCTGCGCCGAGTTGTTGTCCTGTTTGGGCAGCGTCAAGTGCGCAACCGTTGTGTAAGGGCTGGGCCAGTTGACAGAGGCGTCTTCAATCGGCGTGCGTTCGGCATCGACAAAAGGCTGCAACTGCAGGTCCCACTGGAGGCTTTTCTCGCGCAGCTTGGCGCTGAAGTCGGCACCCCAATCCTGTTTGGCGTCGGCGCTGGCAGGTCCGTTGCTGCTCGATGGCACCAAACGCACCCGCACGGCATACGGGCCGCAGGCAATGGGTGCCGCGCTGAACACTGTCTCGGTCGCAAAACCACCAAAAGATTTGCCGACGGTCTTGACCATGCTGAGCAGGCGCACGGGTGCACCAAATACACCATACCGCGCAAACAAGTGTTTGAGCAGCTTGCCGCCCCCTTGTGATGCTGCCACCACAAACTGTACAAAGTCATCGGCGCTGGAGAAGCCAAACACCTCCTGGTTGATCAGCGCAAAGTCCTGGCTGACCGCGGGCCCGTTGCCCAGTGCGGAGTCGCCTTTGACGCCCAATACGCGCAGGGCAAAACCACGGATGTCGGGCGTGCGGTCCGAGGCCTTGTCCAGGCCGCCGTTGGACAAACGCACCCAGGTCTCAAACGAGCCGGGCTTGGCGAACAGGCCGTGGCGCGCAAACTCTGGCAGGTCGGCCAGCACTTCCAGTGTGCCTTTGGCTGCCGTCAGCTGCTTGCGGTGCAAGGCCCGGCCATTGCCGTATTTTTTGGATTTACGGGCTTGAATGGCCGCGAACTGCTGGCCATAACTGGCATAACGCTCGGCCTCATCCGGTGCCACGTTTTCGTGCCATTGGGTGCTGGGTGTCAGGTCTTTTGCCATGGCGTGTACTGCTGTAGTGATCGTGAACCGCATGGTAGACGCTAGCGCCAAGTGCAACAAGCGGTGGCTGCCCCCATATCGGTCCATTTCTGCCGTAATATCTCGCCATCGAACCCCATGTCGGGGTTGACTTCGGAGGACATATGGCTAAAGGTGATCAGCGCAAGGAAAAAATGGCAAAGAAGCCCAAGAAGGACACGTCAGAGCCCAAGAACTCAACATCCGACCGCCCCATGGCTCCGGTCACCGCGGTGATTCCCCGCGGCAAGATCAAGACTGCGAAGTAAACACACCACTCAAGAGCTCGGGCAAGCGCTCCTTGCCCATCTTGAACCCGCAGGCCTGGGCATGGCCGCCGCCACCCATGCTGCGGGCCAGCGCGATGCAGTCAAAGTTGCGCTGCGAGCGCAACCCGGCCTTCACAACCCCCTCTTTCGACACACACCACATCAGCGCAAAACTGCCGCT
>JAZKDY010000154.1:776-21020 GCA_040387325.1 Pseudomonadota bacterium | reverse complement strand
TTATTGATTACGGGTGTGTTGTCCAACCGCTCCATTGCGTACGGCATCGCCAAGGCCTGCCACGACCAGGGTGCCGAACTGGCCTTCAGTTATGTCGGCGAGCGCTTCAAGGACCGCATCACCGAATTTGCGGCCGACTTCAACTCCAAGCTGATATTTGATTGCGATGTGGGTGACGACGCCCAGATCGAAAAGCTTTTCGCAGACTTGGCTGTGCACTGGCCCAAATTTGATGGTTTTGTACACAGCATTGGTTTCGCCCCCCGCGAAGCCATCGCCGGCAACTTTCTGGACGGCCTGACCCGCGAAAACTTCCGCATCGCCCACGATATCAGTGCTTATAGCTTCCCGGCCATGGCCAAGGCTGCCCTGCCCTACCTGAACAACAACGCGTCCTTGTTGACGCTCAGTTACCTGGGCGGCGTACGTGTGGTACCCAGCTACAACACCATGGGTTTGGCCAAGGCCTCGCTGGAGTCGTCTGTGCGTTACCTTGCCGAGGCTGTCGGCCAACGCGGCATGCGGGTGAACGGTATCAGCGCAGGTGCCATCAAGACACTGGCCGCCAGCGGTATCAAGGACTTCGGCAAACTGCTGGCCATCTCCGCCAACGCCGCGCCCATGCGACGCAACGTAACCATTGACGAAGTCGGTAATGTGGCTGCATTCCTGCTCAGCGATCTGGCATCCGGCATGACTGCGCAGATCACATACGTGGATTGTGGTGTCAGCCAGGCGGCGGTGGCTGTGCTGGAAGCACCTTAAGCGAAATATGCCACTAGCCCCCGCCAACTAAGCGTGGGTAGCTACAAAAACAATAGCGCCTCAAGGGCGCTATTTTCATTGGTGCTGGATCAGCTTTACTTCACGCAGTCAGCGAAGTAATGCACGGAACCGTCCTCATGCCGCTCCTCCACCAAACCGTGGATGTCAGTCTCAAACCCGGGGCATTTCGCGTTGAACTCGCGTGAAAACTTGAGGTAGTCCACGATCTTCTTGTTGAATACTTCGCCGGGGATCAGCAATGGGATGCCCGGTGGATACGGCGTCACCAGGCCCACGGTGATGCGACCTTCCAGCTTGTCGATCTCCACCCGCTCGGTCTGGCGCAGCGCAATGTGCGCATAGGCGTCGCTGGGTTTCATGGCCGGGGTCAGGTCGCTGAGGTACATGTCCGTGGTCAGGCGGGCGATGTCGTACTTGGCGTACAAGGCGTGCACATATTGGCACAGGTCGGCCAAGCCCATTTGTTCGTACTTGGGGTACTTCTGGCAGAACTCGGGCAGGATGCGCCACATGGGCTGGTTCTTGTCGTAGTCGTCCTTGAACTGCTGCAGCGCGGTCAGCATGCTGTTCCAGCGGCCCTTGGTGATGCCGATGGTGAACATGATGAAGAAGCTGTACAGGCCGGTCTTCTCGACCACCACGCCGTGTTCGGCCAGGAACTTGGTCACGATGCTGGCCGGGATGCCGGTCTTGGCAAACTTGCCATTCAGATCCATGCCGGGTGTCACCACGGTGGACTTGATCGGGTCCAGCATATTGAAGCCGGTCGCCATCTTGCCGAAGCCGTGCCAGTTGACACCTGCCTTGGCGTTCTTGGATTCGCCCTTGATGATCCAGTCGTCGGAGCGGCCAATGCCCTCCTCGGCCAGCTTGTCCGGTCCCCAGACCTTGAACCACCAATCCTTGCCGTATTCTTCGTCGACCTTGCGCATGGCGCGGCGGAAGTCCAGGGCTTCGGCAATACTTTCCTCCACCAGGGCCGTGCCGCCGGGTGGCTCCATCATCGCGGCCGCCACATCGCAGCTGGCGATGATGCTGTACTGCGGGGAGGTAGACGTGTGCATCAGGTAGGCTTCGTTGAACAAGTGTTTGTCCAGCTTCACCGTTTGCGAGTCCTGCACCAGCACCTGGCTGGCCTGGCTGATACCGGCCAGCAGCTTGTGGATGGAATGGGTGGCGTACACCATGGCATGTTTGGGCCGGACGCGGCGCTTGCCCATGGCGTGGTAAGAACCGTAGAACGGGTGGAAGGCGGCATGCGGCAGCCAGGCTTCGTCAAAGTGCAGGTTTTCCACATACCCGTCCAGCATCTTCTTGATGGTCTCGGTGTTGTACAACACACCGTCGTAGGTGGACTGGGTAATGGTCAACACACGCGGTTTTACCGACTTGGCGTCGACTCCGCGCAGCAAGGGATTGGCCGCAATCTTGCGCTGGATGGATGCCTGCTCGAACTCTTCCTTTGGGATGGGGCCGATGATGCCGAAGTGGTTGCGTGTCGGCTTCAAAAACACCGGGATGGAGCCCGTCATGATGATGGCGTGCAGGATGGACTTGTGGCAGTTGCGGTCCACCACCACTACATCGCCCGGCGCCACGGTGTGGTGCCAGACCATCTTGTTCGATGTGCTGGTACCGTTGGTCACAAAGAAGCAATGGTCGGCGTTGAAGATACGTGCGGCATTGCGCTCGGAGGCGCCCACCGGGCCGTCATGGTCCAGCAACTGGCCCAACTCCTCGACCGCGTTACAGACGTCGGCGCGCAACATGTTCTCACCAAAAAACTGGTGGAACATTTGCCCCACAGGGCTCTTCAGGAACGCAACACCGCCCGAATGGCCAGGGCAGTGCCAGGAGTAGGAACCATCTTCTGCGTAGTCCAGCAAGGCCTTGAAGAACGGTGGCTGCACGCCCTCCAGGTAGCTCTTGGCTTCACGCAGGATGTGGCGCGCCACAAACTCCGGTGTGTCCTCAAACATGTGGATGAAACCATGCAGTTCGCGCAGGATGTCGTTCGGGATATGGCGCGAGGTCTTCGTCTCGCCATACACATAGATCGGCACATCCAGATTCTTGCGGCGTACCTCTTCAATGAAGTGGCGCAGGTTCAGCACGGCGGGGTCCAGATCCGGGCCTGGGGTGAACTCTTCGTCGTCAATCGACAGGATGAAGGCACTGGCGCGGCTTTGCTGTTGCGCAAACTGGCTCAGGTCACCGTAACTGGTCACGCCCAGCACTTCAAAACCTTCGGTTTCGATCGCCTGGGCCAACGCGCGGATGCCCAGTCCTGAGGTGTTCTCAGAGCGAAAGTCCTCGTCGATGATGACGATGGGAAAGCGAAATTTCATGGGAAGGCTCCAGCCGTAGGCGCGAAAAATTGGAAAAACAGGCGCGAAGTGTAAGGACTTATTGTGTCCCGCAGCTTTCAGGGCCTCCCTTTTGCCCCAAAATGTGGTGATCGCAACACAAGCAAGGACTGTATGGCCCCATCCACACTCTGGTGGTTACTTGCCGGCACGGCGGTAGGCATCGAATTGGTGACCGGAACCTTCTACCTGCTGATGCTGGCCATTGGCCTGGTAGCAGCGGCACTCTCGGCCCATATGGGCGGCAGTTTTACGACGCAAATTGTCGTTGCGGCGCTGGTCTCTTCTGGGACCGTACTGGGGTGGCGCCAGTACCGGAAAACCCAACCCGCCAACCTGCCCGCCAATGCCAACCGCGACGTCAATCTGGATATTGGGGAAACGGTGCAAGTAGACGCCTGGAACACCGATGGCACCAGCACTGTCAAATACCGGGGTGCGAGCTGGTCGGTCGCCAGCGTATCCGGTGGCCCGCTGGCCGCAGGACCGCACCAAGTGGTGGAGGTCATCGGCAGCCGTCTGATCGTCCGCAAACTGTGAGCCCATGCGCACTTTTGCGCACGCTAGGAATCTGTTTATCTCTTGAGGAAACACCATGGAATATGGATTTATATTGTTGATCGTCGCCGTGATTTTTGTCTTCAAATCGGTCAAGGTGGTGCCCCAACAGCACGCCTGGGTGATTGAGCGCCTGGGCAAGTACAACGGCACGCTGACGCCTGGCCTGAGTTTTCTGATGCCTTTTATTGACCGCGTGGCCTACAAACATTTGCTGAAGGAAGTGCCGCTGGACATTCCCAGCCAGGTTTGCATCACACGCGACAACACGCAGCTGCAGGTGGACGGCATTTTGTATTTCCAGGTGACCGATGCCATGCGGGCCAGTTATGGATCCAGCAATTACGTGGTGGCGATCTCGCAACTGGCCCAGACATCCCTGCGTTCGGTCATTGGCAAGCTGGAACTGGACAAAACCTTCGAAGAGCGCGACATCATCAATGCCCAGGTGGTGCAAGCCATTGACGAGGCTGCACTGAACTGGGGTGTCAAAGTCTTGCGTTACGAAATCAAGGACCTGACCCCGCCCAAGGAAATTCTGCATGCGATGCAGCAGCAGATTACCGCCGAACGCGAAAAGCGCGCGCTGATCGCCGCATCGGAAGGCCGCCGCCAGGAGCAGATCAACATCGCCACCGGTGAACGCGAAGCCTTCATTGCCCGGTCCGAAGGTGAAAAACAGGCCGCCATCAACAATGCCCAGGGCCAAGCCGCTGCGATTTTGGCGGTTGCCGAGGCCAACGCCCAGGCCATCGAACGCGTGGCTGCGGCCATACGCCAGCCGGGCGGCGAGCAGGCTGTTCAGCTCAAGGTCGCTGAACAGGCCGTGAACGCCTATTCCAGGGTGGCTGCGGACGCCACCACCACGCTGATCGTTCCCAGCCATATGGCTGAGGTGGCGACCCTGATTGGTTCTGCCATGAAGATGACGCAATTGCCTAAATAAGCAAGACTGCCATATAAAAAGCCCCGTAACGCACTGCGCTACGGGGCTATTCATTTTCTGGCGGATCAGGCGGGATGCAAATAGATGAGTATTCATGCGGGTTGCGAGCCATTTTGTTACCCCGGATACCCCCAATTAGGGTGTCGATTTTTAGCGAATTAGTTACCCAAAAGAAACCATCTCTTCCCCAAACAACTCCACAAATTCACACCGCCAGACGACTTCGTTTTTCCTTGATGGTCTAAATCGGTCAAATGCTTAAGGTTGCTGGTAGCCAGAAAGCCTGGCATTTTGTCGAGACCTTTCCATTGCTTGCATTCCGGTTCCTGCTATAGCGGTACGCGCACGACCAATCGCAGAAACAGAACCCTGTTTTGGTCAGAGCGCCCGTTCGATCCTGCAATAGGTAGCATGAGTTTTCGGTTTCAAAAATTCACAGAGGGCGCTCCGCAGGACCGAATTGCACCTCAGGCAATCCAGAATGAATCTTGTGCACCTGATTAACCAAGGGAACCCAAGTAGGATGGCATTGCACCGTCACCCAATAGGCGTACACGTACTTGGCTGATTTTGCGACTTATGTTGCAGTGGAGTTCTGTGGTGCCAGTTGTTTCTGGGTAATGTTGGTACTTTTGATCTGCATGGTTGTTATCACGGGGACCTGTATATCTGTCCAATTCATTCGCACTTATCCACAGGTTAGTAGTTATCAACAGCTGTTTAACACTTATCCCAAATGCTCCATTCGCATTTTCATTCGCGTGTGCTAAGATCGGCAAATGGCAAATCCATCCCCAGTCATAACTGCAGTCCGCGAAAGGCTTGACCGCCTTCATGGAGAAATCCCAGCACTTGAGTTGGGTGTGGAGAAGGCTACCGAGGCGTTGGAGCACGCAAAGCTTGCGCTTACGGAAATGCGTCGAGAGATGTCTGAGCTGGGGCGTTTTCTTGAAAACCCAGTTATTGACGATCAAGGTAGTGTGGCGGCAGATGCGCCTATGCCAAAGTCGGACAACCCAGCAATGCGGGCCGCAAACCTACAGATTGAGTACCGCACTCAAGCAATGCTTAGGGGTGGAAAGCCCCTGCCAACCCGCGATATCTACGAAGGACTTTTGCGACAAGGAGTGATTTTTACCGCGCAGAACCCAATACAGCGACTGTCTCAAATTTTGTCTGCTTGCGATTGGTTTGTGAGTGACCGTGTACACGGTTGGTCACTAAAGAGCGAAGCCCCTCAAGGTGGTACGAACACCGAAGGGGCTTCAGATGCAACTATGCCTGACCGGCTTAAAACTTGAAAGGACTCAAGGTGACAACACTTTGGATGCGACTCGCTGGCAATGCCATCCGGAGAACTTAAAGCTATCTAGCGTTGCGCACTAGACAGCCGGGATTTTAGCACCAAGGGCGTAGCTTGGCTACGCCCTTTTGGCTGCGCTGGATGGACTACTAAAAGTGGTTACCGTCCTTTGTGCGGAAGGATGGAGGTCAAAAAGTTGAGTAACGGCGAAAGAAAAACCGCCAATCCTCGGCTTGCAGGAATCTTCGCCATCAATTCGCCATCAAGGGTGGCGTATTGAAGTCGCGCAACACGCTTACGGGCGTCATCAGCTGATTCGGCACGAATTTCAATAACGGACTCTGCGTTTTGATAGTTGTAGCTGAACAAATATGTTTTCAAATTAATCTCCAAGGAGCCAAAAATGGCTTACTACGTCTACAAAGACCAACTCGGGCAATGGCGGTGGTATCTGCTTGCTGCCAACAACCGAAAAATCGCCAATTCTGGCGAGGGCTACCAAAACAAGCAGGACTGCCTCCATGCAATATCACTGGTAAGCACCAGCGGAAACTGCCAGGTTCACACGATCTAGTTTTAGTCGTGTCTTAAAGCCCCTGCTCTTAGGCGCAGGGGCTTTTTTTATGCAACAACCTATAAGCATTTCGATAACGGTTGGGATTTTGCTGTTCAAACGGGTCAGTCGCCTGCCAGTGATGCCCTCATCTGCTTTGGCGGCACGGTCAGAATCACTATAACTAAGGGCGACGCGAGTGTTGTACGTGAAATCAAATTCTTTCACGAAGCGTGGCTACCCTCCATATCGGCCGCGCACACTTTTTCACAAACCTTCATTGGCTTTGTCTAACCAATCTGCGTAATCCTGCAGCATTAATCGACGGGGTTGGAGATATTCCGCGCTGTTGTAGATTCCGCGCACGCTACCGTCTTGGTGGGCCAACTGCATTTCAATCCAATCTGGGTCGTATTTTCTTATTCCATCCCCGTTGACTTGTTCATTAGCCCAGGTCGAGCCAACCTTACGCCATCCGTGCCCAGTCATACGCTGCTGGTAACCCATCCTCTTGATCAAATCGAGTACACAGTTTTGTGTCATCGGGCGCTTGATATCACGATCTGAGGCGAAAACAAACAAGCTGTTTCGGCTATACGGTTTGATTACTTCAAGCAGCTGCAATGCCTGCGCTGGGAGCGGCACCAGATGTTCACGCTTGGAATCGGCTTCGCCTTTCATTTGACTGGCAGGAACGCGCCATAGGTCCCCTTCTATATGTTCCCATTTCATTTGCCTCAATTCTTCGGTTCTGACCCAGGTTAGAGCAAGCATTCGACAGGCAAAAACAGATGTTTGCAGACGCTCATTCTGCAACCTTCTCAAGAATTCGGGCACCTCTGAAAGTCGCAATGCGGCAAAGCCCTTGACTGGTTTGGCGCCAAACGCAACATTTGGATTGATCATTGCCGCGGGATTTGAAACACAGTACCCCAATTCCATCGCCCACTCCCATAGTCCAACGCACCACATCCGTATCTTCCTGGCGTAGGAAAATTTGTTTGCACTATTAAGGTTCATTAGAGCGCCCAACAAATCAGCTCTGGTGATACTGGCAAAGTTCCGTTCGCCAAGGTAGTTACCCACATGCATGGCTAAACCATTGCGAATATTGAGCAAATACTTGGGAGTAAACAGTCCACCCGACGCTTTGTGTCTCATGTATAGATCAAGCAATTGGGTGAACGAGATTGCTTCTTTGACAACCTCCTTGGGTTGCGGATCAACCTTGTTGACCAACTTCAGGCGAACCTCATCGCGTTTTTTCTCTGCGGCCCTTAGCGAAAGCAACGGATATGGCCCAAGCACGATGGTCTTGAATTTCCCATCTATTTTGTAGTTCATGCGAAAAATTTTTCCGCCGCTACGGGTCACAAAAAGGTACATCCCATAACCACCCGCCAATTTGTAGTCTTTTTCCTTTGGTAAGGCTGATTTGCAAGCCGACTCAGTAAGTGCTGTAGTTGCCATTTGATTGAGGGTATCTAAAGGTGGATCTTTAAGATACCCCACGAACTACCCTCAAGCAAGTGGGGATTTTTGGGCATTTGAGGGTATTTTTGGGGTGAGTCTGAGGGTATATTGACAGGAAATTACCCAGAAACAACATTGCAAACTTCATATAAGTCGTTGATTTATAACGAAATGTGCAAAAAAAATCCCTAAGTAGTAAAACTACTTAGGGATTCCAACTGGCGGATCAGGCGGGATTCGAACCCGCGGAGGGTTTTACCCCTCGCACGCTTTCCAGGCGTGTGACTTAAACCGCTCATCCACCGATCCAGAGCCTTCTATTATAAGCAGCCTTTGGCCAGGTTTTCTGAATTTGTGCCGCAAAAAGGCACAAAACCCGAATCATTTCTTTGCCCGAGCTCCACCGGCAATGGTCTGTGCCACAGCCGCCTTGATGGCCTCTTCCAGTTCAAGCTGCATGCGTGGTGCCTCGACACGCAGGTGTTGCTCGACCAGGGCGTGCAGCGCTACGCGAAGCTGCTGCTCCAGCCGGGGCCTGGCCAAGTGCAGGGCCTGCTGCACCAGTTGTTCGATGTCTATTGCTGCTGGAGTGATGGGCCGCCCGGGTTGGACCACCTCGGTCAGCGTGGGAACAAACCGCGGGACTGGCTTGGTTGCTGGCATCAATCCACACGTTTTAGCGTTAAGTCGTGCCGTGTGATCGTGTAACCCCGTTCGGTGTAGTGCCGCCAGCGCTGGCGGGCCAGATCGCGGTCATTTGCATCGGTGCTGACCACCTCAATCACACGGGCGAATCGCTCAAAACCCTCTGGCACGGCATCTGTCAGATTGACCAAGACACCGGCTTGCTGCGGAACCTGTGCGGTATCGGTCGCCAGCAGTAGCGGCGATCGGCTGTGCCCGGATCCGCTGGCAGAGGCCATGGCATGTGGCACAAACTCGGTGGGCGACAAGGCCCACAGGTCTGCGTCTACTTGTGCAAGGGATTGTGCATCGGCCACAAGTACAACTTTTGCCCCACTGCCCACCGCTTTGCGCAACAAGCGGCAGGTGTAGGCAAGCTTGTCTGGCGCACCGAAGTGAAAGGCCAGTTCGGTCACTTGGTCTGTGCCTGATCCATCAGGTATTCAACCAACAGGCCTACTGGGCGCCCCGTTGCACCCTTGGCGGCACCGCTCTTCCAGGCGGTGCCCGCGATATCCAGGTGTGCCCACGGAAATTTTTCGGTAAAGCGTTGAAGGAACTTGGCTGCGGCAATGGCACCCCCGGCCCGCCCGCCCAAGTTGGCAACATCGGCGAAATTGGTTTTCAGGCCTTCGGCGTATTCCTCATCCAGCGGCATTCTCCAGCAACCATCCTGTGCGGCCTCGCCCGCTGCAAACAGGGCATTGCCCAGTGCTTCATTTGCCGCAAACAAACCACTGCGCACGCCGCCCAAGGCGATCACGCAGGCGCCGGTCAGCGTTGCAATATCCACCACGGCTGCAGGCTTGAAGCGCTCGGCATAGGTCAGCGCATCACACAAGACCAGACGCCCTTCGGCGTCGGTGTTCAGGATTTCAATGGTTTGCCCACTCATGCTGGTCACCACATCACCCGGCTTTACGGCACTGCCATTCACCAGGTTTTCGCAGGCGGCGATCAGCCCCACCACATTGATGGCTGGCTTGAGTGCGGCCAGCGATCGGAATACGCCCAGCACGCTGGCGGCGCCCGACATGTCGAACTTCATCTCATCCATCTCTGCCGCAGGTTTGATGGAAATACCGCCACAGTCAAAGGTGATGCCTTTGCCCACCAGCACAGTAGGGGCCTTGGTCTTGGCCGCGCCGTTGTACTTCAGGACGATAAAACGCAGTGGCTGGTCCGAGCCCTGGGCCACCGCCATGAAGGCGCCCATGCCCAGCTTTGCGACTTCCTTGGGGCCCAAAACTTCGCAGCTGATCTTGGGGAACTGTGCCAACTCTTGTGCCGCGTGTGCCAGCAGCGTGGGCGTGGCGTGGTTGGCCGGACGGTTGGCCCATTCCTTGGTCAGTTCCGCTCCGGTGACGATGCCCACCGCACGGTCAAAGCTGGTCTGCACCTCGGTTGCATTGCTGGCGACCACCAGCACCTTGGACAAGGTGCGGCCTTCGGGCTTGGATTTGGTGGTGGTGTAGGTATAACTGGCATCGGCCACCGCCGTGACCACGGCACGCACAGCCTCTTCACGGGCCGGTGCGGCAAAACACACCAGCAGTTTCTTCAGCGAGGAGGATTTGGCTGCGGCCACAGCCGACAACACGGCGCCACGGACATCGCGGGCGGATCCCGCACCAATGCCTGCCAATACCACTCGGGTGGCGTTAGCCTGCACGGGCCGGTACAGGCACAGGGATTTTCCGGTTTTTGCTTCCAGATCACCGGCCTTCAGGGTTTGCGCGATCAAGGTGGACAAATCGTCTTTGCCGGCCTTGAAATCCTGGGGTACCAAGACAATCAGCGCGTCACATTTCTCGGTAGAGACCCCTGCGAGGCCGGTAGCTTTCAGTTCAAAGTTCATAATTCAGGTTTTCCTTTGCCGCCATGTTATTCCATTCCTCCATCCGCAAAGAACTCGCGCGCAGTTTTGGTGCAACCCTGGTTGTGCTGATCACGGTGGTGATGACCATGACGCTGATTCGCACGCTGGGTGAGGCCGGACGTGGGGTGTTCAACCCGTCGGATGTGATGATTATCATGGGCTACACAGTGCTCTCGCAGATGCCGGTTATTTTGTCGCTGTGCCTGTTTATTGCCGTGCTCAGCGTGCTGACACGTATGTTTCGCGACAGTGAAATGGTGATCTGGTTTGGCAGCGGGCGCGGGTTGACCTCATTGATAGGGCCGCTGTTCCGCTTCGCCTGGCCCATCCTCATCGTCATTGCGGCGCTGGCCTTTTTGATACTGCCCTGGGCCCTGAGCCGTATCGAGGACATGCGTGACCGGTACGACAAGCGCGGAGATATCGCCCGCATAGAGCCCGGCCAGTTCCAGGAGTCGGCCAACGGCGACCGGGTTTTCTTTATTGAGAAAGACGCCAGCACCACCCAGGCCGGCAGCAATGTGTTCATTGCCACCCACAAGGACAACAAGGAAACCATTACCTCGGCCCGCAGTGGCCAGCTCAAGGAAATGCATGGTGAAAAGTTTCTGGTGTTGGAGAATGGCCAGCGCCTGGAAAAGGTGGCCGGCAAACCCGACCTTACCGTGGCCGCCTTTACCACCTATGGCGTGCAGGTCGACGCACCGGACCAATCGGCGCGCAGTTTTGTGCCGTCGGGTGCCAAGGGCACACTGGAGTTGCTGGCTACACCCAGCAAGGCCCACCTGGCCGAGCTGTCCTGGCGCGCGGGCCTGGCGCTGGCGGCGGTCAACTTCGTTCTCATTGGCCTGGCTGCGGCCGGCGTCAACCCGCGGGTGGGGCGCACCGCCAACCTGGGCTTTGCCTTTGGCGCCTTTATCGTCTATTTCAACCTGCTGATACTGGGCAAAAGCTGGATAGAAACCAGCCAGGTGCACTTCGGCGTGTACCTGCTGGTGTTGCACGGTGGTGCACTGGCCCTGGCGTTGTTGTGGCTCGCCAAACGGCACAACAACTGGGTCTTCCAGATGCCCGGAACGGCCCGCCGCAAGCAGTGTGCTGCCAAGGACGCACCATGAAAACCATACGCAGGCTCCTCTACGGTGAGGTCATCCTCGCCGTCATCCTGGTCACGCTGGGTTTTGTCGCACTGTTCTACTTCTTCGATTTTGTGGAAGAACTGCAGGCCGTTGGCAAACACCGGAACACCGGCTACACCGTCGCACAGGCGCTGATCTATGTGGCACTGCTGCTGCCCAGCCATTTGTACGAATTGTTGCCCATCACCGTGCTGATAGGCACCATTTTTGTGATGGCACGGCTGGCCCAAAGTTCCGAGTTCACAATTCTGCGAACCAGCGGGCTGGGGCCTTGGCGGGCCCTGCGCGCGCTGCTGGTATTGGGACTGGGTTTTGTGGTTTTCACCTTTGCTGTGGGCGATTACCTGGCCCCGATGGCGGACAAATCGGCGCAGTTGCTGAAGTCGCGTTACCAGGGCAAGGTCACGGTTGGCAAGACCGGCGCTTGGCTCAAGGAGCGCCAAGCCTACAGCCACTACGCCGTCAATGTGGGCGCACTGGCGCCGGATGGCAGCATGCGCGATGTGCGTATCTTCGAATTTGACAACCAGGGCATCCTGGTTTCCACGACCGAGGGGCAGACCGCACATTTTGGCAAAGACGAGTCATGGTTGCTGGAAAAGGCGGACCACACCGAATTCACCACCGTGGACGCCAATGCATCCAAGGTGGACCGCAAGGTGCTTGACACGTTCCGCTGGCCCACCCAGATCAGCGGTGAAATGGTGGCTACCGCGGTGCTGCGACCGGAGCGCATGGGTACCATCGACCTGTTCCAGTACATGCGCCACCTGGACGCCAATGGCCAGGCCGCACAGAAGTATGAGATCCAGTTCTGGAAGAAAGTCTTCTACCCCCTGAGCTGCCTGGTCATGGTGGTGCTGGCACTGCCCTTTGCCTACTTTCACTTTCGCTCCGGCAGCGTGGCCACGTATGTCTTTGGTGGTGTCATGGCCGGCATCAGTTTTGTGCTGCTGAACAATGTGCTGGGCGACCTGGGGGCGCTGCGCGGGTGGTGGCCCTGGATCACCGCCGCGCTGCCGGGGTTGATCTATTCCATCGTTTCCCTGACGGCATTTTCCTGGCTGGTGATACGACGATGACGACCGCTGCCTCCGCCAACCGCGGCATCATCCTTTTTGCCCACGGCTCGCGCGACCCGCTGTGGCACAAACCCATTGAGGCGGTGGCCGCGCACATCGCCACGCTGGCGACCCAAACGCCAGTGGTCTGCGCCTATCTGGAACTCAGCACACCCGACCTGGGCACCGCAACGCAAACCCTTGTGCAGCAAGGTGTGCAGGCCATCACCATACTGCCCATGTTCCTGGGCGTGGGCAAACATGCGCGGGAAGACCTGCCCCAACTGGTTGCCGCGCTGCGGGCCAGCTATCCGGAAACCCAATTCGCGCTCAAGGCCGCTGTGGGTGAAGACCCACGCCTGGTGCAATTGATGGCGCAAATTGCGCTGGACGGCCTGTAGGAATCGTTTATTCCGGCATAATGAATCTCTTCTTTAGTAGAGATTCGATATGAACCTGCACCAATTCCGTTTTGTCCAGGAAGCCGTACGCCGCAACCTCAACCTGACGGAAGCTGCCAAAGCCCTGCACACCTCGCAGCCCGGGGTCTCCAAAGCCATCATTGAACTGGAAGAAGAACTGGGCATAGAAATCTTCGCCCGCCACGGCAAACGTCTCAAACGTGTGACCGAGCCCGGCCAGCATGTGCTCAAAAGCATTGACCTGATCCTGCGCGAGGTCGGCAACCTCAAACGCATTGGTGAGCAGTACAGCGCCGAAGACAGTGGCACCCTGTCCATCGCCACCACCCACACCCAGGCCCGTTACGTGCTCCCGGAAAAAGTGGCCGCCCTGCGCGCCGCCTACCCCAAGGTCAATATCAGCCTGCACCAGGGTTCGCCCGACCAGGTGGCGCGTATGCTGATCGACGAAGTGGCCGAGATCGGCATCGCTACCGAGTCCCTGGCTGACTACAGTGAACTGGTCACCCTGCCCTGCTACGAATGGCAACACATGCTGGTGTTGCCCACCGACCACCCGCTGGCGCGCAAGGAGCGCATCACGCTGGAAGACGTGGCGCAGGAGCCGCTGATCACCTACCACCCCTCTTTTACGGGCCGCACCAAGATTGACACGGCCTTCGCCACCCGCAAGCTCACGCCGCGTATCGCGCTGGAAGCCATCGATTCGGACGTGATCAAGACCTATGTGCGCCTGGGCCTGGGCGTTGGCATTGCGGCCGAAATGGCCGTGCGCGATGTGATCGAAGACGGTGGCAAGGGTGGCCTGGTGGTGCGCCCCGCCGGGGGCCTGTTTGGCCAAAACGTGGCCCGCGTTGCCTTCAAACGCAGCGCCTACCTGCGCAACTTTGTGTTCACCTTTGCCGAACTGCTGAGCGACCGCTTGGACCGCAAGCTCATCGCCCGCGCGATGGATGGGCACACCGAGAACTACGACTACTAAGACTTTGCGGACATGACTCCTACGCTTACCTCACGCCTGCCCAATGTGGGCACCACCATCTTCAGCGTCATGTCGGCGCTGGCCGCCCAGCACAAGGCGGTGAACCTGGGCCAGGGTTTCCCGGACTTTGCCTGCGACCCGGCCCTGATCGACCAGGTGACGCAGGCCATGCAGACCGGCCACAACCAGTACCCGCCCATGCCGGGCGTGCCACTGTTCCGCGAAGCGATTGCCAGCAAAATTGAAGCACTCTATGGCTACATCTACGGGGCTGCAGACGAAATCACCATTACAGCCGGAGCCACGCAGGCCATCATCACCGCCATCCTGGCCATCGTCCACCCGGGTGATGAGGTCATCGTGCTGGAACCCTGTTATGACAGTTATGTGCCCAATATCGAACTGGCCGGCGGCACGGCAGTACGCGTACCCCTGACACCCGGCACCTTCAGGCCCAACTTCGACGCTATCGCTGCCGCCATCACGCCCAAGACCCGGGCCATCATCGTCAACAGCCCGCACAACCCCAGTGCCACGGTGTGGACGCGGTCGGACATGCTGCGCCTGCAGGAAATTTTGGCCCCAACCGACGTACTATTGATCAGCGACGAAGTTTACGAACACATGGTGTTCGACGGGGCGCCGCACGAAAGCGCGGCCCGTTATCCCGGTCTGGCGGAACGCGCTTTTATCGTCTCCAGCTTCGGCAAGACGTACCACGTGACGGGCTGGAAAGTGGGATACGTGGCAGCGCCGGCGAGTTTGATGGCGGAGTTTCGCAAGGTCCACCAGTTCAATGTGTTTACCGTCAACACGCCGGTGCAATTTGGTCTTGCAGCCTACATGGCCAACCCTGCGCCGTATCTGGAGCTGCCGACCTTCTACCAGCGCAAGCGCGACCTGTTCCGCGCCGGCCTGGCCCCCACCCGCCTGCGCCTGCTGCCGTCCGAGGGCAGTTACTTCCAGTGTGTGGATATCTCGCAGGTCAGCGATTTGGGAGAAGCGGATTTCTGCAAGTGGTTAACGAGCGAGATTGGTGTGGCTGCCATTCCACTGTCGGCCTTCTACGGCAATGGATTCGACCAACGTGTGGTGCGCTTCTGCTTCGCAAAGCAGGATGCCACGTTGCATGCCGCTCTGGAGCGGCTCAAGGCGCTTTAAGCAAAATTAGCCTCTAGCCCCCGCCGGATATGACGGTACCGCTATTTAAATGATAGCGATATTCCACCAGCCTGGCAGCAGGCTGCGGTAGCGGTGCTCACGGTAACGCTCGTCCAGCAGCAGCACGGCGCCCGTGTCGGTCTGGGTGCGTATCACCCGCCCGGCCGCCTGCACCACCTTTTGCATGCCGGGATACACATAGGTGTAATCGTGGCCGCGGCCGAACAGGGTCTGCATGCGTTCACAAATGGCGTGGTTCACCGCATCAAACTGGGGCAGCCCCAGTGTGGCGATGAAAGCGCCTATGAGCCGCTTGCCCGGCAGGTCCACCCCCTCGCCAAACACACCGCCCAGCACCGCAAAACCAATGCCCTGGCCCCGCGCATCAAACTGCCGCAGGAAGGCGTGGCGGGCAGCCTCGTGCATCTGGCGCTGCTGGGCCCAGACCGGCACATCGGGGTGCCGCGCCTGCAGCCGCGCCAGGGCTAACTCCAGGTAGTCAAAGCTGCTGAAAAATGCCAGGTAGTTGCCCCGCTGCTGGGCGTATTGCGCGGCCATCACATCCACCAGCGCATCCAATGTCAGCACACGGTCATCGCGCCGGGTGGACAGGGGATGGACGCTGACCGCCAGTTGTGCCGGGTCAAACGGGCATGGCACGTCGATGGACTGTGCGTTGTCGGGTAGGCCCAGCAGATTGGTGTAGTAGTCGGCCGGGTTGAGTGTGGCCGAGAACAGCACCAGGGAGTCGGCCGCCTCCACCCGGGGCCGGATGAAATGGGCGGGCACGATGTTGCGCAGTGTCAGACTGGCAGCATCGTTCTCTTCCAATGTGTCGCCTGATGTGGCCAGGCTCAACTCGCACAAGGAGTGTTCGCCAAACTCTTCGGCCAGCGTGGCAAAGGCCAGGGTCTTGAAGAAAAATGACAACCAGGCGCCCTGGGCCTCGGCCGCGTGGTCATTCAGGTATTCACCCACCACACTGTTGAAGCGCTGCAGGCTGCGCAGCCAGGCATCCGGCACTTCTTTGAGCAGGCTCCAGGGCTGCACCGATTCACCGCGCCGGGCTTCCATCACCAGCAGATCCCATTGGTTCAGTACCTCGTCCGCAGGGCGGCGCAGTACGCTAGGCAGCTCGGGGCGCACCGCTGCGGTCTCCGCCTGCGTCAGGTCGGCGCTGTACATGCTGCAGGCGCGGCTGTAGAGGTTGTGCGCCTCGTCCACCAGCACGCTGATGCGCCAGGTATTGAGCTGGGTCAGGCCGTAGAGCATGGCGCTGCGGTCAAAGTAGTAGTTGTAGTCGCCCACCACCACATCGGCCCAGCGCACCATCTCCTGGCCCAGGTAGTAAGGACAGACCGCATGCTGCAGCGCAACCGTGCGCAGGCCCTGCTGGTCCAGCCAGCCTTGTGCGGCGGCGGCGCGCCGGGCCTGGGGAAGCCGGTCATAAAACCCCTGGGCCAGGGTGCAGGACTGGCCGTGGCAGGCCTTGTCCTTGTGTTCGCAGGATTTGTCTTTAGCCACCAGCTCCAGCACCCGCAGCCTGAGTCCGACGTGGGCGCTGCGCACGGTGTGCAAGGCCTCCAGTGCCACGCCACGCCCGGGGGTCTTGGCCGTCAGAAAAAACAGTTTGTCGGTGCCACGCTCGGGCATTGCGCGCAGCGCGGGGAACACCGTGCCTATGGTCTTGCCAATGCCGGTGGGCGCCTGTGCCAGCAGGGTGCGGGACTGCACGCAGGTCTTGTAGACGGCACCTGCCAGGTCACGCTGGCCGGGCCGGAACGGCAACTGCGGAAACTCCAGTGCCTGCAGAGCCGCATCGCGGCTACGCCGGTGGGCCAGTTCGCTCTGCGCCCAGGCCATGAAACGTTCGCACAGCGCATCAAAAAAAGCCTCCAGATCGGCGGCGGTCCAGTCTTCGTTGCTGGGGTGTTCAGTCTGGTCCACCACGTCAAAGTAGACCAGGCTCAACGTGATGTGGGGCAGATCGCGGCTCTGGCACATCAGTCGGCCATACACCTTGAGCTGGGCCCAGTGCAGGGCGCGGTGGTTGGGGGCTATGGCTGATAGTGCGCCGCGAAAGGTCTTGACCTCTTCCAGCACATTGGTGGCGGGGTCATACCCATCGGCGCGGCCGCTGATACGCAGCGGGGCGTCCGCCTGCGCATAGCCAGTGCCGGTGTAGATGCCTGACAGTGTTACCTCTGCCTCATGCCCGGGTGCTCTGCGGCTGGCCACCAGTTGGTGGCCTTCCCTGCCCTGCTGCGCCGTGGGGGATGGCGTAAAGCGCAAATCCAGGTCGCCCAGCTTGGCCGCAAACTCGCACAGGTTGCGCACCGATACGCTGTAACCCGCCGCGTCACTCATGGAAGAGGATCGCCAGGACCATCGGGAGCCCGCTCCAGCAGCATGGACTGGTCCGGCCCGTCTGAGCCCAGATCGGCATGCGCACGCAAGGGCGTGGCCTTGGCCAGCACCATCCACAGTGCAAACGGCAGATCCGCCACCGCGCGTTTGGGTGCATTGCGCAGCACCTCCAACCGATCACCCTGCAGCACCATCACGCCGCATTGCAGCGGAATCTCGTCAGCCTCTGCAATCGCCTCGCCCTTGCGGTTGCAGCCCAGCACATACCAGCACTGGCCGCCGGCATCCAGGTAACTGTCGCGTTTGTCCTTGGATTTGAGGTCACCCAGCAAGTCGGCCCGGCTGACCTTGATTTCGTGCACCACCGGCTCCAGGTAGCCCGCCACCGTGGTGTTGCGGATGGAGAACACGTCGGGCATACAGACCTTCCAACGCGTCTTTTCATCGGGCTCCGACGGCAACCGCGCACGTATGCTCAGGTCCGTCCAGACGATGCGGCCATCGCGCAGCATCTGCTGCGCCACGCGGTCCACCAGCAGCTCGTGGGCCGAGCGGGCCTGGCGGTTGGTGTGAAAGGCATCGGCCAAAAACCTGATGCCAGCGTCGGTCAGCCGTACCTTGTCGTGCCCACTGGGCTCGGCCAAGCGCTCCAGCAGGCCTGCGGCCAACAGCTCCACCTCCACACTGTCGAGACAGGGCCAGCCGGCGGAACGGTACACATCCCGCAGCCGCCGGGCGTGGGTGCGACTAAGGGCGATGTTGTTAATGACAGTGGTGCGGGGCATGGCGGCCATTGTTGAAGGGCGCAGGCTATAGGATACTGTATAAATAGCCAGCCGCAAACCGGATGAGTGGCCAAACTCAAGAAAACCGCTAATAAACAATCAGCCCAAGCCGTGCCAACAACCTGTCTGTCGGGCAATAACCGCCGGCCATGAAAAACCTGCGTTTGTTTACGCCTGTATGACGACTACTTTTGCAGCTGCTTGCGGGGAAAGACGTGGTTTGCACGCTCACTAGGTACGCTGTTGGCGCAGCATTTTGTGCACCTCCCATTGCAATCAAATCTGGAAGTACGGTGGGGATTGGGGGAACAGCCATTGGAAATCGGCCCAATCACCCATTCGTTCCCCCGTTGTTCCCCCGGATTGACTTGCAAGTTAGTGTATGCCACTGAACATCACTGACACACGCTGCGCAATTTCCCCAATGAAAAAAGCCTCTAAGTATCGCTACTTAGAGGCTTTTGTCATTCGTTATGGTCGGTGTGAAAGGATTCGAACCTTCGACCCCTTGCACCCCATGCAAGTGCGCTACCAGGCTGCGCCACACACCGATCTAGCCTTCAATTATAACCCGGCGAAACGGCACTCTTTGGCTCAAGCGAGCAGCAACTCACGAATTTCAAACAATTCTCTGCGCACGTGCAAAAGATGCACTGCGCTTTCTTCCAAAAATTCTGATGACTGACTGTCTTCAAAGTCTTCCAAATCTGCGTCGTCTACTTCCAAAACCTCAACACCTTCGAGCATGACCTCCCCGTTGCGTTTTTTGTCGCGCTCGTTTTGCAGCAATTCCTGCATTTTGTTGCGTGCACCACTGATCGTAAAACCCTGGTCGTACAACAAATCGCGGATCCGGCGGATCATCAAAACTTCGTGGTGCTGGTAATACCGCCGATTGCCACGCCGCTTCATAGGGCGCAGTTGCGTGAACTCTTGCTCCCAATACCGTAGCACGTGGGGTTTTACGCCGCACAAATCCCCCACCTCACCGATGGTGAAATAACGCTTGGCAGGTATGGGAGGGAGAGTTTTCTCCATTGAAATCAATGCTGTACGAGGGAAAGCGTAGAGGTTACTCTAAGTTTTGCCTCAGCGCAAAGACTGATTGCGGCACTGCCGCACAAATTGTTACGTTTACGTCACAAATGCAACCGGGATCAGGAGACTTCCTGGATTTGTTCTTTGAGTTTATGGCTGGCGTGGAAGGTCACGACACGTCGGGCCTGGATGGGAATGGCTTCGCCGGTACGTGGATTCCGACCGGGTCGGGGTGCCTTGGTTCGGATCTGGAAATTGCCAAACCCCGAAATCTTCACGTCAGTACCGTCTACAAGGCTGGCGGCAATCAGGTCGAAGAAGGCGTCAATCATGTCCTTGGACTCGCGCTTGTTCAGGCCAATTTGCTCAAACAGCATATCGGCCAGTTGCGCTTTGGTCAGTGCCGGGGTTTCCAGGCTTTCAACAGAAAAATCCATAGCACTGCTATCCTTTTCTTGTAACACGATGACCCCGTCAGGTACGCTGGCGGCCACCCAAATGGCCTGTCAGCTGATCCACAATGGCTTTTACAGCCGACTCAATCTGTTCTTCAGACAGCGTAGCTTCATCGCTGTTGAGCGTCAGGCGCACGGCCAGACTTCGATCAGTGGCACCTTCCGCCGATGCCGCGTCTTTGGCTGGCTTGGGCCGGTACACGTCGAACAATTGTGCGTCGCGCAACAACCCGGCCGTTGGCGCTGCCCAGATGGCAGCCATCAGGGCAGCATGGGTCACGTCATC
>JAZKDY010000154.1:0-766 GCA_040387325.1 Pseudomonadota bacterium | reverse complement strand
GCCTTGCCGTCCAATACGACCTGCGCGCAACGACCAGGGTGCATGGCGGGATGGTTACCGGGCACAAACTGGGCTTGTAGCGGTGCCAACAAGGCTTCCACATCACCCTTGACGTCAAAGAAATCAACGCCCTGCTCTTTGCGGCCCCACTGCAGCGCATCGGCACCGCCACTGGCCAGACCGGCCACACGCATGGGTTGGTCGAAACCTTCGACGGTGGTGTCGGTGCTCTTGACGGAAGCATCGCGCAGAAACACACGGCCCAGCTCAAACACGCGCACGCGCGGTTGTTTGCGGGCCTGATTGAACTTCAACACCTGCAACAACGAGCCGAGCAAAGTGGATCGCATCACGCTCATCTGGCTGGCAATCGGGTTGAGCAGCTTGATGGGATTGGGATTACCCGCCAGACCATGCTCCCAGCTTTCATCCACAAAGCTGAAGTTGATGGTTTCCTGGTAACCCAGAGCTGCCAGCGAACGGCGCACGGCGAACGGGCCGCGCGCGGCTTCGGTGCGGATCTTGGCGGTGATGGGCGCCAGCGGTGGCGTGTGCGGCAGGTTGTCGTAACCGACCATACGCGCGATTTCTTCGATCAGGTCTTCTTCGATCAGCAGGTCGAAACGGTAGGACGGTGGCACCAGGGTCAACACGCCATCGGCTTGTGTGACAGCCAGACCCAGGCGCTCCAGCGCGTCCACGCACTGGGCTTGTGTCAACGGCATGCCGATGACCTTGCTGGCACGGGCCACGCGCACGCTGACCG
>JAZKDY010000153.1:0-3106 GCA_040387325.1 Pseudomonadota bacterium | reverse complement strand
GGTACATCAGCGCGCGGTCCACCGACTGGCGTATCCACCAGGTGGCGTAGGTGGAAAACCGGAAACCCCGCTCGGGCTCGAACTTGTCGATGGCATGCATCAGGCCCAGGTTGCCCTCTTCCACCAGGTCGGCCATGGGTACACCACGGCCCATATACCCCTTGGCGATGCTGACCACCAGGCGCAGGTTGTGTTCGATCATGCTCTGGCGGGCGGCAAAATCACCGGCACGGGCACGGGTAGCGGTCTCGAATTCTTCCTGGGGGGTGAACAGCTCGGTGCGGCGCACACCCCGCAGGTACAACGACAACGCGTCGCCCGACTCGTCTGCACCGGATTCACCTGCAGCACCGTCATGCGCCAGCAACTCCATTGCGTGAATTGCTATTGAATCTGTAGCGTGTGAACCAATATCCTCGGGGGCTACAAGGCTATTTCGCTCTATGAGATCCCCCGAAAGCCCCGGCTCTACCGGGCTGCTGTCAAAACCCTTGTTGCGGGGTTTTTTCATGGTGGATGCTGGGATTTAACGCGCCGGCAGGTATTTGGACGGGTCCACAGGCTTACCCTGTCGGCGCACCTCAAAGTGCAGCTTGACGCGGTCCGCATCGCTACTACCCATTTCGGCGATCTTCTGGCCCTTCTTGACCGACTGGTCTTCCTTGACCAGCAGGGTCTGGTTGTGTGCGTAAGCGGTCAGGTAGGTGTTGTTGTGCTTCAGGATGATGAGGTTGCCATAGCCGCGCAAACCGGCACCGGCGTAAACGACCTTGCCGTCCGACGACGCCAGCACGGCATCACCGGCAGCGCCACCAATGTCCAGGCCCTTGTTCTTGGCCTCGTCAAATCCGGCCAGTACTGGGCCACTGCCGGGCCAGATCCAGCCCAGGTCATCGTCGCTGGCGGCACTGGCGGCGGGTGATGCGCTGGCCGCGGTGGTCGCTGGGACTGAAGCGGAGGCTTGGGCGGGGGCCGGACCCGAGGCAGCGGCAGAAGCCGGTGCCGATGCCGGTTTGCCCGCTGCACCGGGGGCAATGGGGGTGGCAGTAGCTGCGCTGGAAGACACCGGTTTGGCAACGGCCACACCGTTATCGGTCGTGGAGGCGGATGCGCTGGCAGTCACGGCCACCGGTGGCGTCACGCGCAAGACCTGTCCAACCTCGATCTTGTTGGGGTTCTCCAGGTTGTTCCAGCGGGCAATGTCCTTGTGGCTTTGTCCGGCCTCCAGGCCAATGCCAATCAGCGTGTCCTTGGGCTTGACGGTGTAGTAACCCGCCTTGCCCGCATTCTCAAATCCTGGCGGCTGCTTGACAGGTGCAAGCGGTGGCGTGATCTCGACTTTGTTGGAGACCGACACACGGTCTTCCACCGGTGCATGGTTCAGGGGCTTGGAGCCGCAGGCGGACAGCACCAAAACCGCCGCAGCAGCGGACAACCAGACAACGGAACGCGGGAAACCGAACATAGACACTTCCTTCAAGCAACACCTGATTTTAGGGGGACAAAATGCACGGCCTCCAAAATGGTCTGGCGCACACCCTGCGCCGTTTTGTCCAGCACCAGCAGGGCCTGGGTACTGCCCGCTGAGCCCGGTGCGCCAACCGTGACCACAGGCGCCACCAAACGGCCGCCCACAGCCAGTTGGTCAACCCAGGCCTGTGGCACGGCCTCGCCCCCGGCCGCGGCGATGATGGCCGCATACGGTGCCCCCTTGGGATAGCCCACCATGCCGTCACCAAACAACAGGTGCAGATTGGGCAATCGCAGATGCCGCAGGTTGTCGCGCGCGCGGTCGTGCAGGCCGCGCAGGCGTTCGATGCTGTAGACCTCGGTGGCCAGGCAGCTCAGCACTGCGGCCTGGTAGCCGCAGCCCGTGCCGATCTCCAGCACACGCCCGAGTTTGCCGCTGTTGCCATTGCGCAGCAGCTCCAGCATCCGCGAGACCACACCGGGTTTGGAAATGGTCTGGCCCAGCCCAATGGGCAGGCTGGTGTCTTCGTAGGCCTGGTTGATCAGGGCGCTGTCGACAAAACGGTGGCGCTCAATGGCACCCATGGCGGCCAGCACGTGGGTATCGGTGATGCCACCTGCGGCCAGCTTCTGCACCATGCGGGTACGCACGGCACTGGATTCCATGCCGTGGCCTTGTGGAGCGGCCGGTTTGGTGGCTGCCGGCGCAGGCTTTTTGCCCACGGAGGGAGGCACCGCCGTCTTTGAAGGCTGAGGCCCAGCCGCTGCTGCCGGTGGTGTGGGTACGCCATGGGCACTGGGCCGGTTTTTGGCCAGTGTGGTGTCCAGCCGGGCGGGGAACGAAGGGCGTTGTTTCATGGCGCAGCGTCTGACACCGCTGTGGCCAGGCGTGACGCCGTTTGCGCCCAATAGCCCAGGTTGTCGTGGTCGGTCAGGTCAACCTTGAGCGGTGTGATGGAGATGTGGCCCTGGGCCGTGGCGTGAAAGTCTGTGCCATCCGCATCGTCTTTGACGGGCCCCGCCGCACCAATCCAGTACATGGTGTCACCGCGCGGGCTTGTTTGCTGGATGACCTTTTCGGCGGCGTGGCGTTTGCCCAGGCGGCACAGCTTGGAGTTGCCGATTTGTTCGTAGGGCAAATTGGGAATATTGACGTTGAGCAGAAACGGTGTGTGTGTGATCAACTGCTGTTGGATCATGGACTGCACCAGCTCGCGCACCTTGCGTGTGGCACTGTCCAGGTGGTGCCAGTCTTTTTCGACCTGCGAAAAGGCAATGGCCGGAATGCCGAACAGAAACCCTTCCATCGCCGCGCCCACCGTGCCTGAGTAGATGGTGTCGTCCCCCATATTGGCGCCATTGTTAATGCCGGAGACCACCAGATCGGGTCGGTAGTCCAGCAAACCCGTCAGCGCAACGTGTACACAGTCGGCCGGCGTGCCATTCACATAACGAAACCCGTTGCTGGCCTTGTGCACATACAGCGGCGAATGCAGGGTCAATGCATTGGACTTGGCGCTGTTGTTCTGCTCGGGCGCAATCACCTCCACCTGGGCTACATCTTTCAGCGCCTCGTACAGCGCCATCAGGCCAGGGGCCAGGTATCCATCGTCGTTGGAAATCAGAATTTTCATAA
>JAZKDY010000152.1:0-4209 GCA_040387325.1 Pseudomonadota bacterium | reverse complement strand
TGAAGGACGGCATGGACAACATCTTGCCGCTGATCAACAGGCCCAGGAAGGCGCCACCGAAGGACAGAATGACCGATGGCAGGATGGAGATCGGGTGCAGGAAATCCTTGAACAGCAGCACCAGCACGATGTAGATGCACAACACGCCGGTCAACATGGCCACGCCGAAGCCGGCGACCATTTCGCCCTGCACCTCGGCATCCCCAATTTCCAGCTGCTGCACGCCCGCAGGCAGGTTGACGATGGAGGGCAACTTGGCCACGGCCTCGGTCACCTCGCCCAGCGGCACGCCGGACAGCTCCACCTCAAAGTTGACATTGCGCACGCGGTTCAGGCGGCTGATGACGGCCGGACCACCCGACATTTCAAACGTGGCGACCTGGCTCAGCATGACCGGGCCCTTGACGCCGGGCACCATCAGGCGGCCCAGCAGTTCCAGGTCCTGGCGCGAGTCGGTTGCCAGCTTGACAACGATGGGTACCTGGCGTTGGCTCAGGTTGAGCTTGGACAGCGCGGATTCATAGTCGCCCATGGTGGCAATGCGCAGCGTTTCCGAGATGGCGGCGCTGGTCACTCCCAATTCGGCGGCACGGGCGTTGTCCGGGCGAATGGCGATCTCGGCACGTGTCAGGCTGGCACTCGACGAAATATTGCCCAGGCCGGGGATCTTGCGCAGGTCTTTCTCTACGGCTGCCGCGGCTTGCGCCAGGGCTACCGGGTCTTCACCCTTCAAGGCCAGCATGTACTTTTCACCCGAACCACCCAGACCCACCTTGAAGCGGGTACCCGGCAATTCAGACAGCGCGGTGCGCATTTCGCTCTCGATCACCTGTTTGCGTGGGCGTTTGCCGCGTTCGTCCAGCAACACGGTCAGTGTGGCCTTGCGTACCTCGGTGCTTGCACCACCGGCAAAGGGGTCCGAGCCCACGGCGCCACCACCAGCGGTGGTGTAGACGCTTTGTACGTGTTTCACCTTGCCAATCAGCTCCCGTGCGCGTTCCGCTGCCACGCTGGTTTGAGCCAGTGTGGTGCCCGGGGGCAGCTCCAGGTAAACCTGGGTTTGGGAGTTGTCGTCCGGCGGAATGAAACCACTGGGAATCAGGGGCACCAGCATCAGCGAACCGATGAAAAAGGCGATGGCCGCGAACATGGTGGTCCAGCGGTGGTGCAACGTCCAGCGCGTGATGCGCAGGTACAGCGGCATCCAGGTTGGCTCTTCGTGCACGTGGGTGGACGGCTTCATGATGTAAGCCGCCATCATGGGTGTCAGCACCCGGGCTACGACCAATGATGCAAACACGGCGAACACGGCGGTCCAGCCAAACTGCTTGAAGAACTTGCCAACCACACCACTCATGAAGGCGGTGGGCAAAAACACGGCAATCAATGCAAAGGTAGTGGCAATCACGGCCAGGCCGATTTCGTCGGCCGCTTCCATCGCGGCCTGGTATGGCGTCTTGCCCATACGCAGGTGACGTTCGATGTTTTCCACCTCCACAATCGCATCGTCCACCAGGATACCGATGACCAGGGAGAGGGCCAGCAGCGTCACCACATTGGTTGTGAAACCCATGTAGTGCATGCCGATAAAGGCCGGGATGGCCGACAGTGGCAGTGCGACCGCAGAGACCAGCGTGGCACGCCAGCTGCGCAGGAAGAACCACACCACGATGACGGCCAGCACAGCGCCTTCGTACAGCATGGTCATGGAGGCGTCGAACTCTTCCTGCACCGGTGTCACAAAGTCAAAGGCCTGGGTCAGTTCCAGATCGGGGTGGGCGGCCTTCAGGTCAGCCAGTGCCTTCTGCACGGCAGCGCCCACTTCCACTTCACTGGCGCCCTTGCTGCGGGTGATCTCAAACCCGACGACGGACTTGCCATTCAGCGTGGCAAAGCTGCGGCGCTCGGCCACAGTGTCTTTGACGGTAGCGATCTCATCCAGACGAACCCGTTTGCCACTGCTGAGTGTCAGCTCCAGGCGGGACAGTTCATCCACCGTGGCCACCGTGGCCAGGGTGCGCATGGGCTGCTCGGAGCCACCCAGGTCGGCACGGCCACCGGCGCTTTCGGTCTGCACCTGCTTGAGCTGGCGCGAGATGTCGGATGCTGTGGCGCCCAGGCTTTGCAGCTTGACCGGGTCCAGCGCTACCTGCACTTCACGCGTCACACCGCCCACGCGGGCCACCGAGCCCACGCCGCGCACGCCTAGCAGTGCGCGCGAGATGGTGTTGTCGACAAACCAGCTCAGCGCTTCATCGTCCATATTGCTGGAGCGGATGGTGAAGGCCAGAATCGGCGCGCCGGACAAATTCATCTTGCTGACGATGGGGTCGCGCAAGTCGCTGGGCAGGTCGCTGCGGACCTGCTGCACGGCACTGCGCACATCGTCCACGGCTTCCTGTGTAGGTTTCTCCAGGCGGAACTCGGCCGTCACAGAGACGCTACCGTCCGACACATTGGTGTAGATGTTTTTCAGGCCCGACAGTGGTGCAATCGCGTTTTCGATCTTGCGCGCCACTTCGGTCTCCAGCTGTGCGGGTGCAGCACCCGGCAGGCTGGCAGACACGGTGACGGTGGGCAGCTCCAGATCCGGGAACTGTTGCACCTTCATGGCGTTGAAGGACATGATGCCCGCCAGCGTCAGCAGCACAAACAGCATGACCGCCGGTATCGGGTTTTTAATGGACCAGGCAGAAACATTCATATCAGTTGCTCCTTATTTGCTAGCGGCAGAAGCAGGTGCTACGGGGGCTGCAGCACTATTTACCACCTTGACCAGGTCCCCGTCGCTGAGGAAGCCGCCACCGCTGGCCACCAGCTTGTCCTCGGCCTTGACACCGCTCTGGATCTCGACCTGGTCACCCACCACACGGCCGGTTTGCACCTTGAGCTGGCTGACGCGGTTGTCGGCACCGATGCGTGACACATAACTGAAGCCGTCACGCACCACCACCGCGGTTTGTGGCAGCGTCAGCGCACCAGAGCTGCCCAGCTCAAACTCACCGCGTGCATACATGCCGGGCTTGAAGCTGTTGGCAACACCTTTCTCTGCGGCTTGCAGGTCCACATAGACCAGGCCGTTGCGGGTGGCTGCATCCACGGTGGGTGCCAACTGGCGCACCTTCCCCTTGACCTGGGTGCCGCCGGGAGCAGTCACCAGCACGGCGGTGCCGGGGGTGATGCGGGCGATCTCGTTGGCGGTGACTTCGCCACGCCACTCTAGACGGCCCTGGCGGATCAGCTTGAACATTTCGGTACCGGCGCCCACCACGGAGCCCACGGACGCGTTGCGTGCGGAAATGATGCCGCTATCGGGCGCCAGCAGTTGTGTATTTTTCAGGCGCAGCAGTTGGGAATCCAGCTGGGCCTGGGCCGACGCCACACGCGCCTTGCCGGTTTGTTCCTGTGTCAGGTACTGGTTGACCTGCTGGGCGCTGATGGCGCCACTGCCTTGTACGGCACGGGCGCGGTCGGCATTGGCTGCTGCCTCGGCGGCATTGGCCTGGGCCTCTGCCACCGCGGCACGGGCCAGGGCTACGTCGGCCTGCACACTCTCGGCGGCAAAACTGGCCAGCAACTGGCCACGTTTGACCTTGTCACCCACATTGGCGTGGAGCTCGGCTACACGCAGGCCATTGGCCTCGGCGCCGACACTGGCTTCCTGCCAGGCGGCCACGCTGCCGTTGGCGGCCAGCTTGATGGTCAGCATGCTGCTCTTGGGCTGGGTCAGTGTCACGGTGAGTGCGGGCTTGGCCGTGGCAGCCTTGGCCGCATCGTGGTGTCGCGTCGCATCAATTAATTAGGAGAAGGGTGTTGGGTTGGGCTAGGGTCAGTTCGCCGCGGTCTTGGTCAGCGCATCGGGCTCAAAGCCACCGCCCAGTGCGCGGTACAACGCGACCCAGGCGCGGTTGCGCTCCAGCGCCAATGCCAGTTGGGCAGATTCGGAAGCCAGCGCATTGCGGCGTGCGTCTTCCAGTTCCACCAGGCTGGCCAGGCCCTGGCCAAAGCGGGACTGGGTGGCCGCCAATGATTCGGCATAACCCTTGGTGGAGACGATGGCGTCTTGTGTGCGGGCCTCGGTGCTGTTGAGCTGCACGAAGGCCTCTTCAACCTCGCGCACAGCCTGGCGCACCTTGCCACGGTAGGCCATTACCACGGCTTCGTAATTCGCCTCGGATGCCTTGACCGCAGCCACACGCTGGCCACCGT